>NZ_JAFCLY010000029.1:0-115473 GCF_018130185.1 Bradyrhizobium sp. AUGA SZCCT0182 | reverse complement strand
CCTGTCAGGGTCACCGTCCAGCCCTCGGGCGCAACACCGATCCCGGTGCTCTCGAAACTGATCGCGTGGTTTGACATATCGTTAACTCCCGTGAGGAAAAGCGTGGCCGCAATGACGGCTCCCCTGAATCTCGCCGCTGAAAGCCCAGCGCGCGCCAAATCGACGGCGGCTGATATCTGGCCAGAAGCGGGCTGCAGATTGCGTTCGTTTGGAGGAAATGGCGGCATTCGTTCGTCCATGTGCATATTGCCTCGACGAGTCGAGTGCTGCACAGTTCTTGGACCGAAGCCTCAAGGGGAGACTGTACTTCCCCTGGGCACGTCATAATTCAGCAGGGCGACGAATGCAACATCAAGCGGCGGCTAAGGCCCGCTGAACAGGATCGGTTATGGACAGCAACGGTTATGTACATCTGCTGGCAGGTTTCGCTCTTCTGATTTCGACGCCGTGCCTCGCGCAGGATTCGCTCGTTACCTACAAATCCCTGGCCCCCGGAATCGCTCTCGAACTAGCCCAATCCGCCCTCGCGAATTGTCAGCAGCGCGGTTACCAGGTCGCGATAGCCGTCGTCGATCGCTTCGGCGTAACACAAGTGATGCTGCGCGATCGCTATGCCGGGGCTCATACGCCCGCGACGGCATCGAGCAAGGCGTGGACGGCGGCAACCTTCCGCAGTAGCACCAGCAACCTGTTCACCATCAGTCAGCCCGGCATGATGCAGGCGGGAATTCGCAATCTTCCGGGCGTGGTTGTTATTGGAGGCGGACTCGTCGTCGAGGCAGGCGGTTCGCTGGTCGGCGCGATTGGCGTCTCGGGAGCGCCCGGAGGCGATGCCGACGAAGCCTGCGCCAGGGCAGGAGTAGAATCGATACAAGGGAAGCTCGATTTCTAAATTGGGCGCTTGTCGTTTGAGCAACGGCTCACGGCATGTCTCTTCATGCCACGAAACGGACCTGCCGACCGGCTCTGACGATGTCCGTTCACCGGGGTAGACCGGAAGTCGCCGTGGTCCGGTCGCACCGACGCGAATCGGTTAGGCGGGGTGAGTTGTTTCAAAAGACTTTGGCGGGGTTAGCCGGAGTCCTTGTTCGACGATGCCGAGAGGGTCACGGCCGCAGCTTCCGCTTCCAAGCAGGTTGAGGCAGCTGAGAGTGAATACTCCGAGGTTCGATCGGCGGGGGGACGCCAAGCGGGCGCCGATCCCTTATTTGCTGGAGTTCGGCTCTTTCGTCTTGTTCCATTTGCTCAAAAGCTTGGAAGGAGCGATAAATTTCGTCAGACTCGCGGTCTAGCTCTGCCTGAAAATTTGCAAGTTCCACCGGGTCCTCGGGATCGACGCAGCCGGCGTGGCGCATTTCTTCGACCCATTCGTCGAATCGGGCCAACCGTTCTTCTTCTGCTTCCACTTGACGCAGGTCCCTTAGTATCCGCCCGCTTTTCGGCTTGTCACTCACGGCACGCGTCTCACAATCGCCTGAGCTATCCGCATCATATCCGCGTCGCTCCCGCATCCTCGCAGGGAATTGACACCATAGAGGACAATGCGCGTGTTCTCGGCGGTGTAGTCACCAATTGGATTTAGGCGGTCAATGCTGGGGCTCGTTGGTCGATAGGATTTTTCAGCATCATCTTGCCAGAACTGCAGTCCCGTCACCGCGCAGCAATAATTATGCTGCTTCAGTTTCGCCATTACTTCCTCAAGAGTGATCGTTATTTTTGCCGCGACACGACCATTCTTGCCCTTTTTCTCCTCCCGTCGTCGCGCATCTGATATCGCGGTACGCATGCTAGCACGCAAGCGAGCGATCGTTTCGGGTGGTGGTGGTGGCGCTTTGCCGCTAAACACAGCTATTGATCCAAAAGTCGCTTATTCGCGGTTATAATTTCCAGGTTGCATCCAACAAAGTCGCGGTCGTCTGTCATCAACACCACATCCTCAGATGCGCAATACTTCGTTGTAATCATATCCGTGAAGTCCATCGATCCGTCGCAGAATTTGTTCAGTATTTCGGCGATGTCGTAGTGATCGCCCTTTACCGCCACAAACTCGCAATCATCGAGAATGTTCAGACAGTCATCGCGTACGGATTCCATCACAGGAAGGAATTCACGCGTCTTTCGATACTCTTTGTAGGACGGAAATCTATCCGGGTTGTCTGAGCATCGCTTGTGCGATTCATATTCAAGTTTGCAGCAGCGGTTGCAATACTCGCCGAGAATGTAGTCATTCACTACGACAGTATTCCCGTTTGCCAGCAGTTTCTTGTAGGACTCGCTATAAATGTCGGCACGATGAGGTGCAGAACCGGAATAGCCATTCAGAATAAGCCAAATATTTGCGTCGAAAAGCACGCGCCGGCCTTTTATGGACACCGCCTTTGCGTCAATCGTCTTGCTCATCACCTAAACCTGTTACCTCACGAAAGGCTTTAGTCGCAGCTTTTGGATCACGGAAATACGTTTTAGCGCGGTCAACGACGAGTTTCAGCCGCTTTAGATGCCAAGGTTCAGCGTGAGCAGGTGGGGCTAACATAGCTCTGAGCTGGTCCTCAGAAAACTCGCCGTACAGCTGTCCTACGGCGGCGTTTAGAAAGGCCGTCGTCATGCGGGTCACATTCTGAAAGGACAGCTCGACACGATGGTGAGCTTTGAATGCGGCGAGAATTTCGTCATGGACCTTGTTACCGTCTGACGCGGCGACACAAATGCCCCCTCCAACCACGCTTGCGATCTGAATAGTTATTAGCGCCATTGTTACCAAATCTCGGTGGGGTTTGGTCCGTCGACGAAGTCGTACTGGTGTTCATCTGAGGTGTTGATCTCTAATACGACCGAGGTTCCAGGAAAAGGTTGCGTCAAACGCTCCTTTATGACTCCCTTGTGGCTTTGCGACCACAATCCCGAACCGGACACGATCGTTAACTTTCCACTGTTCATCCGAATGAAGTCCCGAAGCACCTTTAAGCCTAATCCCCCGGGAATGTCACCTTGGCGCGTGGTGTTGCCGCTGATCACCGCCCATTCAATGGCTTCTGAGTCAGAGTGCCGCACGATACCTGATTCTCGTAAAGAGCCAGCTATTGTACGCCCGCCATCCACGATAGAAAAATCAAGCAGTTTCATTCTTGGGTAAAACTGACCGCAAACTACCACTCCCGTCTGCGATCGAGAGTGAAGTGCAGAATTGGCAAAAAGCTCGTCTACCCCTTCGTAAAATTTATTCTCGAGCGCCGCGCTCATCTGTGGTCGTTCACTCCTACTCAAATGGAGACGGGCGTATTGAGAGAACGCAACTCCGTCCTCCAATCCAAATATGCGGACGGGCATTGCGGTGTTTGAACGATCCTCCACCTTCTTGCGAAACAGGCCGTTCTTCTGAAGCACAAGCCTGACGTTGGGCCTTGTTTCCATGCAGCGAACTGCGTTGTTCCTCAATTTGGCATGTAGGGCGACTATTGCGAAGGCAGATGCGAGGTGCCCATCCATCCAGTTGACCCGCGACATGTTCACTCGGATTTCTTTGCCCGCCAACGTGGACATTTCTTCATGAAGCTTTCCAAGGCGCGCGAAGCCTTCTGCGTCAGACTGGAGACGTCGCGCGTTCAATTCGATCACCACGACCTTGGAATCTTCGGTCAAGCTGCAATTCCTCACATTCACGAAGCTTTCTTACAACGAGGGAAGGCACGGGCGAAGCGTTGCCTCCAAATGTTTTTCAACGGGCACGAGCACGCCTGGCAGCACGTAAATATATGAATAAATTTGGGTATTGGTGAGCGCGAAGGGATTCGAACCCTCGACCCTATGATTAAAAGGCACGCGTGCGGGAGGTGCTCAAAATAAGGATTGAGCTTCAAAGCCCCTATTTCCCGCACTTTCGACTTAAGCCGTTGCGATCATTACGATCGCTGACATTGGGTCCATCTTCTAGGTCTTGAGCCGGGTCACAACGAATATTCCCAAAAAAAGGGGCCGCTCGGTGGCGGCTAAGTGGTTGAAGAAGCCACGCGCTGCGGCCGAACGACGGAACCCGCCGCGGTCGCTGTCCCACTGTTCCATTTCATATTCCACAATTTTTTGGGATGACTCAAATTGGTCTAACGAGGTCCAAAAGCGGATCATTTCGGTTGTCTGCTCGGCTATGGGGCCTTAGGGGAGGCGGGAAACTTTACGGTTCGTGCCTTGGTGCCGTCGTTGGGTGAGAGCGCTAACACCTTCATCGAGCGTAATTGCGAATAACGAGCGCAGACGATATCAGACCCGTCGGTGCGGGGGCGCCTCAAAATAGTCTTTCGCGTTCAAGGGCCGTCTTTTGCCCGCACCTTTCGACAAGACCTTGATGTGCTAGGGTAATCCGACTTCCTCCGAGCGCACCACAAATCATGCAGTTTGGGCCCAACCCAATCGATTCGGTGGAAACACGTGATTCTTCTCAGTGCCACAGTGGCGAAACCGTTGGGAATCGCCGGGGCAG
This sequence comes from Bradyrhizobium sp. AUGA SZCCT0182, assembly GCF_018130185.1. Lineage (NCBI taxonomy): Bacteria > Pseudomonadati > Pseudomonadota > Alphaproteobacteria > Hyphomicrobiales > Nitrobacteraceae > Bradyrhizobium > Bradyrhizobium sp. AUGA SZCCT0182. The sequence goes on along the minus strand of NZ_JAFCLY010000029.1, from coordinate 110,999 downwards.
GCGGAAGTAGCCTTGCTGTTACACCGTTCGCGTAAAACAACAGGGCATCGCCGGCTACCCGGTCCGATGACCGTAATTCGGCACTTCCAAATCTATCCGGGGCACGTGAATGATTTTCCTGGGCTACGCCTATCGATTCGTCTCCAACTTCGTGTTCCTGGCGCTGGTCTATTTCGCCCTTAACTTCCTGGACAAATATCCGCAGCGCGCGGTGGTGGCGATCCTCGTGCTGGTTTATGCCGCCATGCATGCCGCCTCTGCGTTGCGTTCGTTTTATTTCTTTCAGCGCATCGAGCGGCTGGAGATCGAGGCGCGGCGTCTGGCCAAGGTCGCCGCCGAGGGGCCGAGCTCGGCCGCTGCCGCCGCGGCCTCGCGCAAGCAGATCGTCACCGAGGTCAGCGGGCTTCGCCACGCCGGCGAGATCAAGGCCTATATCGACCTGCTGTTCCTTGCCCTCGTCATCCTGCTCTGCATCGCCAAGATCGTGACGAACTGAACGAAAATTCGGCGCATTTTTTTTTGACTTTCTCGATCTGCGTCGCATGGTTGGCGGCAGCTTTGCCGCTATGCCATGCATGCGGGAAGCGCTGCGCGGCATAGAACTTGCTCCGCGCGAAGCGCGAGTCTGCGCGGAGCGCGACAATGCGAGGAGTTACCTGTCCGATGCTGGCTGTCTATTCGGATGACAACGCGCTGCACGATCCCGATCATTTCATCTCGCGCGGCGTGAAAATCGCGGTGCGGGAATCGCCCGAGCGGGCCAACCAATTGCTGGCCGCGTTGCGCGATGGCGCGCACGAGATCCGCACGCCGCGCGACTTTGGCCGCGACGCGCTGCTCAGCGTGCACGACCCGCGCTATATCCATTTCCTCGCCAATGCCTACGACAATTGGCAGACTTTGCCGCAGCCGCGCGGCCCGTTCGTGCTGGCCAACAGCTATGCCATGCGGCAGATGAAGACGCTGCCGACAAGTTTCGAAGGCCAGCTCGGCTTCTTCCTCTCGGGCAATTCGGTGCCGATCGGCCCGCAGAGCTGGCGCGCGATCGCCTCTTCGGCGAATTGCGCGCTGGAAGCGGCTGACGCCGTGCGCAGCGGCGCGTCCGAAAGCTACGCGCTGTGCCGACCGCCCGGTCACCACGCCTATGCCGATCTGGCCGGCGGCTATTGCTACCTGAACAACTCGGCGCTCGCGGCCCAGCATCTGCGCGGCCGGTTCGCCCGCGTCGCGGTGCTCGACGTCGACGTGCACCATGGCAACGGCACGCAGGGCATCTTCTGGGAACGCGGCGACGTCCTGACCGTCTCGATCCATGGCGATCCCAATACCGGCTATCCCTGGCAGGTCGGCTATGCCGGCGAGCGCGGCGAGGGCGAGGGGCTCGGCAAGAACCTCAATCTGCCGCTGCCGCTAGGCACCACTGACGAGCCCTATCTGGCAGCCCTGGACCACGCGCTCGCAGCTGTCAGGGCGTTTCAGCCGGAAGCTTGCGTCGTGGCACTCGGCCTCGATGCATTCGAGGAAGATTCGTCAGAAATGATGCGGGTCACCACCGCGGGCTTCGGCGCCATCGGGGCGCGGATCGGGGCGCAAAAGCTGCCCAGCGTCATCATCCAGGAAGGCGGCTATGCTGTCGACGCCCTGCGCCGCAATCTCGGCAGTTTCCTCAACGGATTCCTGTCGGCCCGCGGCGGCTGAGGGCAGAGCGTTTTCCAGCGAAGTGGATACCGGTTCGCGTCAAGAAAACGCGTCAAATCAAGAATCTAGAGCCCCGTTCCGATTCAATCGGAACGGAAAAGGCTCTAGAATGCGAAATGGCGGGAACACGCTTTTCGTGGTCTGCTCCCACCGATCAACAAGAATCGGAGCATTAATCCAATGACGGGCAGACCCAACTCCCTCGCGGCTCGCGATGTCGCCTCGCTGATCCATCCCTATACCAATCTTGACAAGCACAAGACCGACGGGCCGCTCGTCATCGCGCGCGGCGAGGGCGTTTATGTCTACGACGAAACCGGCAAGCGCTATCTCGAGGGCATGGCCGGGCTGTGGAGCACCTCGCTCGGCTTCAGCGAAAAGCGCCTCGTCGAGGCCGCGCGCCGCCAGATGGAGCAATTGCCGACCTACCACATCTTCAACAGCCGCTCGACCGAGCCCAGCATCGAGGCGGCCGAAGAGCTGCTCAAGATCGTGCCCAAGGGGCTCGGCAAGGTGCTGTTCGCCAATTCCGGCTCGGAGGCGAACGACCAGGCGGCGAAGATCGTCTGGTTCTACAACAACGCGCTGGGCCGGCCGCGCAAGAAGCGCATCATCGGCCGCGTGCGCGGCTATCACGGCATCACGGTGTTTTCCGGCAGCATGACCGGGCTGCCCGCCAACCACACCGAATGGGATCTGCCGGTCGGCGGCATACTGCGGACCGACTGCCCGAGCCATTATTTGTACGGCCGCCCTGGCGAGAGCGAGGCGCAGTTCGTCGACCGTCTCGTCGCCAATCTGGAAGACATGATCATTCGCGAGGGGCCGGATACGATCGGCGCCTTCATCGCCGAGCCGGTGAACGGGGCAGGCGGCGTCATCGTGCCTCCGGCCGATTACTTTCCGCGCATCCAGCAGGTGCTGCGCAAATACGACGTCCTGATGATCGCCGACGAGGTGATTTGCGGCTTCGGCCGCACCGGGGAGATGTTCGGCTGCGATACGTTCGGCATCGAGCCCGACATCATGACCGTCGCCAAGGCGCTGTCATCGGCCTATTTGCCGATCTCGGCCACTGTTATCAGCGACACCATCGCCGAGGTCATCACCGCGCATGCCGGCAAGCTCGGCAATTTCGCCCACGGCTTCACCTATGCGGGTCACCCCGTCGCCGCTGCCGTCGCGCTGGAAACGCTGCGCATCTACAAGGAGCGCGACATCGTCTCGCAGGTGAAAGCGCTCGCACCGCATCTGCAATCGCGGCTGCGCGCGCTCGGCTCGCATCCGCTGGTGGGCGAGGCGCGCGGCGTCGGATTGATTGGCGCGCTGCAACTGGTCGCCGACAAGGCCACACGCCGGCCGCTGCCGCCGGCCGAAGGCATCGGCGCCTTGATCCAGCAGGGCGCGATGGCGCGCGGCGTCATCGTCCGCGCCGGTCCCGACGCGGTGTTCGTCTGCCCGCCGCTGATCATCACGGCGGAGCAGATCGACGAGATGATGGACGCCGTGGCAGCGGCGCTCGACGAAGCGCACGCGGTGGCCGAGCAGCGCGGGTTGCTGGGCCGTGCGCAGTCGGCGGCGGGCTAGCGCTTCTTCAGGCCGGCCATGCGGACCTTCTTGGCCGGCTTGACCTGCGCATGTTTGGCAGCGCCCTTGCCGCCATGTTTTGCGTGCTTGGCAGGGCGTGCCGCCTGCTTGGCGGACACTTCGTGCGCGGCAGGCGCGGTCGGCTCTACCTTGCGGGCGGATGGCGGCGAATACAGCATCGTCACGCGGATCGATTCCGGGAGCTTGAACACGCCAGGCGCCGGGACCGGCAGCGCGGGCGGGTCAAGCACCAGCGTCACCTGCCGCGACCACAAGGCGTCGCGCAACGCGCGCCGCTGCGCGCGATCCACTGGGGCCGTATTGCGCCAATCGGAGTCCGACAACGCGGGCGCAGGCAGGGCCGCGGTCGCGGTATAGGCAAAATTCGGAATTTTGGGCCAGCGTGACGTCGCCACTTGCTCCGATATCGGATGCAATTGCCATTGCGACGGCTCGGTCGGCGTCGCCGGCCGGTCCGCTGTCGCCGGCACGACATGGACGAGGCGGTAGCCGCGGGCTTTCAGATCGCTCAGGATTCGCGGCAAGGCTGCGACGGTGCGCGCCTGGATGTCGTGCAGCAGCAGGATGCCTTTGCCCTTGGCCTCGAGCCGCTGCATCGCGAGATCATAGACGCGCTGCGATGAGACCGGCCGCCAGTCGTCGGCAGGAAAATCGGCGCTCCAGATCTGCAGGCCTTTTGCTTCGGCATATGCCTCGATCACATCGGAACGGCCGAGGCCCGGAATGCGGAAGAACGGCGACGGCGCGGTGCCGTCGGCGAGCGCTGATGTGATCGACGCGATGCCGTCCTCGATCTCTTTTTTGGCGCCATCGATCGAAAGCCGGTTCATGTTCCCGGGATGGTTCTGGGTATGGGTGGCGATGGTGTGGCCGGCATCGCGCATCTTGCGCACGCCCTCGGGGTTGGCGTTCGCCTGCCGTCCGACCAGGAAGAAGGTCGCCTTGGCGCAATGGGCGGCGAGGATATCGAGGATCTGGTTGCTGTATTTCGGCAGCGGACCGTCGTCGAAGGTCAGCACCACCTCATGATCTTCCAGCGGCAGCGTCTTGGCATATTGCATGGTGCCGATCAGCGGATATTGCCGCGGATCGACCACCAGCGTGCGCGACGTGCCGATCGCGTCGGGATGCCCGGGGCAATTGGCGGCCGGGGCGGCCTGCGCCGAGACGCCGGTCAGCATTCCCAGAAACATTGCGGCTGAAATTGCGGCTGAAAAAGTAAGCGATGCCCGCTGACGGAGCCCCATACCTGCGCTAGCGATCATAGAACCCCGGCTTCATTCCCAATCGAACGTTGGTCCGCGCGGACCGGTATTCGGTTCACTCGAAAAATGCCTTGTTTGCAATCCTTAACGGCGGGCCATGAATGCCGCCTTAATAGCCGAAATACCACACTTATTTCGGGTTTTGGACAGCCCTGGCGGTGGCCGCCGCGGCTGCCGGGACGATATGGACCACGCGGTAACCGTTGTCTCTCAGATAGCGCAGGAACGCCGGCAGCATGGCCGCGGTTTGCGCCTTGGGATCGTGCAGCAGAATGATCCCCTTGCGGGCGGCCTGCAGCCGCTCGGTGAGCAGCTTCAACTGCTGGGCCGGTTTCATCGGCTCCCAGTCGCTGGCCCAGAGGTCGGCGCCGAACACCGATATGCCGCGGTTTTGCAGCAGGTCCAGCGTCGCCGGCGTCATCTCGAAATAGGGATAGCGAAAGAACGGCGTGCTCGGGGTCGCCGTCGCGATCCCCGGGGTCGTCGTGGCGGTGCCGTGAAGCGCCTTTTCAACCGCTGCAAAGCCCTTGTCGATGTCGGCCACGGCCGCATCCGGCTTCATGTGTTTGATATTGGGATGCGACCAGGTGTGGTGCCCGACCGTGTGGCCAAGGGCTGCAATCCTGCGCACCAGTTCCGGGTGCGCCGAAGCCGACCTGCCGATCAGGAAGAAGGTGGCGAGCACGCATTCGCGCGCGAGCGCGGCCAGCACCTGGGGCGTCGTGCCCGGCCACGGCCCGTCATCGAAGGTCAGGACCACCTCGTGGTCTTGCAGCGGCAGGGTCTGCGGAAAGCTCTTCAGGCCGACGCGCGGTGAGGTAGCGGCATCGACGCGCAGAACCCGTGAGGTGCCGAGCGCGTCCTTGCGCGGGCATTCGGCGGCCGTGGCCGCTGTGGCCCACACCGTCGCGGCCGCGACGGCTGCGCAGAGCGTCCTGGTGAATCCTGGGGTCATTCGCCGTTGTGCATCTTTAGCATTGCGCTTTGCGTTGCCGATTGGGTAATGCGTGCAGCGATAACTCAAACGCAAGTTCTGTCAAACCGGCGAGGCGCGGCATGGCCGAGGATATCGACGTTGCCCAAGCCGCCGCGCGACCCGTTGACGGGTCGGCGCTCGATCCCGCCTTGATGCGGGATGAAGAGGGCCAGATCCGCCACGAGTTTGTCGAGGAAATCACGCGCGCCATCAAGGCCGCCGATCGCCCCTTGCTATGTGAGGTCGTCGCCGAGTTGCACGAGGCCGATCTCGGCGATTTGATCGGCGCCCTCGAACCCGACGACCGCGTCCATCTCGTCGAGCTGACAGGCACCGATTTCGACTTCTCGGCGCTGAACGAGGTCGACGACGCCGTTCGCGAGGAAATCCTCGAAGAGCTCGAACCGCAGACGGTTGCGGAGGGCGTTCGCGAACTGGAATCGGATGACGCCGTCGAACTGCTCGAAGGCCTCGACGAGGAGGACCAGGAAGAAATCCTCGAAAAGCTGCCGCCGTCCGAGCGCGACGCGCTGGAGCGCAGCCTGCTGTATCCGGAAAACTCCGCCGGCCGGCGGATGCAGTCCGAATTCATCGCGGTGCCGCCGGACTGGAACGTCGGGCAGGCGATCGACTACATGCGCGACACCCCGGACCTGCCGGAACGGTTCTATGAAATCTACGCGGTCGACGGCAACCAGCACTGGCAGGGCGCCGTCTCGCTCGACACGCTGCTGCGGGCAAGGCGGCCGGTGCCGCTCGCCGACCTGATCGAGGAAGACCGCCGCCGCGTCTCCGTGCTCGACGACCAGGAAGAGGTCGCGCGGATGTTCGGCAAATACAATCTGGTCGCAGCCCCCGTGGTCGATACCACCAACCGGCTGGTCGGCGTCATCACCATCGACGACGTCGTCGACGTGATCGAGGAAGAGGCCGATGAGGACCTGAAGGCGCTCGGCGGCGTCACCAGCGACGAAGAATTGTCCGACACCGTCTGGACCATCGCGCGCGCCCGCTTCAACTGGCTGCTGGTCAATCTGGCGACTGCGTTTCTGGCATCCTCGGTGCTCGGCCTGTTCGAAGGCCAGCTGGAAAAGATGGTGGCGCTGGCCGTGCTGGCGCCGATCGTGGCGAGCCAGGGCGGTAACGCCGCGACCCAGACCATGACGGTGGCGGTGCGGGCGCTGGCCACCCGCGAACTTCATTCCAACAACGCGCTCCGCGTGGTCTTGCGCGAGGCGATGGTCGGTCTCGTCAACGGGCTCGCCTTTGCCGTTATCACGGGCGTCGCTGCGGTGGCGTGGTTCAAGATCCCCGGCCTCGGCATCGTGATCGGGCTCGCCATCATCTGCAACCTGATCGCCGGCGCGCTGGGCGGCATCCTGGTCCCGATCGTGCTGGACCGGGTGCGGGCCGATCCGGCGGTGGCGTCCGGCACCTTCGTCACCACGATCACCGACGTGGTCGGCTTCTTCTCGTTCCTCGGCATCGCCACGCTGTGGTTCGGGCTGAAATGAGCAAGGGGTGTGGCCAGTATCGTTAATCGGGCCTTAACGCGCTTGGCCGATGATTCCCGGATCGGGAATCGAACATGCAGCGCTTGCGGCTCAAGGCAGACGGACGGATCGTGGAACTGCGGGACGGGCAGGAGTTCCCGCTCGCGCCGGCGAGCGCGATGTCGGAACTGGCCTCCGCACCAGCGGCGGACCCACCGCCGCTCCTGGCCGTGCGCGATCTGCGCCGCCGCTCACGCCTGACCCAGCTCGAATTCGCCGCACGGCTCGGGGTGCCGGTCGAGACCATCCGGAACTGGGAGCAGGGCAAACGCGCGCCGCGCGGACCGGCGCGGGCGCTGCTTGCCGTCATCGCCCATTCGCCGGAGACCGTGTTCGCGGCGCTCGCCACGGAACCGGCTACCATCTAGGACGCGGACTCACCAAGGCGCGGCCATAGCCTGATTGACGCTAGCTGAACGAAGGCAAGCAGCCGCGCTGACCGCCGCTTGTTTGCGAAGCGCAGTCCGCATGTGACGGTGATCAGCTACATCCCACCGCGGTTCAATAGGTAAATCGCGCTATCTCTAATCCTGTCGATAGCGCGTTGAGGTGTGATGTGGTCGATCTCACCGCGCGTCAGGCCGATGTCCATCAGATCCCTGTCACTCAGGTTGGCCAAACCGGCCCGTAAGCGCTGGTGTTGGCGCCGTTCCTGAAACGCACGCCAATATCGCTTGAGCAAGCCGAGGACGTTCCGCGTCGATGCGGCCGTTGGTCCAGCAGCATCCCTTTCCGACAAGGCGTCATCGAGCGTTGCAATGGACGCATTGAAGCGCGCTGCTGCCAGAGCCTCGTCCATGGCGTCTCTCGCCAATGCGATGGGCAGGTCGAGGCCGAGCCCTGCGGCATCGCGCTCGGTCCCGGATGTGATGTTCGTCTGTTGGGGTGGCATCGGATGCTCCTGCTGTTGCGCCGGCAGGGAGCATGGCCAAACAAAAGGCCCCGTCCGATGCCGGCGGGGCCTGGTGAAAAGATCGCGTCGTCGAATTTCTAGCGCACGACTCCTTCCACGGCCCAGCGAGAGCGGGTTACGTTTTTACGGTTCGCGGTGCGCACGACGTTGATCATGAAGCGTAGCTACCACAGAAATCGCGCCAAATCAAGGGATGTGCCGGTGTGGCTCGCATCCTGGAGGCGAGCGACATATTGCGCGGTCGCACGAACTTGGTCGCCTTACGGGCGGAGCGGACGTGGCCTTCGTCGCATCACGCCGCCGGGTTCATGGGTACACGGCCCAGACTCTTTTGACGCGTTTTCTACCGCAGATAAGTCTACGCAATCTGCGTAAACTTGATTGCCGTGCGAGCCGCAATCCACCTCGCTCGAAACCGTTATGTGTTGGCACTGAGCTGCCGACGGCCCATAATGGGCGATGCATTTCATCGAAGCCAACGGCGCAAAAATCCCGGCGATCGGGCTCGGCACCTGGGAATTGCGCGGACGAACCTGTGCGCGCCTGGTCGAGCAGGCGTTGCGGCTCGGCTATCGGCACATCGACACCGCGCAGGTCTACGAGAACGAACGCGAAGTGGGCGAGGGGCTGCGCGGCTCCGGCGTCAAGCGCGGCGAGGTGTTCGTCACGACGAAAATCTGGACCACGCATTTCGCGCCCAACGATCTCGAGCGATCGGCGAAGGAAAGTCTCGCCAGATTGCGCCTGACCGAGATCGACCTGTTGCTGCTGCACTGGCCCAATCCGCAGGTGCCGCTGTCGGAGACGCTGGGCGCGTTGGCGCGGGTCAAGCAGCTTGGGCTTGCCCGGCATATCGGCGTTTCCAATTTCACCGTGGCCCTGATCGAGGAGGCGGTGGCGGCGTGCCCGGAGCCGCTGGTCTGCGACCAGGTCGAATACCATCCCTATCTGGACCAGGCCAAGGTGAGGGAAGCCTGCGCGCGCCATGGCATGGCGCTGGTGGCCTATAGCCCGGTCGCCAAGGGCCGCGTCAAGAACGACCAGACCTTGCTGCGGATCGGCGACCGCTATCGCAAGACATCAGCGCAAGTGTGCCTGCGCTGGCTGGTGCAGCAGAACGTGGCGGCGATCCCGCGGACGTCGAAGCTGGAGCGGCTGTCTGAAAATATCGAGATATTCGATTTCGAACTGTCGGACGATGACATGCGCGAGATTTCCGGGATGGGCAGCGCCAGCGGCCGGCTCACCAATTTCGGCTTTGCGCCGAAATGGGATTGAGCGGCGGTCGCACCGGGCGGTATGCTCGAAGTCCATCGATTGTCTTGGTACGATGAACCTGCGCCAGATCATACCTTCGGACATGACCGCATCGGCGATTGCCCATCTGTCGCTGCTGGCGTTGCTGCTCGTGTTCTCCGACGTGCACCCGTTCGGCGCTGTGACGCCTGAATCGATCGCGGTCGATATCGTCGCGCCTCAAGATATCCCTGAAAAGCAGGATATCCCCGAAAAGGCCGACATCGAGAAGACGCCCGAACCGGTTGCGACGCCGACGCCGCAACCTGATTTCACCGCGCTCGACAAGCCCGTCCCGCCGGCGCCTGCGGTTCAACCACCTGCGGTTCAACAACCACCTCCGCCGCCGCCGCAGAAGCAGGCGTTGGCCGCACCGAGCCCGGCGCCGCAGCCGGCCGCGCCACCGCAAGCGGTGACGCAGACACCGGCCTACAAGCCGCCCGAGCCTGACCTGACACTCAAATACAACGTCCTGCTCGGTCTGCCGCCGCCGATTTCGCCGAGCGCGCCGTCATCCGGCGACAAGGGCAAAGACAATTTCGACGCACCCGCGACCACGTCCGCCGACGTCAATTCAAGCGTCGTCGCGGCGTTCCGGCGGCACTTGCGGACCTGCTCGAAACTTCCGCCCGCGTTGAAAGGCTCCGACGACGTCAAGGTCAAGCTGCGCGTGTTCATGGGCCAGGACGGCAAGCTCGCGGCGGAGCCGCAGCTGATCGAGGCCAGCGCTTCCGCCAAGGGCCCGCTGTTGATGCGCAGCGCCATCAGCGCGCTGGAAGCCTGCCAGCCCTATGCGATGCTGCCGGTCGACCGTTACGGCGAATGGAAGGTGCTCGACCTCAACTTCACGCCGCAGGATTTTGCGGGTTCGTGATATTTTTTCTGAAATCGCCCAAAAATACGGAAGGCAAAGATGACATTTTGAGTTTTGAGCAATGCATTTGCATTTTGGCAATGTCGCGCGTGCGACACGAGGAATCAATGCAGGCGATCGGCACTGATACGTTTAGTCACATTGCACTCATGGAGACAGAGCGATCAAATCGAACTTCCGTCCCGTATATTGGTGATCTCGTTTGCAGCCTGGGAACGGATGACCGATCGTGATTTCATCAACCGCTGACACGATCGCTTGAAGTCTCAGCCTGACCGCCATCTGGTGACGGCCGGATCAGGAGTGTCTCGATGGCATGCAGCGTGGACCCGTTTGCCCTGTTACTCGAATCCGCACGCAGCTCCCGGGACAAGGGAATGGTGCGCCGCCGGGATAAAGATGGGCACTGGAATTAGCGTAGTTACGCGATCACCACACTGGAGGCAGAGCCATGATCAAAGATATTCTTGTCAACCTGTCTTACGGTACATCGCAAGATGGCGTTTCCAATTACGCCTTGTCGGTTGCGGAAACATTCGGCGCACACATCATGGGGACCGCCTTCTATCCGGCAGTGGTTGGTGACGTTGACCTGTCCGCTAACTTTATTCGAGCCCAGCAAGTTGAAGCTCACAAACGCGCAGAGTCCGTGGCCACCGCGTTTGACGAGGCGACGCGTCGCGCCGGCGTTTCAGCCGAAACACGGAGAATTGAAACTGACGTCGGCGACGGGCCAACCCGGTTTGCGCACATCGCAAGACGATTCGATCTTTCCGTCATTGGCCAATTTGAAGGGGACCGGGATCATCGAACCACGAATATCGTCCTTGAGGCAGCGCTGTTCGAATCCGGAAGACCGGTGCTCATCGTACCTTTTATTCAGAAGGAGCGCCTCAAACTCGATCATGTCATGGTGTGCTGGGATGGCAGTCGGGCAGCCGCCCGAGCGGTCGCCGATGCCATGCCGTTTCTTATCCGCTCCGGCACGACGAGTATTGTTGTTGCGGACACTCAGAGCGCCAAAAGCGCAGACCTTCCGGGTGCTGACATCGCGACCCATCTGACCCGTCACGGAGTAAACGCCACGATTGAGCGCATCCCCGTCAGCAAGATCGGTGTTTACAATGCAATCCTGTCATATGCAGCCGACACAGGTGCCGACCTCATTGTCATGGGCGGGTACGGGCATTCCCGGCTGCGGGAATTTATTCTTGGCGGGACGACGCGTGGCATGCTTGCCTCGATGACCAAACCGACATTGATGTCGCATTGATCGGATCTTATTAAGGTGACAGCTGGTACGGCGGATTGAGCCGTACTTGTGCGGCCGACCTCTGGCTTGCGCAGAGGCGAGGAAACCGCGAAAATCCAGGCCAGTTCAAAAGTCACCTCGGGAAACTTAGACACATGAAGTTTGATGACGTTATCCTCGGTCGCCGAAGTATCCGCGGTTACAAGCCCGATCCGGTACCCAAGGAGCTGATTGCGGAAATCATCGGTCTGGCGATGCGCGCTCCGTCGTCGATGAACACCCAGCCCTGGAATTTCTATGTCATCACCGGCGAACCGCTGGACCGGATCCGCGCCGGGAACACCGAGCGGATGGTGGCGGGCATACCGCAGTCGCGCGAATTCCGCACCGGTCAGGCCTTTGCAGGTCCGCACCGCGACAGGCAGGTCGGCGTCGCCAAGCAATTATTCTCCGCAATGGGGCGCGCGCGATGACAAGGATAGGCGCCAGGACTGGGTATTGCGCGGCTTCCGTCAATTCGACGCGCCTGTATGCGTGATCGTGACTTATGACCGTGTGCTGGATGGCAGCGACGATACGCCCTTCGATTGCGGCGCCGTGGCGACCGCCCTGGTCAATGCTGCCTGGTCTCGCGGACTGGGCGCCGTGATCAACAGTCAGGGCATCATGCAATCACCTGTGGTACGCGAGCACGCCGGCATAGCCGACGATCAGGTCATCATGAAAAGCATCGCGCTGGGCTGGCCGGATGAAAGTTTCCCGGCCAATGCGGTGGTGTCCGAACGAAAGTCCGTCGAGGAAGCCACGGTGTTCGTCGGTTTCGAGAACTAGGCGCGCTGCTCAATCCGCCCTGCGGGCGTTGACCGGCTTGATCTCGGAAAGGACCGTGCTGAGACCATCGACAATGGGCTCCGCATCGGTCGCCGTGGCCATTATCTGTAGCTCCGGGAAGTAGAGTTGAAAGCTACGACGTGTGCGGCCGGCCTCGTTGGTGTTTTCGCTCTCGCCATGGATCACCTGGAGAACGCAGGATCCAACCGCGACTGTTCCTTCCGACTTGAACTTGTAGGAGATCGTACTGGTTTTCTCTTGAGTAATATTCTCACCGTCCGTTGATACCGCACGCATCTTGTACGTCAAATCAGATCGACGATCAAAATGCCTGGGGAGTCCATCAGGCGTATACTTCAATGTGTGATGCGAGTATTTGCCGGCGTAAGGTGTCGTCCAGTCCGCCGATGCGATGGTTCCATCGACATAAATTGCCTTCGTCACGAAGACAGGTGGGTTTGGGCGGGTGGATGGCTGTGTCTGGTGAGTCCATACAACCCTGCCGCCCGATGTGTCTAGATGGGCCTGAACGACTGTCCTTGTCCCGTCCTGACCATGATAGGCCAACTCAACGGGAACGGTGGAGTTCTTGATCGCGACGCAGTCGATGGCAGGCGCGGGTTGCGCAGCCGCGGAGGTCGCAAACAGCAAAAGCGATATGAGAAGAATACGCATGGGTTGTCCAATATGCGGTTGGCCATCCCAGCCCGCTATCATCCGTTAGCGTCTGTCGCTCATCGCAGCTTGAAAGTTCAATCGCTGCTCCAGAGTTGGTAGCGCGGATGCCTTCGGCTCAATCGCCCGGCCGGCCTAACGATGTCTGCTCCTGAGCGTGGAACGGACATCCTCGTTATGGAGTCAAGAAAAGTGACCCAGTTCGGATATTGCCGAAAGCAGCTGACGAGACTACTTCGCCACACGGGTTACCGGTCGGCCTTTGTGGCTGCCAGATAACGCAAGAGGTCGTGTTCGGGAACGTCAAATTGACTTTGACGATCCCTCATTTCGGGCGCAGGCAGCCAGCCCGGTTCGATGCCAGTCATGTCGGGTAGTTCGTGTGCAATGCCCTTGTGGCAGTCGATGCAGGTTTTGTCGCCGGGTACGAGAAACTTTGCGTGGATTTCCGCCGCACGCCGCGTTTGCTTGGTGAAGTCCATCGCCGCCGAAGAATGGCAGTTGCGACATTCCAGCGAATCGTTGGCCTTCATCCGCCCCCACTCGTTCTTGGCGAGTTCGAGACGGTGGGCCTGAAATTTCTGCCTGGTATCGATGGTGCCGAAGATCTTGCCCCAGACTTCCTTCGATGCTTGCATCTTGCGTGCGATCTTATCCGTCCAGTCGTGCGGAACGTGGCAGTCGGGGCAGGTGGCGCGGACGCCCGAGCGGTTGGAGAAATGGGGCGTGTGCTGCAACTCCTGGAAGACGTTGTCGCGCATTTCGTGACAGGAGGTGCAGAACTTCTCGGTGTTGGTGACTTCCAGCGCGGTGTTGAAGGCGCCCCAGAACATCACGCCGCAGACGAAACCGCCGAGTGCGAGGAAGCCCAGGCTCAAATGCGCGCTTGGGCGGCTGGCAATCCGCCAGAACCAGATGAGGAGTGCCCTGACTCGCTGCATGCAGGCTTCTCACTTCTTTCCGGGTTCGACGAGAAGCATGTCCCTGAAGGTGCTCGGCACGAGCGGCTGGGCATCCGTCTGCTGGACGTGACAGGCGGTGCAGAAGTATCGGCGCGGCGTCACGTCGGCGAGAACTTGCCCGTCGCGGTCCATGAAATGCGTGACGCTGATCATCGGCGCCCCCGAGCCTTCGGTGAACTGGCGTCGGTGGCAATCGAGGCAGCGGTTGGTCTTCAGCGTGAGCTGATAATTATCGATCGAGTGCGGGATGATGGGCGGTTGCTCCGGATAATTGCGCATCAATCGCTTGTCGTCGACGACCGGTCGGGCCAGGGGCGCCGCTGGCACGTCGCCCATCGGGGAGGCTGCACCGGTCACGCGGGGCACGATCTGAGGCGGATTCTGGGGGGCGGTCTGGGCGTAGATCGCGCCGCAGATGAACACCAACAAGCCGCCGAGCAGTGAGCTCGCCAGAGGCGTGCGAAGTCGCTTCAGGCCGGAATGATCTTGACCGCGCATTTCTTGAAGTCCGTCTGTTTGGAAATGGGATCGGTTGCGTCCAGCGTCACCTTGTTGATGAGTTGGCTGGCATCAAACCACGGGACGAAGACCACGCCACGCGGCATCCGGTTGCGGCCCTTGGTGTCGACGCGGCTCTTGATTTCGCCGCGGCGGGAAACCACGCGGACCTCCGCGCCCTCATTGATGCCCCGGGCACGCGCGTCTTCCGCATGCATGAAGACGCGGGCGCCGGGGAACGCCTTGTAGAGTTCGGGCACTCGCATGGTCATGGAGCCGGAGTGCCAATGTTCGAGCACACGGCCAGTCACCAGCCAGATGTCGAATTCCTTGTCGGGGGATTCCGCGGGCGGTTCGTAGGGCACCGCGATAATCCGCGCCCGTCCGTCCTTGTTGCCGTAGAAGTCGACGCCCTTGCCCGGCTTGACGTAGGGATCAAGACCTTCACGGTAGCGCCACTTCGTTTCCTTGCCGTCGACGACGGGCCAGCGCATTCCGCGGTTGGTGTGAAGTGTGTCGTAGGATGCGAGATCGTGGCCATGGCCGCGGCCGAACTGGGCGTATTCCTCGAACAAACCCTTCTGCGCGTAGAAACCGAACGCCTTTGACTCGCGGTTCTCGTACTCGGCCGGGATCTCGTTTATCGGGAACTTGTCGACGTTGCCGTTGCGGAAGAGAACCTCGAACAGGGTCTTGCCGCGATAGTTGGGATTGGCGGCCAGGATCTCCGCGGGCCACACCTCGTCGGTGGTAAAGCGCTTGGAGAACTCCATCATCTGCCAGAGATCGGAGCGCGCCTCGCCGGGTGCGTCGACGAGCTGCCGCCAGACGTGAGTACGCCGTTCCGCGTTGCCGTAGGCGCCTTCCTTCTCGACCCACATCGCCGCCGGCAGAATCAGGTCGGCGGCCATCGCCGTTACGGTCGGGTAGGCGTCGGAGACGACGATGAAGTTCGCCGGATTCCGGTAGCCCGGATAGGTTTCCCGGGAAGAGTTCGGCGCGGCCTGCAGATTGTTGTTCACCTGGATCCAATAGAAATTCAGCTTGCCGTCGTTCAGCATCCGGTCCTGTTCGACTGCGTGATAGCCCGGCTTCTCCGGAATGATGCCGTTCGGGACGCGCCAGATGTCCTCGGCGTGCTTGCGGTGTTCGGGATTGGTGACGACCATGTCGGCGGGCAGGCGGTGCGCGAAGGTGCCGACTTCGCGCGCCGTGCCGCAGGCGGACGGCTGTCCCGTCAGTGAGAACGGCGAATTGCCGGGTTCGGAGATCTTCCCGGTCAAGAGATGCAGATTGTAGAGCAGCTGATTGGCCCATACGCCGCGAACGTGCTGGTTGAAGCCCATGGTCCAGAGCGACATCACCTTGCGCTTCGGATCGGCGTAGAGCTCGGCGAGCTCCTGCAGGAAGCCGCGCTCGACGCCCGTGAGCTCGGATACCTTCTCGAGCGTGTAGTCCTTCACAAAGGCTGCATAGGCCTCGAAGTCAATCGGCTGCGTCGCGCCGGCTGTCGCCGCGCCTTTGGCTTTGACTTCAAGCGGATGGTCCGGGCGCAATCCGTACCCGATGTCGACCGTTCCCTTGACGAAGGTGGTGTGGTTCTTGACGAAATCCTGGTTGACCCGCCCGGTCGTGATGATGTGGTTGGCGATGTAGTTCAGGATCGCCAGATCCGTGCCTGGCTTGAATATGATCGGAATGTCGGCAAGGTCGGAGCTGCGGTGGGTGAAGGTCGAGAGCACCGCCACCTTCACATGCGGGTGGCTCAGTCGCCGGTCGGTGAGCCGCGTCCACAAGATCGGATGCATCTCCGCCATGTTGGAGCCCCAGAGCACGAAGGCGTCCGCCGCCTCGAAATCGTCGTAGCAGCCCATCGGCTCGTCCATGCCGAATGTGCGCATGAACGCGACCGCAGCCGACGCCATGCAGTGGCGGGCATTCGGATCGAGGTTGTTGGAGCGAAAGCCGGCACGCATCAGTTTGGTGGCGGCATAGCCTTCCGGCACAGTCCACTGCCCCGAGCCGAACATGCCGAGCGCGGTCGGGCCCTTCTCCTTCAGCACAGCCTTGGCCTGGGTGGCCATCACGTCGAAGGCTTCGTCCCAGGACACCGGCGTCAGTTCGCCGTTCTTGTCGAAGGCGCCGCCCTTTTTGCGCAGCAATGGCGTGGTCAGGCGGTCACCGCCATACATGATCTTGGAGAGGAAGTAGCCCTTGATGCAGTTCAGCCCGCGATTGACCTCGGCGAGCGTATCGCCGTGGGTGGCGACGACCTTGCCGGCCTTGACGCCCACCATGACGCCGCATCCGGTACCGCAGAACCGGCACGGCGCCTTGGACCATTTGATCTCCAGCGATCCGACGCCACCCGCCACCGGCTGCGCGGCGGCCGGAACGGCGATGCCGGCGGCCGCGGCTGCGACAGCGGCAGCCTGCGCCTTCAACAATTCGCGTCGCGACAGTGACATGTTCTAGTCTCCGATATCGGCTAAACGCTCGACCTGCTCGAACACCATGTTGGCCGACAAGACGCCTTGCCACGATGCGATCTCGGCGAGACGGCCACCCATGATTCCACTCTCCGCCGCTTCCATCACGATGACGATTTTCGATGCGTTGCTTTGATGAGTCTCAACCTCCGGTAGGGCTGCGAGCATGCGCAGCACCTCGTCCCGGTGTTTCGGCAACACGGAGATAACCGCACTCGAAATGTGGATGGTGCCTTCCGCCGTCATGATGTGCCACCGTGGCGGGCGGCGCCCAGCGAGATGGCGTCGCCCGGGCACACCCGGACGCAGTCGCCGCATCCGGTACAGGCGTCATCAATCACGATGGCTTCGGGCGGCACCCCGAAGCGGGGACGGAAACGAATGGCTGAAGCCGAACATGCGTCGCCACAGGAGCGGCAGACGATGCCAGCTTTGGCCAGACAATCGTCGTTGATGATGGCGACGGGCCTGGAGAGGAGTTGGCCGCGCAACAGTGAACGGCGGGAAGGTCCTGGGCTTTCCATGGCGACGTTACCCTCCCGGAGGACCGGGAGGACCCAAGATCACTTGGGACATCCAGACGAGAAAGCCGTATCCGCCGACCACGCCGACGGCGACCACCGGCCAAATGAAGGCGGCAATGATGGCGAATACGAGAAATTCCGCACGTCGGCCGGGCGCAAGCGCGGCCTCAGGTGCCGGCTGTTGCTTACCTCTCTGTTTATTTGACGTGTCGCTCATAAACGATCTGCCAGCTCCCAATATCGGACATCGTTGCGCCGGCCACACGCTCCCGCGGTGCCAGTCAACGTGTCTTCTCTAATCGGCGGATAGGCGGCCACGTGCCTGCTCCGTTGCAGGATGCCTGACCTCACTTTTCTTACCTGCCGGTCGGCAAGACCTTCATTGATCTGGATCAATCAAAACCGCGGCGAACCCTTCGGGCCCGGGGGGCCACAAGCCGCCGTGCGGGGAGCCGGCTGTTGACGGGCACTGTTCGGAACTCATGCCATGCCTGAATAGAGTCCGTATTGCGCGATTAAGCGGGCGTCCGGTGATCGCTTGAGTTGATGAGTTTACCCGCCATCCACCTACGTCGTGCGAACGGCGTCGCCGCGTGTGCAACAACAAACTGGACGCGGCGAGCGCGACAAATCAACCCGACGGGCAAATCACTTTCGATTTACAGAAATCATGTCAATACCCAGATTTTCTGAAAATCAAAAATATTTCCCTTTCCTTCGACCCCAAATCACCGGCACATAAATCGTCATCCCGTCCCACTCAGAGGGGCGTTGGCCATCGTCACAACGAGGGGCGGGTCGCGGTGGACGCAACAGTTGCGCTTTGACGCGCGCAGCTGAAGCGTACGGTGAAGTCGTGTGGTCCTGACGCCCGATGCTGGCGTCACGTTCCTGAGAAGCCAAAAGCTGATCAGGGGCAATGGTGGCAAGCAAGCCCGTTCACCAGGGAGAGCGCGATATAAGCCGTAAAGCCATTGCGCAGGGAATGTCGGATGTTCTCCGCTGCCCTGTATGCTCGTGTGCAGCTTCTTTAGCACAATCGCACGCGAGACCGCGGGTGCAGCGCGCATCCGGCATTCCCTGCGCCCTCTGATTTTGGAGAGGGCAAGGAAATTTCTCTCAAAGCTCGGGCGCAATGCGTCGCGAGATCGCGAACACGCATTCAGTCGTCGTCACCCGCCCGAGTGCGCAATTGCGCACGGGGGGCGGGTGACCCAGTATTCCAGAGACGGCAATGATTGAACCGATAGGCCACGGCGTACTGGATACCCGCATTTGCGGGTATGACAGCGTTGTATGGAGCCGCATCAAGCTCTCCTCAGCTTCCCATCGCCTTCCACGCATTCGACGCGAACTGCCGCCGCCAGGTGACGATCACGACCATCGCGGTGGTGACGAACAACACCCATGGACTGACGAACCAGCCGAGATAGCCGAGCGCAAAGAAGAACGAGCGCTGGCCGCGATTAAAATGCTGGCCGGCGGATTCGAACAATCGGGTGGTGCGGATGACATGCGCTTCCGCCTCAGGCGTGCCTTTTTCCGAGGCCGGCGGCATCGCGCCGAGCAGGATGGCGACATAGTTGAACAGGCGATAGGCCCATGAGAATTTGAAGAAGGCGTAGGTAAAGATCAGGATCAAGCCCACGCATTTGATTTCCCACAGGGCCGGCGAGGGGCTGAGATCGATCGGCAGCGCAGCAAGCACCGCCAATGCGTCGTTGGTGGCGCGCAGCAGGGCCAGCCCGCCGCCGATCGCGATCAGGCTGCTGGAGGCAAAGAACGCCGTGCCGTTTTGCAACGAAGCCATGATCTGCATGTCGACCATGCGGGTTTCGCGATCGAGCAGGTTTCGTATCCAGACCTCGCGATAAATATGCATCCGCGCGGACAGGCTGTCCCGGCCGTAGGCGGTACGCTCGAGGGTGAAGGCATAAACCGTCCACTCCACGACGAAGAACGTGATGGCCGCGATATCGACCCAGTATCCGGTCATGCTGGTCCCCGTCGTCGTCGCTTGGTCACGGCATCTAGGTTTGACGCGTTTTCTTGACGCGAACCGGTGCCCACTTCGCTAGAAAACGCTCTAGATGTACAGGTTGAACGATTGCCGCGCACTATGCCATGATGGCGATCCCAACAGGATTCCCTTGAAATGTTGAAACTGGTCATTGGCAACAAGAATTATTCGTCATGGTCGATGCGGCCATGGCTGGCGCTGCGCGCCAACAACATTCCGTTCGAAGAGGTTTTGATTCCTCTGTACACGGACAACCCGGCCGACAAGCAACGCATCCTGAGCTTCAGCGATGCGGGAAAAGTGCCGGCGCTGGTCGATGGCGATGTCACGGTGTGGGATTCGCTGTCGATCATCGAATATCTCGCCGAAAAATTCCCGCAAACCAAACTGTGGCCGGAAGACCGCGCGGCCCGCGTCCATGCGCGTTCGATCTCGGCGGAGATGCATTCGGGCTTCATGGCGCTGCGCAACGAATGCGGCATGAATTTGCACCGCCCGATCCGCGCGGTTGCGCTGTCGGATGACGCGCAGGCCAATGTGGCGCGGATCCAGGCGATCTGGGCCGAGTGCCATCAGCGCTATGGCAAAGCGGGGCCGTTCCTGTTCGGCGCCTTCTCCGGCGCGGACGCGATGTTCGCACCGGTCGTGCATCGCTTCCGCACCTACGCGATTCCGGTCACTGGCGATGCGCAGCGCTACATCGAGGCGATGGACGGGTTGCCGGCGTTCCAGGAGTGGACCCGCGACGGGCTGGCCGAAACGCTGCTGATCGACCGGCTCGAGGCGATCTGAGGCGCGGCGTTAACCCGTCCGGTTCCATGGCCCCTGAACCGCACCGGCCCTGGCTACCGCATAGGGCCGGGGATGCGGAATTGCGGCCGGAATAGCGGCTATGCAAATTCCCCCAAACTGGCATTTAACGCACTGAAATATCTGCAAAATATGCGTGTTCTGGATGCCTCGATGTTGCTGGCTTTTTGGGCCTGTGGTGTGCTAGGTTGACGCAGGGTTCTCAAGTCGGCCGATCGCTAGCGGGACAACTAAGCGCCGCCGACAATCTTGCGTGATGGAGAGGGCGTTGAAGCACAAATTCACCGTTGGAGAGACTGTCTATTTCACTGCCAGCAACGTTGCCCGACCGGCCGCCAGCGGCACCTATGAGGTGATCCGGCTGCTTCCGACCGACGGTGACGACTGCCAGTATCGCATCAAGAGCTCGACCGAAGCCTTCGAACGGGTAGCCAAGGAAAGCCAGCTCGCGGTCTCCTGAGCCGCGCTTGCGGTCTCCTGAGCCGCTCACGGTCTCCTGAGAGAGCTGTGTGCAAACCAGCGGTTGACGCGGTTCCATATCGCTCGCCGTCAAAAGGCCCCGTTCGCAGGACCATTCTGTCGGGAGTGAATGCGGGCAAACACGCATTCGCTTTCGCTGATCGCGTTATGCTGCGTGAGGGACACCGCGCATGAGCTGGGACTGGGCATCTTCGCTGGATCAGATCTGGCGTACACCGACCTTTCCGATGTGGCTGACGCTGGCCGCGGCGGGATTTTTGGGAATCATCGTTCTGATCACGCTGCTGCGCGCGGAGAAATCCGTGGCCAATGGCGTGCTGACGGTCATGACGCTGCTCGCGATCGTCGTCGCTGTCGCCGCGACCATCCGCAGCTTCGGGCCGGATGGCGGCGTCTCGTCCGCTGGGACCCGGGTGGCTTCGGTCAGTGCAGCGTTGCCGCAGCTCTCTTGTATCGACGATCTCGCCGGCGATGCCGTCCTCAACGCCTGCGAGAAGACGTTGTTCGGGTCCGCCGACTCGGTCGCTGCCGCGGTCAGCTATGCGGCGTCCCAGATCTCCCGCCTGACCGGGTTCGGCGATGCTGCCACAGCCGACAAAGCGACGAGTTCCGATCTGCAGGTGCTGCGCCGCGCCGTCGAGCGCGACCGCTACGGGCTGATGGCCTATGTGCTGATGGCGCGCGACCATTGCACGCCGGCTGCATGCGCCGCGTTCGCCGCGCTGGCCGACAAGCGCCACGTCGTCGCCAATATGGACGAGCACCTCTACGAGAACCTGATCACGCGCTATGCGCCGTCATGGAACGCGCCGCCCCAGGCTGCGACAACCCCGGGATTGCTCGCGGGGCTGCCGCCGTCCATGCCCACTGGCAAGCCCACCAATGCCGAGTTCCCGAGCGCGGCCAATACCCCGCCCATTAGCATCATGAACCCGGAGCCGCCCGCCGCTCGTGCCGCGCCGGCGCCAGCAGCTGCCAATCCACCGGCTTCACCGCGCTTGGCCCCGGCCGCAGCAGCACCAGCTACCGCCGCACCGGCCACACCAACCGCCGCAGCGTCACCAGCGCTGGCGGCAGCCAAAAAACAACCACCGGCGCCGAAACGTGCGCCGGCCGCGCCGGTCCAGCTGTCGCCGGCACCGGGGGCGCCGACGGCACCGACGGTGTCATCCACAGCTGCTGCGCCCGCCAACGAATGATCGTTTTCAAACGGCGCGGGGCCCGCTAAACCCGGATCCATGCCGCTTCATCTCATCAAGCTCGCCGTTGGCTGCGAGTCGGTCAAAGAACTCAAGGGCTGGGTTGCCGAACGGATGGCAACCGCCAGGAAAAAGGGTTTGCCGCTCCGCCATATCCACGTCACCCGGATGACGCCGAAACGCGACGAGGAACTGCTTGCCGGCGGCTCGCTCTACTGGGTGATCAAGGGAGAGATCGCGGCGCGCGAAAAGCTGATCGCGATCGAGCCGTTCCGCGACAGGGACGGTATCGGACGGTGCCGCCTGGTGTTGCAGCCCAAGGTCATCGCCGTCTCGCCGCGGCCGATGCGCCCGTTCCAGGGCTGGCGCTATCTGACCGAGGACGGCGCGCCCGCCGATCTCGGCAAGTCCGCCGCGGTCGTGGCGTCGATGCCGGAGCCAATGCGGCGGGAACTGCGCGACCTCGGGCTGCTCTGAGACTGGCTCAATTCGGCCGCGTCCACCGTGCGCCGCCAGGCGTTACAGGGATGCCGCGGTGACGAGATGCAGCCGCATCCAATCAGACGGCGGCAGTTCGATCCGGCGGCGGACAGAAGAGGTCTTGTCGACGATGTCGATCAACTCGGTCTCAACCCCCATCTGGCGCAAGTAGACGCGGAACAGCTCATCATACCGTGCGGTCAGGCCGACGCGTTCGTCCTTGGAAAGATTGGGCGCCAACCGGTTATAAACGTAATAGCCGGTCAGCATGACCCGGGCACCGGCCGGTAGCGTGCGATGGACACCGCCGGCCAGGATCAGCACGCACGCAAAATCGCAGGGATCCTGGGGGAGCTTGAGCTTCGCATCGAGCGGCCCGCCGAGACGCTTGAGCGCAAAACAATCCGCCTCCGATTTGCCCCGGCACGCTTCGACCTCGGTGGGTCCCATCGTGGCGTCGATGCTGCGGCTGCGCAGGATTCTGCCGAGACTCATCGCGACAATGACATCGGAATCACCCCGGGTGTGGATCACGACAGGCAGCTTGCGCCCGGCGGTCCTGTCGAGGATGTTGATCAGCCGCTTGTGGGTATCCCACAGCACGGTGCCTTCGGCGGCGATCCATTCCGAGCAGCCCGGCCCACAAGCGCCCACCGTGCCGCGCGCGACGTAAAAGATCATGGCATCGGGCAGTTGGCCGATGCCGCCGACCGGCGGCCGATCTGGTGTCGGCGCCTGGGCCTGGGCGAAACCGACTGCGATCATCGTCAGCAGTCCGCCGAATATCACCGTAGCTATCGATCGCGCACCCATGCTGGCAGTTCCCCCCGCTATCCCTGTGGACATATTTCACGCAGAGGTTGCTCCGCGCAAGTGGGGCGGGGTTCGGCGGCCTAAACCGCGATATTGTCGATCAACCGCGTGGTTCCGATCTTGGCGGCGACCAGCATCCGCATTGGACCCTGTTTGAGCGAGGCGATCGGCGCCAGCGTTTCGGCGTGGCGCACCTCGAAATAGTCCAGCGCAAAACCCGCTCTTGTGATCGTCTCGGCACCGGCCCCCATGACGGCGTCGACCGGCTCGCCGGCGCGCAGGCGCGCCGCGCTTTGCTTCATCGCGCGATAGAGCTCGGGCGCCGCCTGGCGCTGTTCGGGCGCGAGGTAGACGTTGCGCGAGGACATCGCCAGCCCGTCGCGTTCCCGAACCGTGCGCGATCCGATCACCTTGACGCCGAGATCGAGATCGCGCGCCATCTGCGTCACCACCCGCAATTGCTGAAAGTCCTTTTCGCCGAAGATCGCGACATCCGGCCGGCATTGGGTGAACAGCTTGCCGACCACGGTGGCGACGCCGCCGAAGAAGTGCGGGCGGAAGCGATCTTCCAGCCCGGCGGTGGCCGGACCTTCGGGCACGATCCTTGTGGCGAAGTCCTCCGGATACATCGCCTTGACGTCCGGATTCCAGATCAGGTCGACCTTCTCGGCCGCGAGCTTGGCGACGTCGGACTTCCAGGTGCGCGGGTAGGAGCCGAAATCCTCCGTTGGCGCGAACTGGGTCGGATTGACGAAGATCGAGACGACGACTTTCTGTGCGCGGCGCTTGGCGAGCCGAACCAGCGACACATGGCCGTCATGGAGCGCTCCCATGGTTGGCACCAGCGCGATATCAGCCTTTCTGGCGCGAAGGCCATCAAGGGCGCGGCGCAATGCGGGGACGGTACGGACGACCATGGGGCTTCGCGGCATCTGGCTCGATCTCTTGCACGATGTTTGGGGTGAGGGGGCTGTTGGCCGCGGCCTCTTGGCGGGCGATGCGACCTTATAAGGCCGAGGCATTGCCGCCAAGGTGATCAACCTGTGCAACTCATCACGGCAGTCCGACGTAGCTGCATGGGTCATGTATCGCCAGTCGGGTTCGGCGCGTGGAAACGTGCGCTCGATCACAGATGAACGCGATGTCGCCAAGCGGATTCATGATTAAGGCAGGCAGACAATGATTTAAAAGCGTTATCACGCATTTCGCTTGACCACAGCCGCGCGTGATTTGAAGATATCAAATGGGGGTTGGGGTTGAGTCATGTTGGTTCAGGCTAGTCAGGGTCAGTCCGGTTCGGCGCATGTCGTCGTGCTCGGCAACGAGAAGGGCGGTTCGGGGAAATCCACCACCGCACTGCATATCGCTGTCGCCCTGATGAAAGCCGGTCAGCGTGTCGCCACCATCGACCTCGACTGCCGCCAGCAGAGCTTCACCCGGTACATCGGCAACCGCACCGCGTGGGCCCGCCGCACCGGCCTCGATCTCGAAATTCCCGTCCACTTTTGCATCAAGCTCGGCGAGACGATGCAGATCGCCGACAATGAAAACTCCGAGTTCCAGCAGTTCATGGAAGCGGTGAGCACGGTCGAGCGCGCCTTCGACTTCATCGTCATCGATACGCCGGGGTCGGATTCCTATCTGATGCGCCTGGCCCATTCGATGGCCGATACGCTGGTGACGCCGATCAACGACAGCTTCCTCGATTTCGACGTGCTCGGCACCGTCGACCCCGCCACCTATTCGGTGACCGGCGAAAGCCACTATGCCGAGATGGTGCGCGACGTCCGGCGCAAGCGCCGCCAGCTCGACGGCGCTTCGACCGACTGGATCGTGGTGCGCAACCGGCTGTCGATGATCGGCTCGCGCAACAAGCAGCTCGTCGCCGACAGTCTGAAGGATCTGTCGTTGCGGCTGGGCTTTCGTTCGATCGACGGCCTTGCCGAGCGGGTGGTCTACCGCGAATTCTTCCCGCGCGGGCTGACCGCGCTCGACGACCTCGATGAGGCCACGCTCGGCACGCGGCCGAGCATGGGCCATGTGACGGCGCGCGAGGAGGTGACGAGCCTGCTCCGCCAGTTGAAGCTGCCGCTCGACGAGCGCGGCCGGCGGAGGGCCGCCAACCGCGCCGAATGGTTCAGCCAGGTCGACAAGCCGCTCGAAGTCCACGACATCCTGGGCGCCTGATCAAGGCGCTCGATCATCGGCGCCTGATCAGCGCGATCTCGGCGGCTCGATCACCGTCATCCGGAACGGACCACTATTGCTTGCCGCATGCGCGACCGCGGCGTTGGCGTCGTCGAGCGCAAACGAAGTGACCTCGAATTGATCCAGGCTGACCAGGCCAGCGCGAACAAGCCCAACCATCAACAGGGCCGCGTGCGGCGGGTACATCCATTGGCCGCGAAGGGTGATGCAGTTCCGCATCATCCATGAATAGGGCAGGTCGAGGCCGGCGCCGCCGAGCATGCCGACGCCGCCCATCAGCACCACGCGTCCGTAAGGCCGCACCGCGAGGATGGCGGTCCGCACCTGCATCGCGTTGGCCGCAGGCGGCAGGATGTCCAGCACGCAGTCGATGCCGCCCGCGGCGGCTTGCAGGATCCGCTTGCGGTCGTCTTCCTCCTCGCCGCGCATCGGAACGATACGGACGCGTGGGCCGAACCGGCGCACGAGATCGGCCAGCGCCTTTTCGTTGCGGCCGGTTGCGATGACGCAAGCGGCACCCATGCCCAACGCGACGGCCACCGCCGCGCTGCCAAAGCTGCCGGTGGCGCCATTGACCAATACGGTCTCTCCGGCCTGCAATTGGGCGGCGAGGAAGCCACCATACGGCACCAGCAGCGTGCCCAGCGCGCACCAGCGCGCGGCGTCCGCTTCTGCAATGCTGCCGATCCGTGCGGCGTTTTCCGTCGGCACCCGCATTTGTCCGGCCCATGCCCCATCGTGAAAGTATCGCTGCAGCCGCAGACCGCCGTCGCTGCCGGCGGTCAGGCCCTGCAGCGCGATGTCGGGGGCAAGCGCATCATCGCGCGAGCGCACCGTCGGATCGCAATAGACCCAGTCGCCCGTGGCCAGATGGGTCGCATCCGGGCCGGTGGCGCGGACGCGGCCGATCGCGCCGGGACCCGGCACCACAGGCAATTCCAGCAGGTATTTGCGTTCGCCGCTCAGGACTTCATTGGCGTAGGCGAGAACCCGGCTCGCCATCACGTCTACGATCACTTCGCCGGTGCCGAGGACGGGATCGGGCAGGGTTTCGATCGCGAGCGGCGATCCGAATTGTTTCAAGACGGCGGCTTTCATGATGGGCATCCTTTCGCAACGAGGAGCCGATTTTCGCAACCCTTCATTTCGCCAACAAGACCTGGTATTATCCTAGGATTGAATGATCCCCCGCTGACGAAGTGCAGGCCCATGAATCCCAGGCAAAGCGAACTCGGCGATTTCCTGCGCTCGCGGCGGGAAAAGCTGACGCCAAAGGCGGTCGGCCTGCCGATCGGGCGGCGGCGGCGAACGCCCGGCTTGCGGCGCGAAGAAGTTGCCGAACTCGCAGGCATCGGCGTCGACTGGTACATCCGGCTCGAGCAGGGGCGCACCGTCAGTCCGTCGGCGGCGACGATCGACGCGCTGGCCCGCGCGCTGCGGCTCGGCAAGGCTGAGCACAAGCATCTGCGGGCACTGACGCAGAATGCCGACCGCCGCGCCTTTGTCCCCGAAACCGTGCCGCCTGCAGTCCGGCGCACCGTCGAGCGGCTCAATTTGCCGGCCTATGTCACCGGCCGCCGCTGGGACATTCTGGCCTGGAATGCGGCCGCGGATGAAATCTTTGCGTTCAGCCGGCTGCCGGAAGGCGACCGCAACATTCTTCTCACCGTGCTGACCAACCGCGCGACGCGAAAGTTATTCGGCGCTTCATGGGAAGAAGAGGCGCGGCGCATCGTGGCGCAGTTCCGCGCCACGCATGATTTGTGGGCCGGCGATCCCGCGTTCCAGGAACTGCTTGCACGGCTGCGGCAGGGCTGTCCCGAATTTTCGGGCTGGTGGGAGGCCCATGATATTGGCGGCGTCTCGGCCGGCCAGAAATCCCTGAGCCATCCGAGGAAGGGGCGGCTGAAGCTGGAATACGCGAGCTTCCAGGCCAATGACGATCCGGCGCTGAAGCTGATCATCTATACTGCGGGCTGAATCCAGTGGTTTTCCGGGATTTCCAGGGCAGACGCGGCGTGCGAAATAAGGGAACGAATTGCCTACAATACCGTTTTCATTAGACTTTTATCGTTCGGTCGAACCGAAGCTTGGTTGGGGCCGTCGTATATAGGCAAATAGGAAATGATCGCCGGGTAGTGAGCAACTGCACAATGGATGGGTGCATCGCACAACGATCAGGCGCTCAATTCACAACATTTGGACTTTATGTCACGCCGCTGTGACATATATCATCAAGAACGAGGCCGAAGAGTCTTGAGACTGACATAGCCCCTACCGGGGCCCCGAGGACGCCGATGAAACGTGGAATTGCCGTTCTGCTTTCACTTACCGTACTGGTTGCGGTCGCGTATTTTACCGCGAGCAAGTGGGCGATCCGTCACGAGACCATCGCATTCCATGATCCGGCGCGAGACAATCGTTTGGTCGCGGTCAATATCGCCGTTCGGCGCGACAAGGAAATGCAGGCTAATGCCGGCATGATCACGCTGCCGGTTGCGATCATCAATCACGGCAACACCGTCAAGCATACCGAGTATTCGTTCCTCTCCAACGCGTTCGCCGCGCGCGGCTATCTTGCGGTCAGCCCGCAGCATGATCTGCCGACCGATCCGCCGATGGTGACCAAGGTCGGCGAACTCTATGTCGGCCGCCTGCCGCAAATTCAGCGCGGCGTCGCCAACATCCATTTTGCCATCGAGGAAATGAAGAAGGTCCTGCCCAACGCCGACTACGCCAGGGTGACCATGGTGGGGCACTCGATGGGCGGCGATATCTCGATGTATTTCGCCAAGCAATATCCCGACGAGATCAAGAAGGTGGTGACGCTGGACAATCTGCGCGTGCCGTTCCTGACCGACGGCAAGTTCAAGATCCTGTCGTTCCGCTCGAAGGACACGCAGTTCAAGCCGGATCCGGGCGTCGTGCCGGATGACGACCAGTGCGAGAAGGCCGGTATTACAGTCGTGAACACCGGCTACCAGCACAACGATATGCGCGATACCGGGCCCGATGCGGCAAAGTCGTCGATCCAGACGATGCTCGACAAGTTCATCGCTGATAACAGCGACAGCAGTGTGCTGAAGCCGGTGCCGACCAAGGTGCCGGATCCGCTCGTGAGCAATCCGGGGCCGGTGCCGCTGGCCAGCAACCCACCGACCATCAAGTCGGCGACCAACTAACGGCTCCGCTGTTAACGCTTCCGCTGCCTGATCCCGGCGGATCACGACCGGGTGCATTGACGCCCTTTATAGTCAGCCCCACATAGAGCCTGCTGCAATTGCGAGCGCTCATGGCCGGCGAACCCACCAAACCGAAATCTCCCGCCGACGTCTTCTCGGCGCAGAAACCTCAATCGCGCAGCTCTCCGTTGCCGGAAGCCCGGCCCTCGGCGGCCGAAGACATCGCTGCCTTTGTCGCCAAGGCTCGCGCCATGTCGCCGCACCGGACCGGCGCAAAGGGCAGGCTGGTGTTCGCGCTCGACGCCACCATGAGCCGGCAACCGACCTGGGACATGGCCTGCGCGCTGCAGGCCGATATGTTTCGCGAAGCGGCTTCGCTCGGCAGCCTCGACATTCGCCTGGTCTACTACCGCGGCCTCAATGAATGCCGCGCGACGGGATGGATCTCCGACTCGGCGCAACTCGCTAAATTGATGACCAAG
Source organism: Bradyrhizobium sp. AUGA SZCCT0182 (assembly GCF_018130185.1). Classification (NCBI taxonomy): domain Bacteria; kingdom Pseudomonadati; phylum Pseudomonadota; class Alphaproteobacteria; order Hyphomicrobiales; family Nitrobacteraceae; genus Bradyrhizobium; species Bradyrhizobium sp. AUGA SZCCT0182. The sequence continues at coordinate 81,911 of NZ_JAFCLY010000029.1, read as the reverse complement.
ATCGATTGCCAGGGCGGCAATACCCAGATCGGCAAGGTGCTCTCGGAAGCCCGCCGCGAGGCGGTCGCTTCCGCCGTGCGCGCCGTAGTGTTCGTCGGCGACGCCATGGAAGAGTCGGTCGACGACCTCTGCGCCAAGGCCGGTGAACTCGGCCTGCTCAAGGTGCCCGTGTTCATGTTCCAGGAAGGCCACGACGTTGCGGCCGAGCACGCGTTCCGTGAGATCGCGCGCCTCACCGGCGGGGCATGGTGCAGGTTCGATCCCGGCGCCGCGGCCCAGTTGCGCGAGCTGTTGCGAGCTGCCGCGGCCTATGCCGCCGGCGGACGCGAAGCGCTGCTGCGGCTGTCGAAGACCGGAAGCGGCGCGGCCAAGCTGATCGGCCAGATGAAATGATCGCCAGCTTGGCTCTTCAGGTGCGGATCGCCATGCTTTTTGCCGCCGGGGCGACTATATTGGGCCCATGCCAACCCTGATTGCCGGTGTCGTCGCCGTTGTCCTGCTTTATTTGCTGCTGCAGATGTTTCGTGCGGCCAATCCGGTCGTGCTTGCGCGGCTGCTCAAGATCGGCGGCGGCATCATCGCGCTGGCGGTCGCGGCCTTCACCGGGCTCAGGGGCGAACTGGCGGTGGCGATCCCGCTCGGCATCTTCGGAGCGGGACTGCTCGGCTGGTCGCCGTTCGGCCCGTCGGGCTTCAGCAATATCGGCGGGATATTCGGCGGCGGCACGCAGCGCTCGCCCGGACAGACCTCGCGCGTGCGATCGCAGTTTCTCGACATGAGCCTCGATCACGACAGCGGCGCCCTGTCGGGCCAGATCGTCGATGGGCCCTATGCCGGCCGCTCGCTCGACGAGTTCGACCTAGCGCAGCTGACGACGATCATGTCCGGCTTCGACGCCGAAAGCGTCGCGTTACTTGAAAGCTATCTGGACCGCCGGTTTCCCGCCTGGCGTCAGAACGCGCAGGGCGACGCGGCAGGGGGGCAACGCCGCGCGCCGCCGAGCGGCAAAATGACGGACGAGGAGGCCTATCAGATCCTTGGCCTGCAGCCGGGGGCGGGGCGTGACGACATCAGCCGGGCGCACCGCGCCCTGATGAAGAAACTGCATCCCGATCAAGGGGGCTCGACGTACCTCGCCGCCCGTGTAAACGAGGCCAAGGATACTCTGCTTCGCGCGCATCTCAGCTAACTCCGGCAAACGCTACCAAACGCTACAAACCGAGAGCTGCCGCTGCCCTATTCTCTGGTTGATGCCCCGTGTCGCCCGCCATTTTCCGGCGTGGTCGATCCTTCATTCCGGAAAACTTAACCGTAAATTCTTGACGAGAAGTTTGCGCAGGTTCGATTTGCCGCCAGCGACCGCACGGCGTCTGCAACTGTGCTCTGGAAACAACAAAGCCGGCGCTTGCGGCGCCGGCTTTGCGAACAAGAGAGAGAAGGTCAGTTACGAACGGTGATGCAGGAGATGTCGGCGCGCTTCAGCGTCTTGCAGACCGCCTCGGCCTGATCGCGCTCGAGGCCGGCGAAGCGGGCGCGGAACAGCTTGCGATTATCCTTGGCAACGACCGGCTCGGTGAAGGAATCGGCCTTGCCGAGCAGGCCACGGGCCTGATTGCGCGCCTGATCGAGGCGGGTGCGGGCTTCGCTTTCGCTTTCCAGCGCGCCGACCTGGATGATCCAGCCGGTATGGGTAACGGTGGCCGCGGGCTTGATGGCGCCGTTCTGCTGGACGGTCTGTGGCTGGACATAGGCGAGTGCCTGCACGGGGGCAGACGGCACGCTGGAGGCGGGGAGCACGCCGAGTACGCCATGCCCGGTACCGTGATTGGCGGGCTGCGGCGGCAGTTCGGCACGGGCCATTTCGGGCCTGATCACCTCAGGCTTGATGGCTTCAGATCTCGGCTCAGCCCGCGCCACGACGGCGCTGGAGGTCTCCGCCACTTCCGGGCGGACGGGCGCAATCGCGCTGGTGATCGGCGGGGCAACAGGCTGGGACGGGCCGGCGGAAGCCAGCTTCATCGCGCCGGCCTTGACCTGAACCGTCTTGACCTTGACCGGCTTCATCGGCTCGGCCGAGCCGGGGATCGCCGATATCGCCTGGGTCTGAATCACACCGCTGGTCAGCGGGGCCGGTTCGGGCTTGGCCTGCGCCGCGAACTTGGACTGTTCGGGTTTGGGTTGCGGCGCCGGCAGGGCGGCTGCGGCTGCGGCCATCAGCGAGGGCTTGGCCGGGGCGACGCTGCGCGTCGCCTGCATTGCGGCCATGCTGGGCTCGGAGGCCGTGGCGGCGTTGTTGGCCTGGACCGCCTCGGTCGGGCGCGGCGTGCTGGCGACTTCGGCCACCTCGACGCTGGCCTCAGCGGAATTGCGTTCGGTGATGGCGGCGGCGGTGCGGATGGTCGCACCCTTGTCGAGGTTTTCCGCGAGCAGGGTGCGCATGGTGGCGTCGCGCGATCCGCCGCTGCGGCCGCCAAGCACCACGCCGATCAGATGGCGGTTGCCGCGCCGCATCGAGCTGACAAGATTAAAGCCCGACGCGCGGGTGTAGCCGGTCTTGATGCCATCGACGCCTTCGACATTGCCGAGCAGGCGATTGTGGTTGCGGATCGCCTGGCCGCGATAGTTGAATACGCTGGTCGCAAAGTAGCGATAGTAGCGCGGAAAGCGTTCCTGGATCGCGCGGCCCAGCGTTGCCTGATCGCGCGCGGTCGTGAGCTGTTCGTCGTTCGGCAGGCCGTTGGCGTTGCGATAGACCGTCTTGGTCATGCCGAGCGCGCGCGCCTTGCGCGTCATCAGCTTGGCGAATTCATCTTCATCGCCGGCAATGGCTTCCGCGATCACGACCGAGGCGTCGTTGGCGGAGCGCGTCACCAGTCCCTTGATGGCGTCTTCGACCTTGATGGTCTGGCCGGGCTTCAGGCCGAGTTTGGTCGGCGCCTGTTGGGAAGCATACGAGGACACTTCCAGTTCGGAATCCAGCTTCAGCTTGCCGCGCTCGAGCTGCTCGAACAGCAGGTAGAGCGTCATGATCTTGGTCAGCGAGGCCGGACGACGGAGGGCGTCGGGATTGTTGGAGGAGAGCGTGGCGCCGGAATTGCCGTCGACGATGATGGAAGCGAATTGCGGGCTATAGCTCGCCACGGCGGCGTGGTGCCGGGCATGGTGGCGTTGGCGGTAGCGGCGGGCTTCTGCGCTGTCGCTGGTGTAGATGACTGCAGTGGTGAGAGTGACCAGCCCGAGAACGCAAACTCGCAACATGCGCGAGGAAGCTAAAGTTGTACGAAGCATTTACTTCCCCGTCCCAATTTCTGTCTTGATCACCGGTTCGTGAGGCGAAATTGTGCCCATCGGCCCAGTGACGCTTCCCTGTTCGAAGCGCTTAGCCAGGCTGCAATTGGGGCCCGGCTGGCCGATCAGGTCGCTGTTCTAGCTAAGGTGTTGTTCACAAACAGCTTTCAATCTGTCTGTCGGAAGGCGAACACGTCCGGGAATCAGGTTAGGCGGCGCGAGTTTCCAAAAGGTTAAGTAACCGTTGCGTAACACTCCGGTGTTTGGCGTTAATCGTCGATATTTGTGCGGTGCACAAGATTCCTTGACAGGCATTGTGCGTTGCACTATAAGGGAGGGGTGGTCAGGGAGCCGGGACCTCCCGGCGATTAATTACATTCAGTCTGGGAAAGGACTCCAAGATGGTCAAGGTTGAAGACATTCAGAGCTACGGAAAAGAGCATCTCGAAACGGTCGCCGCGTCCGCGAGCAACCTGCAGAGCGGTGTTCAGGCGATTGCGACCGCTTATGGCGACTACGCCAAGAAGTCGTTCGAAGACACCAAGTCGTTTGTTGAAAAGCTGTCCGGCGTGAAGTCGGTGGACAAGGCGATCGAAGCCCAGACCGAATTCGCCCGCTCGTCCTACGAGACCTTTGTCGCCGAGACGCAGAAGATTGCCGGCCTCTATACCGATCTGGCCAAGCAGACCTTCAAGCCCTACGAAGGCCTGGTCGCGAAGTTCGCTCCCGCCACGCACTAAACTCTTTGTTTGACGCGTTTTCTTCACGCGAACCGGTATCCACTTCGCTCGAAAACGCTTTAAGCGCTGCGCCAAACCTTCCAAAACAAAAAGCCCGGCCGTTACGGCCGGGCTTTTTTCGTTTTGCGTTGTTGTCCTGCCGGTTGCGGCGGCGGTTATTTCGCGACGCGCAGTTTGGAGAGCGACGTGCCGATTGCGGTGAAGGCTGTCGCAATCTCGCTCGAGGAGGTCACGGTAGAGAACTTGTCGGCGCCGCTCGCGCAATATGCCAGAATGGCGGAGGTCGGAACTTTGCTGTCGGTGTTGACATGCATCGTGTAGATGATGACGCCGTTAGCCTTGATGTTGTCGCACTGGATTTTCTGGCGGGCGTCGATGGCGCCATCGAATTGGACTTGGCCGTTGCCGTATGACGGCCAGCGATCCTGGGTGTTCAAACCGTCGGACATCACGATCAGCACCTTCTTGTAGGTATAATTGGCATCTTCGGCCGGTGCATTGAGCGGCGCGCCCTGGGTGAGCGACTGCCATCCCCAGGCGAAGCCGATCGGCTGATTGGTGCCGCCGTTCGGAACAAGCGCATCAATCTTGGTCTTGAGCGCGGCGAAGTCGGTGGTGAGTGGCATCAACGCCGCTGGGCACGCATCGTATTGCTCGGCGTAGAACTTGGTTTGATAATCGGAGGTCGGCGTCGTGTTCTTGGTATCGTAGTCCTGATCGCGGTCGGTCACGCAGCCGTTCCAGTTATCGTGGTTCTTCGCCGTCCAGGTCCTGCCGGCCGATTCACAGGAGCTTTTTGTAGGATAGTTCCCGGAGTTCTTGCCGCTGCACTTGCCGTTCGCAGCCTCCCACTCGCTCCACTCGATCCACGACTGTTCGGAGTTGCTGGCGCCGACGTTGACGTCCTTGGCGAAGGGGATCAGCGAGATGTAGACGTCGCCGGTATTTTTCGCGAGGGCGCCGATCTGGTCGATCAGGGCTTTGGCGGCCGGCTGCATCGCGGCCATCTTGCCGGCGTCCTTCATCGATCCAGTGACGTCGAGCGCAAGCGCCACCCGCATGCGGACGTTGCCCCAGAGCGAGGTTGAACTGGTGTCGAAGCCGAGTTTCGGGAAGCCGGCGACCTTCATGAACTCTGTCGGCACGTTGCCGGAGCCATTGATCTTGATGGTCGAGCCCTTGCCGGTGTTGGCGGTATATTCCGCCGTGACCGTCACCTCCCTGGCGTCGGTGTTGGTGTAGAGCGCCTTGAAATAGTCCTGCGCCTTGGTGTTGATATCCGAGGCCTTGATGGTTCCGTCCGCCAGGTCTTTCGCCACCATCAGGGCGGTGGAATCGAGGGCAGCCTGCATCGACGACCGGGCGCTGTTGGCACGGGTATAGTCGATCGCGGCGCCGACGAAGCTGATGATCGGCACGGCGGCGATGGCAAACAGAACCGCGATGTTGCCCTGATCGGCCTTGGCAAAACGCCAGGCGGCCTTACGAACCCGACTGAAAATGGCTGTATTGAGCATGGCTCTCACCGAAATAGTGGTTTCTAGCGGTATTTCGGCCTGGGCAGCTAAACAGGTGGTAAACTGGTTCCCGCAAAAACGGGTCAAAGCCCATGTATCGGCAAACCGGTGGCCAGAACTGCCTCCTATGCTCAAGGACCGCTAAACGGGCAGGGGCCTTCCTTTGTCAAATCCGACGGAAACGATTAACCTTGCCTGGATTGCCGGACCCGGGATTCGGGCCGGTTGCGGGCGCGGCAGGGCAGCGTTGATGCGCTTGCGGTGGTCTGCAACTGGACCCATATTCCAATAGCCGATCCGCCGCCGGATCGGACCGGGAGCGGCGATCTGGAAAGCGTTGCTGGGTGCCTTGTGGTGGTCGTCTTGGGGCCTTCGCGAGCGTGCGACGATGCGCTGTCCGGTTTCCCATGGGAATGTCGAACGCCTGAGCCATGTTGCAGTTGAACTCCAAAGCCTATTCGTCCGCGCCGGCCGCGACAGCCGTCTCTGCTCCCCGGATGAGCAATGACGAAAACCGCAATGCAGGGACGAACGGTCCGTCGACCTCGGTCATCACCAAGGTCAAGCCGAAGACCAAGCGTCCGAATCTCTATCGTGTCCTGATCCTGAACGACGATTACACGCCGATGGAGTTCGTGGTTCATGTGCTGGAGAAGTTCTTCCAGAAGGACGCGGAAGCCGCCACCAAGATCATGCTTCATGTCCATCACCACGGTATCGGTGAGTGCGGCGTGTTCACTTACGAAATCGCCGAGACCAAAGTGACGCAGGTGATGGATTTTGCACGCAAGCATCAGCATCCCCTGCAATGCGTGATGGAAAAGAAATAGCCGCTGCACCAGCCTCGACCGGCTAAACGGCGACCGGCTAAAAGGAACAGGTCTTGCATTGTTCCGCCCTGGAGGAAGCAGGCGGCAACCCAGTAGTTTTTCGGGTTGGTTCTCGTGTCGCGGTGGTGCGAAAGTTTAGAGAAAAACCACTGTTCACGGAACCTGTCTTTCGCCACGATCGTGCGTAACTATATGACACGGGATGACGAAGGTTGTTGTTGCCTGACCGGGTAATGGCGATCATGATGACCGGGGGCCACAGAGGACGCGAATGCCAACTTTTTCCCAAAGCCTTGAACAATCCCTGCATCGTGCGCTGGCGATTGCAAACGAGCGGCATCATCAATACGCGACGCTCGAACACCTGCTGTTGTCGCTGATCGATGACTCGGATGCAGCCGCGGTCATGCGTGCCTGCAGCGTCGATCTCGACAAGCTGCGCACCAGCCTCGTCAATTATCTTGAGACCGAATTCGAAAATCTGGTGACGGACGGAGCCGACGACGCCAAGCCGACCGCTGGTTTCCAGCGCGTGATCCAGCGCGCGGTGATTCACGTCCAGTCGTCCGGTCGCGAAGAAGTGACCGGCGCCAACGTACTGATCGCGATCTTCGCGGAGCGTGAAAGCCACGCCGCCTATTTCCTGCAGGAGCAGGACATGACGCGGTACGACGCGGTCAATTACATCAGCCATGGCATTGCCAAGCGTCCCGGCGTTTCCGAAGCGCGTCCGGTTCGCGGCGTCGACGAGGAAACCGAGACCAAGGGCAACGAGGACGCCAAGAAAAAGGGCGAGGCGCTCGATACCTACTGCGTCAACCTCAACAAGAAGGCGCGCGACGGCAAGATCGATCCCGTCATCGGACGGAATTCCGAAATCAACCGGGCGATCCAGGTGCTGTGCCGCCGGCAGAAGAACAATCCGCTGTTCGTCGGCGAAGCCGGCGTCGGCAAGACCGCGATCGCCGAAGGCCTTGCCAAGCGCATCGTCGACTCGGAAGTGCCGGAAGTGCTGGCCGCGGCGACCGTGTTCTCGCTCGACATGGGTACGCTGCTCGCGGGCACGCGCTATCGCGGCGATTTTGAGGAGCGGCTCAAACAGGTTTTGAAGGAACTGGAGGCGCATCCGAACGCGATCCTGTTCATCGACGAGATCCACACCGTGATTGGCGCCGGCGCCACCTCCGGCGGCGCGATGGATGCATCCAACCTGCTCAAGCCGGCGCTGGCGTCGGGCACGATCCGCTGCATGGGCTCGACCACCTACAAGGAATACCGCCAGCATTTCGAAAAGGATCGCGCGCTGGTGCGCCGGTTCCAGAAGATCGACGTCAACGAGCCGACGGTGGAAGACGCCATCGCGATCCTCAAGGGCCTGAAACCCTATTTCGAGGATTACCACCGGCTGAAATACACCAACGAGGCGATCGAGGCCGCGGTGCAATTGTCGTCGCGCTACATCCACGACCGCAAGCTGCCGGACAAGGCGATCGACGTGATCGACGAGTCGGGCGCGGCGCAGATGCTGGTGGCTGAGAACAAACGCAAGAAGACCATCGGCATCAAGGAGATCGAGACCACGATCGCGACCATGGCGCGGATTCCGCCCAAGAGCGTATCGAAGGACGATGCCGAGGTGCTCAAGCATCTCGAGCAGACCCTGAAACGCGTGGTGTTCGGCCAGGACAAGGCGATCGACGCGCTGTCGGCGTCGATCAAGCTGGCGCGTGCCGGCCTGCGCGAGCCGGAAAAGCCGATCGGTTCCTACCTGTTCTCCGGTCCGACCGGCGTCGGCAAGACCGAAGTGGCAAAACAGCTGGCGGCGTCGCTCGGCGTCGAGCTGATCCGTTTCGACATGTCCGAATATATGGAGCGGCACACGGTGTCGCGCCTGATCGGCGCGCCTCCGGGCTATGTCGGCTTCGACCAGGGCGGCCTGCTCACCGACGGCGTGGACCAGCATCCGCATTGCGTGGTGCTGCTTGACGAAATCGAGAAGGCGCATCCGGATCTCTACAACGTGCTACTGCAGATCATGGATCATGGCCGGCTCACCGATCACAACGGCAAGCAGGTCAATTTCCGCAACGTGATCCTGATCATGACCACCAACGCGGGTGCGGCCGACCTCGCGCGCCAGGCCTTCGGCTTCACGCGCAGCAAGCGGGAAGGCGACGACCACGAAGCGATCAACCGGCAGTTCGCGCCGGAATTCCGCAACCGCCTCGATGCCATCGTCTCGTTCGCCCATCTCAATGCCGACGTCATCGGCATGGTGGTCGAGAAGTTCGTGCTCCAGCTCGAGGCGCAGCTGGCCGATCGCGACGTCACCATCGAATTGTCGGAGCCCGCCAAGGCCTGGCTGATCGAACATGGTTACGACGAGCAGATGGGCGCGCGTCCGATGGCGCGCGTCATCCAGGAGCACATCAAGAAGCCGTTGGCCGATGAAGTGCTGTTCGGCCGGCTGAAGGGTGGCGGCCATGTCCGCGTCGTGCTGATCAAGGACGAGGTGGAAGGCAGGGACAAGATCGGCTTCGAGTTCGTCGAAGGACCGGTGACGCCGAAGCCGGAGAAGCTGCCCGGTGCGCGCAAGCGCGCCACGCCGCGGAAGCCGAAATCCGGTCCCAATGGCGGGGGCGGCTCCAATGGGCCGGCCTCGCGGGGGCCGCTGGTCAAGGTCTGAGCGGCCAGGATTTTACGCATTGACGAAGCCGGCGCGTCGAAAGACCGCCGGCTTTTTGCTGGGCGATTGCCGGCTTCAATCGCCGGTCCGTTAACCGGTCGTTAGCATTGGGATGAAGCCGGCGTCCGCAGGAGCGCGGTCGGAACCATCAGGTTAAGCCAGTTTAGACCATGCGCCCGTTTAATCGGGCCAGGCAAAACTGGAAAACGCTGTCATGTCCGAACAAAGACCGATGGCTCGAGGCCGGACCTTCCTGGCCGGCAAGATCATCTCCAATTATGGCCAGTCCACCATCGACTGCACCGTCCGCCGGATATCCGACACCGGCGCCGTGATCGAGGTGGAGAGCGTGCTCGGCATTCCCCTGCACTTCCATCTGATGATTCCGGGTGAAGGCGATCCGCAGCCGTGCAAGCGGTCGTGGCAGTCGGAGAAACAGATCGGCCTCGTGTTCGAGACGGCGGCAGACGTCAAGGCAGAAGCCGCCCAGGCCGGTCCCGAGGAAGCGAAGGGCGCCGATCAGATCATGCGTGGCCAGATGCTGGCGCTCCGTGCCGCGCTCGACGTGGTCGATGTCGGCGTTTGTTGCTCGACGCCAACCTGAAATCCCAATTCATCAACCGCGCCTTCCGCCGCATGTGGGCTTTGCCGGACGAGGTCGCCGACCGCAATCCGGCTTTCGTGGCGCTGATGTATCACGGCCGCGACACCAGGGCTTACGAGATTGCGCCTGCCGAGATCGACGCTTACGTCGCCAACCGCGTTCGCCTGGTCAGGGAAGGCGACACCACGCCGCTCGATCTGCGCCGCACCAATGGTGACGTCGTCCGGATGCAATGCGCCAACCTGCCGAATGGCGGGCGGATGATCAGCTACACCTACGTGACCGACATTGTCCGTCACATGGACGAACTGGAAGTCTTGCGCGGCGCCCTCGACAATTTATCGGAAGGCGTCGTGCTGCTCGACAGCGATCTCAATGCGCAGTTCGTCAACCGCAAGATGCAACAATACTGGAGCGTCACCGATGAGCAGGCTGCGCGCCGTCCCTCCTATGCATCGCTGCTCGCGAATTCGTCGCTGGCACCCGATCGCGGTTTGACGCCGGAAGAACTGGACGCTTTCCGCGCCGGCCGGGTCGCCGCTGTCCGGGCGGGCAACGAGCCGTTGCGGGATTTGCAAAGCACCGACGGCCGGCACATTCGGGCGCGTTGCTCGGTCCTGAAGAACGGCGGCCGGATGATCACCTATTGCGATGTCACCGATCTGGTTCACAACGCCCGGCAGATGGAAGAGTTGGCGACGATCGATTCCATGACGGGGCTGTGCAACCGCCGCCATTTCATGGCGCTCGCTGCGGCGGAATGGAGCCGGTTTCAGCGCTACTACCGGCCGCTCTCCGTACTGATGATCGACGTCGATCACTTCAAATCGGTGAACGACCGCTACGGCCACGCGATCGGTGATGATGCGCTGATCGCGGTCGCCAATGCCTGCCTGGAGGGCAAACGCTCGTCCGATATCGTCGGCCGGCTCGGGGGCGAGGAATTCGCGATGCTGTTGCCGGAGACCGATCTCTATCAGGCGCGGATCGTGGCGGACCGGATTTGCAAGGCCGTCGCCGCCAGCACGTTGCAGGCTGACGAGGTCCATTTCAGGGTCACGGCCAGTATCGGCTTTGCGGCCGCGACCGTGAGTATGCCGGGATTTGAGGCCTTACTGAAGGCGGCCGATCAGGCGCTGTACCAGGCCAAAGATCAGGGGCGCAATCGCGTCGTTGGATGGTCGCCGCCGCCGGCGGCAAAGCTCGCCGCGGAGTGAGGCAGGACAGGCGCGCAAGGCGACGTCCAACGGTCAGCGTTCTCCGAGCAGCTCGTTGATCCGGCGCTGAAGCTGCCGCTTCTTGATTTCGCTCTTGCGCAGCCGCTCCTCCAGATCGGAGACGGGCGCGGCCGGAGTTTCGCCACTGAAGGCAAGGCCGACGAAATTATCGCGCCACCACACCACCTTGGCGAGGAAGGAGCGGCCTTTACGTGCGATGCGAAGCGAGATCTGTTCCCTCGGCGAGATCTGTTCCCTCAGAAGGTCGGCGGTATTGCTGAATTCGACGCTGGCGCCCTTGTCGGAGATGTTGCGAACGATGCATTCACGGCTCGCGCCGTTCTCGCCGATTTCCGCGACGCCGCCGTAAATCACCTTGTCGCGCGCGTTCTCGCGTCGGTCCTGCATCGATATCTCCCAGTCAAAGGAAGACTTTTACGCCGCTTTATCGGCCGCGAAAGGCTTTGGCCGGCAAAAAGCGGCGTTAACGTAAACCAACATCGGCCGCGATGGCGGCGATTCAGGGCTTTACGTGGCCCAAACATGGTTACGCCGCGCTCTGGAACCGACAGCGCCGGGCCGCTATTAAGTACCTTCGATGGAAATCAGACGGCAATGCGAACAGGTCAGGGTCTCCGCGCAGGGTTGAGCTTGCTGGCGATGCTGGCGTCGCTTGCGCAGGCTGTCGCCCAGGACGCAACATCCGCGCCGACCGATCCCGCGCGGCCGGGCGTCGAGGAACCTGCGAAACTGCCGGACGCGGCAGCTCCAGAGAAGCCCAAGGAGACCGCGCGCGAGAGCGATACGCGCGAGGCGCTGTGCCTGATGGTGGAATCGGCGGCGAGGGCGGCAAACCTGCCGCTGGAATTCTTCGCGCGCGTGATCTGGCAGGAGAGCCGCTTTCAATCCGACGCGGTGGGGCCGATGACCAGGAGCGGCCAGCGCGCGCAGGGCATTGCGCAGTTCATGCCGGGAACCGCGAACGAACGGCGGCTGCTCGATCCCTTCGATCCCGTGCAGGCATTGCCGAAATCCGCCGAGTTCCTCAGCGAGTTGCGCGATCAGTTCGGCAATCTCGGCCTCGCGGCGGCGGCCTATAATGCCGGCCCGAGGCGGGTGCAGGAATGGCTCGCCGGCACGGGATACATGCCGCAGGAAACCCGCAACTATGTCGTCGCCATCACCGGCTCAACGGTCGAGGAGTGGGCAACCGCAGGACGGAACGGCAAGATGCCGGAAGCCGCACCAGCCTCCAGTTGCCGCGAACTGATGGCCTTGCTGAAGCGCGCGCCCAATCCCTTCGTGACGGGCCTCGAACAGCGCATCACGCTCTCGGCCGCGAAATTGTGGGGTGTGCAGCTCGCCGCTGGCTTCAACCGCGACAAGGCGCTGGCCATGTATGCGCGCGCGATGAAGCGACTCAATGCTGTGATCGGCGACCAGGACCCGAGCCTGCTCAGCGCGCGGCTGCGCACCCGCGGCAGCAGCCTGTTCTACCAGGTGCGGATTGGCGCGGACACGCGGCCTGCGGCCGATGATCTCTGCAACCGCATCCGCCGAGCCGGCGGGGCGTGCTTTGTGCTGCGAAACAGGGGCGTGCCGGGGTGACCGACCGCCTTGGCGCGCAGTAAGGTACATTCATGAGCAAAGACAATTTCGACGTGTTCTCAATAGCCCATCGCGAGACCGCGCGCTCAGCGCTCGCTGCCGCCTTTGGCTCGGCTCCGGTCGGCGCGATCACGGCGATGACAGGTGGGGCGACGACGGCATCGGTCTATCGTGTCGAAGTAGGCCAACGGCGCTATTTGTTGCGGATCGAGGGCGAGCCAAGCCCGCTGCGCAATCCGCACCAATATGTCTCGATGCGCATCGCGACGGAGGCGGGGATTGCCCCTGCCATTCGCTATCTCGACGAGGCGGCCCGTATCGTGGTGATCGACTTCGTCGAGCACCAACCGCTGAAAACCTATCCGGGAGGGCCGCCCGCACTGGCGCGGGCGCTGGGAGAGCTGTTCTCGCGGGTGCAGGCCACTGCGGTCTTCCCTTATTACGTCAACTATGGCGACATCGTCGCGCGCCTGTTTGCGCATGTGCGGCGGACCGGCCTGTTTGCCGCCGGCGTGCTTGATGCGCATGTGGAGCGTCTCGAACTGCTCCGGGAAGCCTACGACGCAGGCGCGTCCAGGCTGGTCTCCAGCCACAACGATCCCACTCCGAACAACATCCTGTTCGACGGCGAACGGCTCTGGCTGATCGATTGGGAATCAGCCTGTCGCAACGATCCCCTGGTCGATGCGGCGATCGTGCTCAATCAGTTCGCGCGTTCCCAGGAGTTGGAAGATGTGCTGCTCACGGCCTGGTTCGGCCGCGCGCCTGACGAGGCGCTTCTTTCCCGGCTGGCGTCGGTCCGCGCGCTCACCTGCCTTTTTTATGCGGGCGTCATGTTTAGCGCGTCGGCCGCGGCGTCATGGGCGAAGGACGACACCGATCTTTCCGCCCCAACTCCCGAGCAGTTCCGCCTTGCGATCGACGAAGGACGGCTCATACGCGGTGCGGTCGGGACCCGGCACATCCTCGGCAAGATGTACCTGGCGTCATTCCTGTCCGGCGTTGCTGCGCCGAAACTCGAAGGCGCCGTCTAGCCTTGCCGAAATTCACCGAGTGAATGGCGACTATATGATCGATCGATTGGACGAATAGACCGCGTCTCGGGCATGTCAGTTGCACCCGCAACGGAGACTTCAAATGGGAACCATCGAGAACAAGGACACCATCCGGCGCATTTATCAGGCGCTGGAGACCGGCGATCGCAGCGTGTTCGGCGCGTCCGTGCACCCCGACTATGTCTGGCGCTTTCCGGGCCACAGCAGCTGGTCGAAACGCTTTTCTGGTCAGGAAGAGGTTCGCACCAAGCTGCTGAAACCGCTGTTTGCGCTGTTCGCGACCGAGTATCGGGCGCACGCCATCAATCTGGTCGCCGAGGGCGATTTCGTCGTGGCCGAAGTGCGCGGCGACGTGCAGACCAAGCGCGGCCAGCGCTACAACAATGAGTATTGCTTCGTATTCAAGTTTCGCGGCGACAAGATCGCCGAGGTGGTCGAATATTGCGATACCGATCTGGAGGAACGTGTGCTCGGCAATTACGATGACGCCGTCAGGCAGATGGCGGCGTCGTAGGGCCACGGACCGGCGGCTGCATGCCAGCCCTGAGGCGGGCCTCGCTTGACGCCGCCTTGTTTCACCGCCGTTATGCCCGACAGGATTCACCCCCGGCCGGCTATACGTGGCGCTCCCTCCGCTCGACTCTGTGACATGGCAAAGCCCGTTGCGCGCCTTCGCTTGGGGCATGCGCTCGGTCGTCACCACCGTGCTGACGCTGGTGCTGTTTGCGACCTATCTCGGCATCGGCGCGCTGGCCCATGACAGCCATTTCAGCCTGGGCTGGGTGCTCGGCAGCACGGTTCTGGTCTGGGCGGGGCCGGCGCAGATCATCCTGATTACGACGCTGGGCTCCGGGGCGACCGTGGTGCAGGCGGCGGTTGCGGTCGCCGTCAGTGCGATCAGGTTGTTTCCGATGGTGGTGTCGGTGCTGCCCTTGATGCGCATGCCCGGGACCAAGCGCCGTCATCTGGTGCTCGCGACGCATTTCATCGCGGTTACGCTGTGGGTCGAGTGCTATCGGCTGTTGCCGCTGGTGCCGCGCGCGCGGCGCATCGCATTCACGCACGGGCTCGGCTGCGGCCTGCTTTCCGTCTGTCTGGTCGCGACCGCGCTTGGCTACGGCCTGGCCGCCAATCTGCCGGCGCTGTTCGCCGCCGCGATCCTGATGCTGACGCCGCTGGCGTTCCTGCTCTCGACCGCGCGCAACTGCCGCCAGCTATCGGACGTGCTGGCGCTGGTGCTTGGGCTCGCGCTGTATCCGCTTGTCGCGACGCTGCAGACCGGCGTCGACATCCTGATCTCTGGCATATCGGCCGGCACGATCGCTTACGGCGCGCACTGGTGGCGGGCGCGCGCATGAACGATTGGCTCGCAAACTTTCTGGGTGACCCTCACGCGCTGCTGGTGCTTGTCATCGCGGGTTTCCTGCCCAACGAGGTCTGGCGCATGCTCGGGCTGTGGCTCGGCGGCGGCGTCGACGAGGGCTCGGAAGCGCTGATCTGGGTGAGGGCGGTGGCGACCGCGATCCTCGCTGGCGTCATCGCGCAGATCCTGGTGCAGCCGCCGGGCGCGCTCGCGAGCGTGCCGGACTGGCTGCGTTATGGCGCGGTCGCCGCGGGCTTTGCGGTGTTCATGCTGACGCGGCGCTCGATCTTCGCCGGCGTCGTTTCGGGCGAGGTCGCAATGGTGGCGGGAAAATGGTGGCTCGGTTGATTGCAGCCGCTGCATAATCCGGTAGTGTCCCTTCAACTCAGAAACGGCAAGGGGAACGGCATGAATTGGCGCGCAGTGGCGGCTATGGCCTTTGGTTTGGTTGCAGCCGCGCCGCAAGGGCAGGCAGCCGAATATCCGACCCGTGCGATCAAGCTGATCGTGCCCTATGCGGCGGGCGGTCCGACCGACGTGCTCGGGCGCATGGTCGGCGAATATCTCAGCCGCGACCTGAAGCAGCCGGTGGTGATCGAGAACAAGGCCGGCGCGCAGGGCGCGATCGGCGCCGAGGCCGCGGCGCGGGCCGAGCCCGATGGCTACACGCTGTTCTTTACGGCGGCATCGATCTTCGTGCTCAATCCGATGCTGTACAAAAAGCTGCCCTATGATCCGCAGCGGGATTTCCGGATGCTGGCGCT
This sequence comes from Bradyrhizobium sp. AUGA SZCCT0182, assembly GCF_018130185.1. Taxonomy (NCBI): domain Bacteria; kingdom Pseudomonadati; phylum Pseudomonadota; class Alphaproteobacteria; order Hyphomicrobiales; family Nitrobacteraceae; genus Bradyrhizobium; species Bradyrhizobium sp. AUGA SZCCT0182. The sequence goes on along the minus strand of NZ_JAFCLY010000029.1, from coordinate 66,239 downwards.
GATCACCGATCTGCCTGTTGTCATGGAGGTTCATCCTTCCGTGCCGGCCAAGACGGTGGCGGAGTTCGTGGCTTACGCCAAGCAGAATCCCGGCAAGCTCAATTTCGGATCGGCCGGCACCGGCGGCACCATTCATCTCGCCGGCGAGATGTTCAAGCAGATGGCCGGCGTCGACATGGTTCATGTCGCCTACAAGGGCGCGGGCCCTGCGCTGACCGATCTGATATCGGGCAATATCCAGTTGATGTTCGACACGCTCGGCACCGCGCTGCCGCCGGTGAAGGGCGGGTTGCTGCGGGCGCTCGCGGTGAGCTCGGCGCAACGCATCCCCGATCTGCCCGACGTTCCGACCATGGCCGAAAGCGGTTATCCCGACTACGGCGTCAGCGTCTGGTACGGCGTTTCAGCATCGTCAAAACTGCCTGACGATATCGCGCGAAAAATCACCGCCAGCCTCGACAAGGCGCTGGCCGACGATGCGTTCCGCGCTTCGCTGGAGAAGGTCGGCTTTCCGCCGCTGCGTCCGCGCAGCCAGGCCGAGATCGACCAGTTCATCTCAACCGATCGCGCGCGCTGGGCGGGTGTGATCAAGGCGCTCAACATCTCACTGGATTAGGATATGGTTCGGGAAAGTGAAATCCGCGAAGGCGAACTCGCCGTCGATATGCCACCGGCGCGCGACGCCGGCCTTGTCTTCATCGGGCGCATCCGCACGCCCTGGAAATCGCGGCTGGAAACCCCGCGGCAGGGCCGTCACGACGGCCCGGTCTGCCGGCTGGAGATTTTCGAGCCCTGGGTGCCTGCGATCAAGGGCGTCGACTTCTATTCCAATCTCGAAGTGATCTACTGGCTGCACCAGTCGCGACGGGACCTCGTACTGCAAAGCCCGAAGAACAACGGCAATACGCGCGGCGCATTCTCGCTGCGTACGCCGGTGCGGCCCAATCCGATCGGCACCTCGATCGTCAAGCTGGTCGGCGTCGAAGGCAACGTCGTGCTGGTGCGCGGCCTCGATTGCCTCGACGAGACGCCGCTGATCGACCTCAAGCCAGATCGCTGCGAGTTCACCCCACTGGCGCCGCCGCAGGCAGGGGATTTCGAGACGGAGTGATTCTCCATGAAGCGGACGGGCCTGAGGCTTTTCACCGCGGTCATGCTATTCGGCCTTGCCGCAGGTGCGGCGGTGCGAGCGGATTCGCCTGCGATCGTGGAGCATTATCCCGGCGCGGCCTTTGAGTCGACGACGCCGGAGGCTGCGGGTTGGTCGGCCGAAAAACTGGCGGAGGCAAAATCCTGGTCGCAGCAGATCGCGCCGTCAGCCGCTGTGATGATCGTTCAGCACGGCCTCGTTGTTGCCCAATGGGGCGACGTTGCGATCAAGTCCAACCTACATTCGATCCGCAAGAGCCTGCTTAGCGCGCTGATCGGTATTGCCGTCGACGAACACAAGATCGATCTCGGCGCGACCATGGAAAGCCTCGGCATCGACGACAACACGCCGGGCCTGACCCCGACCGAAAAAACTGCGACCGTCGGCGATCTCCTGAAGTCGCGGTCGGGCATCTACCACGCGGCGCTGTACGAAACGCCGGGCATGGCCCGACGACGCCCCGCGCGCGGCAGTCATCCACCCGGAACCTTCTGGTACTACAACAACTGGGATTTCAACGCACTCGGGACGATCTATGAGCGCGCCACGGGAGACTCGATCTTCACAGCCTTGCAGGGCCGGATCGCGCGGCCGATCGGGATGCAGGACTATCAGCCGGGCGACGGCGAATATTTCAGGGGCAAGCCCTCCGAGCATCCCGCCTATCCCATCCGCATGAGCGCGCGCGACCTGGCCCGGTTTGCGCTGCTCTATCTGCACGAGGGACGGTGGAGCGGCCGGCAGATCATTCCGAGCGCATGGGTTCGCGAAAGTACGCAGTCCTATTCCGATGCATTTCCCGACCAGGGGCGGGGGTACGGCTACGGATATCTGTGGTGGATCGGATTTCCCGATAACAACGGCGCACCGATGGTCAGGGTCCCGGCCGGCACCTTCGCCGCCATGGGTGCTGAAGGGCAGTATGCCTTCGTGATCCCGGCCTACGATCTCGTCATCGTTCATCGCGTCAACAGCGATGTCCCGGTCGGGCCGCTACCGGGCCAGCGCAAGCCCGAACCGACGACCCCGCAACTTGCGCGGCTGCTGTGGCTCATTCTGTCGGCGGCAGGCGACAGGGATGTCGGGCCGGATGTCAGTCTGGCTCACGCGGCGGGCGATCGTCTCGCAGGCGAGGAAATCAAGGCGAAACTGACCGGGGCGACTTTTTCGGTCGGCGAGATGCTGAGCGGCGGCCCGTATCTATGGCAACTGCGTGCCGATGGGACGCTTTCGATCCTGGCGGGCGCCGAGCAGCGGGAACGGTTCACGGGTTCATGGCGCGTCGACGGCGATCGCCTCTGTCGAACGCTGAACGAGCCCAACACGCGCGAGGCATGCTTTTCCGTTGTCGCAAGCGGCTCCCGGCTACAACTCTTTACTGCGGATGGTCTAATGAGACTTGATACGCGGGTGCAGTGAGCGCGGGCCGTTGGGTTCATGGGACCCGGCACGCTCTTGCAACTCCGCTACCCCAACGCCGCGATCAGCTTGGTCGCGTTGTCTTCCAGCACCTTGACGTCTTCCTTGCGGCTCGCCGGCGGCAGCATCGCGACGCCCTCGTGGCGTGGCAGCACGTGCATGTGGAGGTGGAAGACGACCTGTCCGCCGGCGGGTTCGTTGAACTGCTGGATGGTGATGCCGTCGGCCTTGAAGGCCTTCATCGCGGCGGCGGCGATCTTATGGGCGCCGCGGGCGACATGGGCGTAGTCGTCGGGCGTGATGTCGAGGATGTTGCGGGCAGGCGCCTTCGGGACCACCAGCGTATGGCCGGGCGAACGCGGCATGATGTCGAGGAAGGCGAACACATGCTCGTCCTCATAGACTTTGTGGCAGGGAAATTCGCCGCGCAGGATCTTTGCGAAGATGTTGTTGGTGTCATAGGCGGCGGACATGGTGGTTCCCTCGGTTTGCTCTCATTCTCGGATCGATATTGTAAAGGTCAAGCCTCGTCGGCGGCCTTGCGGAACGGCCCGGCCTCGGTGAGTTCCCTCCCGACCTCGGCGACGTAAGCGCGTTCGCGCTTCAAATAGTCCGCGATCGCCCGGCGCAAATCGGGATCGGCGATGTAATGCGCCGAATAAGTCGTCTGCGGCAGATATCCGCGCGCCAGCTTGTGCTCGCCCTGCGCGCCGGCTTCCACCGTTTTCAGGCCGCGCTCGATCGCAAACTCGATGGCCTGATAATAGCAGACCTCGAAATGCAGGAACGGATGATGTTCGACCGCGCCCCAATTGCGGCCGAACAGGGTGTCCCCGCCGATGAAATTGATGGCGCCGGCGATCCAGCGGCCACCCCGCCGCGCCATCACCAGCATCACGTCCCGGCTCATGCTCTCGCCGATCAGCGAGAAGAATTTTCGCGTGAGGTAGGGCCGGCCCCATTTGCGCGAGCCGGTCTCCATGTAGAACGCAAAGAAGGCGTCCCAGGCCTCCTCGGTGATGTCACTGCCGGTCAGGCGGTGGATGGTGATGCCGGCGGAGACGGCCTCGCGCCGCTCCCGCTTGATCGCCTTGCGGTGACGGGAGTTCAGCGATCCCAGGAAGTCGTCAAAGGTCTTGTAGCCGTCATTGTGCCAGTGGAACTGCTGGTCGGTACGCTGCAGGAATCCCTGGGCGCCGAGAAACTTTGCTTCCGCCTCGCGGGCAAACGTTACGTGCACGGAAGAGGCGTTGGTGGCGTTGCACAGCGCCATCAGCCCGCTTGCCAGCGCCGTCCCGATCCGCTCGTGGTCGACGTCGCCGCGGATCAGCAGACGCGGGCCGGTGGCGGGCGTAAACGGCACCGAGGCCTGCAGTTTTGGATAATAGCGGCCACCGGCGCGCTCATAGGCATCCGCCCAGCCGCGGTCGAAGACGTATTCGCCTTGCGAGTGCGATTTCAGATAGCAGGGTACGATGCCGGCGATGACGCCATCGAGCCGGGCGAGGAGATGCCGCGGACCCCACCCCGTGCGGGCACAGGCCGAGCCGGAGGCTTCGGCGGCGGCAAAAAAAGCGTGAGAAACGAAAGGGTTATAGGCAGGTTTTGAGTCGGCGCACGAATCGCCTGCCACGCCGGGTGAAGCCAGCGTGTCGAGGTTTTCGAGGCTGTTCGGATCGCCCTTCGGATTGGCGCAGGCGTCCCATTCCGCAGCCGGGATATCGCTGGCGGAGGGGACGGCTTCGAGGGTGATTTCGGATGACGCCATCGAGAATTCGGACCGGTCCCACACTGCGATCAGCCATCGCGATGGTGACCAACATCCGGAAAGATCGTGCATTGCACGCGCGACTTCAAGGCCGTGCAGTGCGGATCAGGTTCCCGGCGGGAAACCTCGAGCCCAAGACGTCAGGGCACAAATCCCTCAAAGATCATCTGGTCGGCGTAGCTGATGGCGCGGGCGCGCTGGTCCGGCGTGCGCACGGTCCAGGTCAGCAGCGGCAGGCCGAAAATGTTGCGGGCGATCCAGGGCGCGGCCGCTGGCAGTTCGTTGACCCAATAGGCGACGAAATGCGGCCGGGTGCGGAAGGCGTGACGCAGATGGGTCATGCCCCGGCGCTGTGCCGCCGACGCTTCCGGCCATTCCTCCTCAGTGTATTCGCGCTCGGCCACGATGCCGCGGGGAAGCAAGGGGATCAGCTCGCGCAGCGCCAGCACCTGGTCGGGGTCGAACGACATACCCACTGCGGGTCCGGAATAGGTAGCGAGCACCTCTGCCATCCGCGTCACCAGCCTGCGGTCGCCATCGAAATGGCTTTTGACCTCGATCACCAGGGGCACGCGGCCGGCGACCAGCGTGCAGAGATCGCCGAGCGACATCATCCGCTCCGGCGTATTCTTGAATTTGACCGCCTTCAGTTCGGCGGCGGTCTTGCCGAGCAATGCGCCCGAGCCCTCGGTGAGGCGGCCGAGCGCATTGTCATGATGCACCATCGCCTCGCCATCGGCGGAAAGCTGGATATCGACCTCGATCGAGAAATTTCCCGAGATCGCCGCCTGCACCGCGCCCGGCATGTTCTCGAGGATGCCGCGCGCAGCGTCATGCAGGCCGCGATGGGCGACCGGCCGTGCCGTCAACCAATCAGGCGCTCGCATCGCGCGTTGCTTTCAGGAGACCTCGAACACGCCGTCGACTTCGACCGCCGCATCGGAGGGAAGGGAAGAGACGCCGACGGTGGTGCGGGCATGGCGACCCTTGTCGCCGAAGGCTGTGACCATCAGGTCGGACGCGCCGTTGAGCACCTTCGGCCCGTCGAAATAATCCGGCGCCGAATTGACGAAGCCGCCGAGCCGGACCACGCGCACCACCTTGTCGAGATCCCCGAGCGCGGCCTTGATCTGCGCCAGCAGATTGACCGCGCAACCCTGTGCGGCGGCATAGCCCTGTTCGGTGGTGACGCCGGCGCCGAGCTTGCCCTTGGCGATCAGCTTGCCTTCGGCATTGGCGCATACCTGGCCGGAGACGAACAGCAGGTTTCCGGTGCGGACGAAGCCGACATAGTTCGCCATGGCGGCGCGGGGCTCGGGCAAGGTGATACCTTGTGCCGCCAGCTTCTGTTCGACCGTACCCGCCATGTTTCGTCCCCGTTTAAATTGAACACATCTGACCTTTTCAGGTCCGCATTGTTTCGCGCATCACGTTCGAGGTTGCAAGCGAGGGCGGATTGGAGGCGCACACCCGCAAGCGGGGGCAATTCCGAGAAACAGGCCGGAAAACGTGGCATTCCGGCGTCAAATTCCTACGATTTCGTGACATCGCCCTAGTTGCGACGCAATAGAGCCGACAGTAATGTATCGAATCTTCCGCTTCACAAGGAGAACACATGGCTCGACCGTTCCGGATTCCGCCTCGTGCTTGGGTGCTGACAATCGCAGCCGTTGCAACAGGATCGGTTTTCCAGGCCGGGCCAGCGCTGTCAGCCGCAAGCGGGCCATTCCTTGCCCATCAGGCGCTCTACGAACTCAACCTGGTCAAGTCGCGCGGCTCCAACGCCATCAGCGGCGCGCGCGGGCGCATCCTCTACAATTTCTCCGGCAGCGCCTGCGAGGGCTACACGTCCGAATTCAGGCAGGTGTCGGAGCTCGACAGCGGCGAGGGCAAGCTGACGCTCAGCGATTTGCGCTCGAAGTCCTGGGAAGACGCGGCAGGCAAGAGCTACCGCTTCAAGATCGACACGCGGATGAACGATACGGATTCCGCCCCGGTCGACGGCGTTGCCGAGCGGACCGGCGATCACATCACGGTCAAGCTGAAACAGCCGGTGGCGAAGACCTTCAATCTCGAAGGCAAGATCGTGTTCCCGACCGAGCAGATCCAGCTCATCATCGCGGCTGCCCGCGAAGGCAAGTCGGTGCTGGAACTGATGGTCTATGACGGCTCTGATAATGGCGAGAAGGTCTACAACACGCTGTCGGTGATCGGGCAGCCGATTCCAGGCACCAAGACCATCGCTTCCCCCGATCCCTCCACCGCGAACGACCAGATGAAGTCGCTGACGCGCTGGCCGGTCACGGTGAGCTATTACGACCGCGACGCCAAAGCCAAGGACGGCGAGCAGACGCCGGTCTATGCGATGTCGTTCGAGTTGTTCGAGAACGGCGTCTCGCGCGCGCTGATGCTGGATTACAATGACTTTGTCATTTCCGGCGCGATGGGGAAGTTTGACGTCAGGGATTCCAAGCCTTGTAAGTGACGGGTTGGTCGTCGGTGCTGCACTGAATTCCGTCATGCCCGGGCTTGTCCCGGGCATCCACGTTTTTGGCGCCGCGAAGAAGGAAGACGTGGATGGCCGGGTCAAGCCCGGCCATGACAAGATTAGTTACTCCTCCTCGTCTTCCTCGTCCTTTTCCGGCCCCTTGTACGCAATCCCCCTGATCACAGCGGCATTGCCGAACTTCTTCCTCAGATCATCCATCGCGCGTTCGGCGTGGGCCGAGCGGCGATCCAGCATGTCGGTGTCGTCGGCCTGCGAGCCTGCGCGCAGCGCGCTGACGCCGGTGCCCATCAGGCGAAAGGCGGTGCCGTCGATCTCCTTCGCCAGCAATTCGCGGGACACCGCAAAGATCTTTGCCGCCAGTTGCGTCGGCGCCTGGATCGATTGCGAGCGGGTGCGCTGCCTGAAATCGGCGGTCTTCAATTTCAGTGTGATGGTCAAACCGGAAAGGTTGCTGCTTTTGAGGCGCGATGACACCTTCTCCGACAGCCGCCACAGCGTTCGCTCCAGCGTCGCGAAATCGCGGATGTCATTATCGAAGGTGGTCTCGTTCGAAATCGTCTTGGCGCCGCGATCGGGCACCACCAGGCGGTCGTCGATGCCGCGCGCCAGCCGCCACAGCCTTCGGCCTTCGCTGGCGAACTGCTTCATCAGATCGACCTCGTCGGCGCGCTGCAGGTCCGCGATGGTGCGAAAGCCGCGCTGCAGCAGCTTTTCCTGGGTCGCGGGGCCGACGCCATAGATGAAACCGACCGGCCTGTCGGCCAGCATCTCGCGGGCTTCGGCCTGGTCAAGGGCGGCAAAGCCGCGCGGCTTGTCGAGATCGGAGGCGATCTTGGCGAGGAACTTGTTGCAGGACAGGCCGACGGAGACGGTGATGCCGATGTCGCGCTCGACGTCACGGGCAAAGCGCGCCAGCACCTTGGCCGGGATCATGCCGTGGACGCGCTGGGTGCCGGAAAGGTCGAGAAACGCCTCGTCGATCGACAGCGGCTCGACCAGCGGCGTCAGCGTCTGCATGGCGTGGCGCACCTCGCGGCCGACCCGGACATATTTGGCCATGTCCGGCCGAATCACGATCGCCGCGGGACAGAGCGCCAGCGCCTTGAACATCGGCATCGCCGAGCGCACGCCAAACGTCCGCGAGATGTAGCAGGCGGCCGACACCACGCCGCGCTTGCCGCCGCCGATGATGACCGGCTTGTCGGCAAGTTCCGGGTTGTCGCGCTTTTCCACCGTCGCGTAGAATGCGTCACAATCGATATGCGCCATCGCCAGCGCCGGTAACGAAGGGTGCCGAACCAGGCGAGGGGAGCCGCATTCACCGCACCGCCTGGCCTTGATGTCGAGGTCGCCGAGGCAATCCCGGCAAAAACAGCGCGGACCGACTGGTGCTCCCATTCCGCAGTTCGCACGCATTTGCCGCACCACCTATGCGAACTGCGGAATGATAAGGAGCACCAGCAACATTATTTTTGCCAGTGCGGCTGATGAATTTGTAGTTCCTACGAAGAGGTTACCGCGAGTCTGGTAGGAACTTCAAATTCGCCGCACTGGTGCCTGCGCCAGTGCGCTCACGGCACGTCGCGCTCCCAATGCGGGTCGCCAAGCACCTGACGGGCGGCGGCGATGTTGGTCGGATGGAGCTCGGAGGCGGCCGCAAACGCCTTCACGGTTGCGTCATCGCGCATCACGAAATCCAGCACGCTGGCCAGAAATTGCGGGTCGGCGGCGGCCGTCCGGAGCGTCTCCGGGCCGATTCCGCTCTCGGCCAGAAACAGGCCCAGGCGCTCCGGGTCGGACGCAATGAAGGAAAGCGCCTGAACCGCAACGATTTCAGCTACTTCCCGGGGGTTGTGAACAGGCTTTTTCAACAAACGGGTTTGCCTTTCCGTTAACTTATGGTCTCTAGTTTGATGGCCATCATGCCCGAGTCTGCGGAATGTGTTCAAGCAAGTGGAAACCGCTTCGCGAAAAGATGGCACTTGTTAGTAGAAAAACAGGACTCGGATTTAACGGGTTAGAGCGAATCTGGCGCTAGTTTGATTTCACTTTTCGACAAGCCCGGAAAGACGGTGCGGAAGCACCCAAAGGCCGGGCCTGTATCCTGGGATAAGGGAGGGACGGGATGGCCAAAACCGTCCTGATCGTGGAGGACAACGAGCTCAACATGAAGCTCTTTCGCGACCTGTTGGAAGCGCATGGCTATCAGACCTCCGGCACCAGCAATGGCTTCGAGGCGCTCGATCTCGTTCGCAAGCTGCGCCCCGATCTGATCCTGATGGATATTCAATTGCCGCAGGTATCCGGCCTCGAGGTGACGCGCTGGATCAAGGACGATCCGGAACTGCGCGCGATACCGGTGGTCGCGGTGACGGCATTCGCCATGAAGGGCGACGAGGAACGCATCCGCGAAGGCGGCTGCGAGGCGTATTTGTCCAAACCAATTTCGGTCGGCAAGTTTATTGAGACAGTACGGCGTTTTATTGGGTAGTGGGAGTGAGTTTCGATGTCTGCGCGTATCCTGGTCGTCGATGATGTTCCCGCCAACGTCAAGCTGTTGGAAGCCCGTCTGTCGGCCGAGTATTTCGATGTACTGACCGCCACCAACGGCGCCGAGGCGCTGGATGTCTGTTCGCGCGCAGAATGCGATATCATCCTGCTCGACGTCATGATGCCCGATATGGACGGCTTTGAGGTCTGCCGCCGGCTGAAGTCCAACCCGGCCACGCATTTCATTCCGGTCGTGATCGTCACCGCGCTCGATAGCCCGTCCGATCGCGTGCGCGGCCTGGAGGCCGGCGCCGACGATTTCCTGACCAAGCCGGTGTCCGACGTGGTGCTGATCGCGCGCGTGCGCTCGCTGACGCGGCTGAAGATGATGACCGATGAGCTGCGCATGCGCGCCATCACCTCGCTGGAAATCGGCATGGAAGCGCCCGAACGTACGGCGGTGGCCGACAAGGGCGTCGGCGGGCGCATCCTGTTGGTCGACGACCGCCCGTCATCCTACGAGCGGCTGGCGCCGCTGCTCTCCACCGAGCATACCGTCGATGTCGAGGCCAATCCGGCCGAAGCGTTGTTTCATGCCGCCGAAGGCAATTACGATCTGCTGATCGTCTCCCTCAGCCTCGAAAACTACGACGGCTTGCGGCTGTGCAGCCAGGCGCGCTCGCTGGAGCGGACCCGTCAGGTGCCGATACTGGCGATCTCCGATGCCGACAACAATGCGCGGCTGCTCCGCGGGCTCGAGATCGGGGTCAACGACTATCTGCTGCGCCCGGTCGACAAGAACGAATTGCTGGCGCGCGCGCGCACCCAGATCCGCAAGCGCCGCTATACCGACCATCTGCGCGACAACGTGCAGAACTCGATCGAAATGGCGATCACCGACGCGCTGACCGGTCTGCATAACCGCCGCTACATGGAAAGCCATCTGGCGACGCTGGCCGAACAGGCCTCGAGCCGCGGCAAGCCGCTGGCGCTGATGATCCTCGACATAGATTTCTTCAAGGCGATCAACGACAATTACGGCCACGACGCCGGCGACGATGTGCTGCGCGAATTCGCGGTGCGCATCCGCAAGTCGATCCGCGGCATCGATCTCGCCTGCCGCTACGGCGGCGAGGAGTTCGTCATCGTGATGCCGGAAACCGACCTGCATGTGGCAGGCATGGTGGCCGAGCGGCTGCGCCGTTCGATCGTGAGCGAGACGTTCGCCATCGCCAAGGGCACCAAGCGCATCGAGGTCACGGTCTCGATCGGGCTGTCGACGCTGGAGCGCAAGGGCGAGGCGGTCGCCGACGTGCTTAAACGCGCCGACACGGCGCTCTATCGCGCCAAGCACGACGGGCGCAATCGCGTGGTTTCCGCCGCGGCCTAGCTAGTCGTCATTGCCTGCGGGCGTTTTGCCGCAGTGCAACCGCTGTTGTGCACACGCTTTGATTGTGCTGTGATGTGCGCTAGCGGGAGTCAATTGCAGTGACTCATATTCGGGCTGCTCGTATATCCAATTCATACTTTGCCTGGGCAATTGCGGCTGTCTTGATCCTTCCTCTCGGGATCGAACCGTCCCATGGCCAGATCACCTGCGCACAAGATCCAACAGTGGGCGAGTGCGAGTTGGTGCTGCCGCCAGTATGTTCGCGAGATCCCGCCGCATCAACCGCGCCGGCAGCCCTCTGTACGGTAACAGATCAGCCGGTTCCGGGTCTTCCAAACGCCAAACGCGTGCAGGTAAACCTCAAGGCGGTGACCAGCGAGATCAAGGTCGGCGGTTACACGGTTGAGACTGAGAACTACAATGGCTTCTATTTATCGCCAGTGATCGAAGTAGACGTTGGCGATACCGCGGCAGCGGTGCTCGAGAATTCGCTCAAACCCCGGGTGCCATCAGACTCGGATGGTGCGAACGCGGGACACCACGGGACCGACAACGCCACCAACCTGCATTTTTTCCATGGCGGTGTTGTAACTCCCCGGAATGCCCGCCGCACAAATGATCCCAACGACGATGCCGCAAGGAAGGGCGACGGCGACAACGTCTATACATATTGGAAGCCAGGTGAGGCGCCGTTCGCTTATCACGTGCCAATACCACACAGTCTCGACGCGCGCGTCCTCGACGAGGTCGGCAAGATCCCGCATCCGAGCGGACTCAATTGGTACCATTCTCATATGCACGGACGCTCGTCGGATCAGGTAATGGGCGGGCTGTCGGGATTGCTTTCCGTCGGCGACGCAAAGGCAAACGTGGTGGCGTGCAAGAAGGATCCAGCCGATCAGACCAAATGCCTTGATGACCCGCAGGCAACCGCTGGCCTCAAGGCGCGGACCGACGTCCGTTATGCGTTGCTGCGCGACATCTCGCTGCGAAGGATCGACGCGCTGCCGGATGCCGGCACGGCTACGCCCAAGACCGCAACCTGGGCGCCCGACCTCAAGGGCTGGGTCAAGGACGATGGCGAGTGCGGGGTGTGGCGCTTGGTCGATGGGCAACTCAAAGAGGACGAGGACGCCAAGCAGCTCCGGAAGGGGTATTGCCAGCGAGATAAGGACAACGCCTGGCTTTTCACCGTCAACGGGCAGCGCTTCCCCACAATCACGGTGGAGGGTGGAAGGAACCTGCTGCTCCGTCTCGGCAACCTGAGCCCGAACGTCGTCTATTGGCTGGAGCTCAATAACGAGCAGAACGAGGCCGACAAGCAAAAGCTGCTTCTTGTGGGCGTCGATGGGGTGGTTCCCGCCAAGGCGGTTCTCGCTGACCCGAACCGGATACCCGTTCAGGCGACGCCGGTGGACGATCTCGTTCTGATGCCGGCCTCACGCGCTGAAATTTTCATTCGCAATGATTGCCTGCGACCAAAAGAACAGACCTATGTCTTGCGCACCAAAGGTCTGAATGCCGGCACCGTCAACAACACAAAAAGCGATCGTTGGCCCGAAATTCAACTGATACGTATCGTGCTCAAAGCGAGCACCGTATCATGCACCGAGGAAATTGCGCTCAATGCGGTTGCAGCAAGAGCTGATCTTCAGGCCGTCATCCTGTCGAAAGGCGCACGCGTCGCGACGAAGCCGAAGGGCTGCGTCGACGACATCGATCCGGCAAAGAATGAGCATCGAAGGGTGACATTCAAAGACGTCAGCATCCCGCCACCCGGCAAAATAATAAATTGGAGCGTCCTGACCGAGATCGTGCATCCGCCGGATGGCAGCACTTCACCAGTGCCATACGACAGTTTCGTGTCAGTCGATGCAAAGACGGTGGGAAAGATCGACCCGGACGAAGGCCTCGTGGGCATCCCATTCGAGGACTACGATCTCGGCGACGGAAACATTGACTGGGACAACAGCAATGGTCTGCGGCCGCATGTGTGCGTCTTCGCCGATCCCAGCAGCCCCGGAAACACGAGCGGCCAACAACAACTTTGGGTGCTCAAGAACGGGACCGGTCAACTTCACAATTTCCATATCCACCAGATGAAATTTCGCCTGGCAACCGCCAAAGAACTCACCGACCAATTCAAGATCGACGTGACAAATGAGCCGGCGGAGGTTTGCGCCGATCCGCCCGCGTGCAAGGGGCCGGTCTACAAGCTGTACGAGGCCAAGGCGGCGGACAAGAATACGGAATGGCACGACACCATCCCGATGCCTCCGTCCAAAAAAGTTTTTGTCATCATGAGCTTTGTCGCCGAAGAGCAAGTCGGCCGTTACGTGTTCCACTGCCACATACTGAAACATGAAGACACCGGCCTCATGGCTCCGATCGAGGTATGGAAGCCGATGCCCGCGACGCAATAGGTGTTTTCCGTCATCTGTCGTGAAACCGGCGCTCGTCGTCAGGTGAAATACTTACAGGAGGATGCCATGCGAACATCGCTCAATGCAGTGTTGCTGTCGTTGGGTTTGCTTGGGCCCGGCTTGCTGGCCTCGGGCCCCGCCCGAGCCGATAACATCGTGATCACGAACCAGGGCGCCAAATGGAGGCTTGGCACCAATCCCGGGGTCAACCCGCTTCCCGTAGAAGTAAAGAAGGGTGACGTGATCGAGTTCAGGCTCGCGACCTTGGGCCACGGCGTCGTAACGCTGGACAAGCCGGGCAGCGATCCAAACGCCGCTGAGAATTTGCAACTGGTCCTCGCTTGCGGAGAGGATCCTAGTACCAAGCCCAACCACGTGCTGCGCGAGGTCGAGTGCGGCCGCAGCCGGTTTAATGTCGAACTACTCCCGTCGGTAAAGCTCCAGATAATGGACAACTTTCAGGCTGACGTTAATTTCTGGTGCATTATTCACCTCTCGGACATGTGGGGCACGTTCAAACTGAAGCCTTAGAGCCTTTCCGGGAAGTTTAGATTCATGGCGAGGCATTTGCAGCAATTCGCCTGAGCATGACGCGGATGAATGCAGCAACGGTCGTTGCGTGCTGGCTGGTCACTCCAATCTTCGCACGACACCGCGCTACATTGAGGCCAATCCGGAGACGCAGGTAAAGATCGTGGAGCTAGTCTAGCCTACCGCCCGCGCTTCACCGCATCGTAGGCCAGCCGCTTGAACTCGAACGAGAACGGGTGGACGAACGCCATCTGGCGCTGCGCCATCATCACGCCGGCCATGTTGTGTCGTGGCGAAATCCACCATTGCGTGCCGGCGAGGCCGCCCCAGTAGAGCTCGCCCGAGGCATCGGGGTGATCGAACGGCGTCGGCTTTACGATCAGACCGCCGGCCAGCGTGTGCGCCTTGCCGACCTGTTCGCCCATCAGGGCAAAGCGGATCCACTGACCGTCCGGCAGCTGGTTGGTCATCATCTGCGCAATCGTTTCCGGCTTGAGCAGCGTTCGGCCGCCAGGCAGCAGGCTTCGGATCAACGCGACCATGTCGGACATCGTTGAGACCAGGCCGCCACCGCCATTGAGTCTCGCAATGGGCCGCAGATAGGCGCCGGGGAAGGGCGCGTTATCGGTACGGGTGAGGCCCGGCTTCATCGGCTCCATCATGTCAGCGCCGGCGTAATACGCGACCAGTCTTCCCCAGTCCTTCTCCGGCACGACGAAACCGGTGTCGACCATGCCGAGTGGATCAAGAATCCGCGCCTGGATGAACCTGTCGAAGCTTTGGCCGCTGATGACTTCCACCAGCCGCGCCACCACGTCGATGGCAAGCGAGTATTCCCAGGACGTCCCCGGCTGATAGATCAGCGGCAGGTCCCCCAGCACGTCGACCATCTGGGCAAGCGTCGTCATCGGGTTGTGGACGCCGCGCTCGTTGATGGCCTTGAAGATCGTGGTGCCGGGATCGAAGAATCCGTAGCTCAGGCCGGAGCTGTGGCTCAACAGTTGACGGATGGTGATCGGGCTCTTCGCCGGCTCCGTGTCATCGAGCGAGGTTGCGCCAGGGCGTAACACCTTTCGATTTCCAAGCTGCGGAATAAACTTCTCGATCGGGTCATCGAGCCCAAATTTGCCTTCCTCGAACAGCAGCAATGCGGCGCAGGAAGTGATCAGCTTGGTGTTGGAAAAAATCCGAAAGATATGGTCGGGGCGTAGCGGCGTCTGCGCTTCCTTGTCAGCCCAGCCGACGCAATTGACATCAACCAGATCGCGGCCGACCATGACCGCCCAGGAGATGCCGGACAGCAGATTGCCGTCGATATAACGCTGCATGGCCGCGTGGGCCGGTTTGAAGTCGTAACCGCCAGCCGTCACTTTCAGGTCTTCCATGGTGTTTCCTCATTTGCCGGCACACGCATCGCACGGGCCGAATTTTTTTGTCGTCCCTGCGAACGCTCAGATGCGCAATTGCGCATCGGGGGACCCATAACCACCGGCCTCACTGGTAGCGGAAGGTAGCTACCACATCGCCCTATTGAAAGGCCACGGCGTATGGGTCCCTGCGTGCGCAGGGACGACGATAGAGCATGATTATCTCACCGCGATTTGACTTGCGGCTTTTGCGAGGCCCCACCGACCTGCACTCCCGCATTCGCCAGCAACACCGTTGCGGCCGCTTTCGCCGCTCTCGCCATCGCCGGATCGTTGCGCACCAGATCCTGCGCGATCGAGCCGTCGACCAGCAACGCTAGCTGCGTCGCAAGGCATTCCGCGTCGGCGGCGCCGAGCTGCACCAGCAGATCGCGAAACCAGAGACGGCGGCTTTCCTTGAACGCGATTGCGATCTTGCGGACGGATTTATCCTCGCCGCCGAGTTCGGCCACCGCGTTGACGAACGGGCAGCCGCGAAAATCCTTGGCTGCAAAGCGCCGCTCCAGCGCATCGAAGGTGCCGAGAATCTGCTCGACGGGTGGCTTGTCTGACGGCCGAGGCTGCACGAAGCGGCGTGCCAGATAGGCCGATATCAAGGCATCCTTGGAGGGGAAGTGGTTGTACAGCGTGCGCTTGCTGATGCCGATTTCGGCCGCGATCGTATCGACGCCGACCGCGCGAATCCCCTGCAGATAGAACAGCCTATCCGCGGTTTCGAGAATCCGGTCTTTCATTGCGGGTTTGGCGGGCGGGGGTGCCATGCGTGTGCGCGATATCCTTCCGCCTTGACAGTCGGGGGTCCTTATAGACTAGTTACACAGGTCTGTGTAACTATTTCAGATGCCAATTGCAGGACGCGGCTTTTGAATCGCGGCCGCTAGGGAGAATAAAAACAGTGACCCTGCTGCAAATCCTGCGTCCAACGCTCCCCATCCTGATCGGCGCTTCTGTCATGCTGACCCTGAGCATGGGCCTGCGGCAGAGTTTTGGTATTTTCATGCAGCCGCTGACGAAGGACATCGGGATTTCGGTGTCGGACTTCACGTTGGCTTTGGCCGTACAAAATCTCGCCTGGGGATTCCTGCAGCCGGTGGCCGGCGCCATGACGGTGCGCTACGGCTTCCGCCCGATCATGATCGTGGGCACGCTGATGTACATCGTCGGCCTTGCCCTGATGGCGACCGCGCAGGGGATGATCCCGATCCTGATCGGCGCGGGTGTGTTGATCGGTTTCTCGCTGGCCTGCACGGCCAATGCGATTGCGATGTCGGTGGCGGCGCGCGCCGTGCCGGCCACCGTGCGCAGCACCGTGATGGGCATGGTCTCGGCGGCAGGATCGCTCGGCGCATTGGTGTCGGCGCCGATCGGGCAGATGTTGAATGAAGGTTTTGGCTGGCGCGCCGGCGTCGCCGGCTTTGTGATCCTGTCGCTGTTCATGCTGCCGGCGGCCTGGTACGCGGGCAGGGCCGACAAGATCCCGCTGCCGCCCAAGGCGGTCGACGACATCGGCGACGCTTCGGCTGCAACCGCCGCAAAGATCGCGTTCGGCAACGCATCGTTCGTGGTGATGACCTGCGCCTATTTCGTTTGCGGCATGCAGCTCGTGTTCCTCACCACGCATCTGCCGTCCTATCTTTTGATCTGCGGCCTCGATCCGATGCTGAGCGCGCAGACGCTCGGCATGATCGGCGGCTTCAACGTGCTGGGCAGCCTGTTCTTCGGCTGGGCCGGCCAGCGCTGGAACAAGCTTGCGCTGCTCGGCGGCATCTACATCGTCCGCTCGATCGCGCTCGCCTGGTACTTCATGCTGCCGGCAACGCCGGCGACCACGCTGCTGTTCGGCGCGATCATGGGCTTCCTCTGGATGGGCGTCGGCCCATTGGTGGCGGGCGCCGTCGTCGAAATGTTCGGCCTGAAATGGCAGGCGATGATCCAGGGCCTCGCCTTCATGAGCCACCAGCTCGGCTCGTTCCTCGGCGCTTACGGCGGCGGGCTGATCTACGACCAGCTCGGCTCCTACACCATGGCGTGGCGGATCGGTGTCGCGCTGGGCCTGGCCGGCGGTATCATCCAGGTGGCGTTCGCGCTGATCCGGCCTAGTGAGCCGCCATTGGTCAAAGCGGTGTAGCTTTTGCTTGCGTTCCCCGGATGCAGCGCAGCGCGCCGCGCTTGCGGCGTGATGCGCTGCTGATCCGGGGTCTATCCACTTTGCGTGTTTGGGTCCCGGCTTTGCGGAGCAGCGTTGCACGCTGCACCGTGTCCAGGACACGAACCCGGAATCGAAAACGGGGCCGTGAGGCCCCGTTCAAGTCAGACAGCAGCGTTTCGAACGCTTACTTGATCTTCGATTCCTTGAACTCGACGTGCTTGCGAGCGACCGGGTCGTACTTCTTCTTGACCAGCTTGTCGGTCATGGTGCGCGAATTCTTCTTGGCGACGTAGTAGAAGCCGGTGTCCGCCGTGGAAACGAGCTTGACCTTGATGGTGACCGCTTTGGCCATTGTTCAGAACCCTTGATGTGTGAAAATCGGGTGCCGGCCAAATCGGCCCGCATTTGCCGGGCAACCTAGCTTCTGATCGCCCAAAGTCAAGGTTTCCAGGGCAAATACCGGTATGAATCCGGGCAATTAACCCTCAAAGAACCGGTTTTTCGGCCTCGGCAGCCCCAAATTCTCCCGTAGGGTCTTGCCCTCATACTCCTTGCGGAAAATCCCGCGCTTTTGCAGTTCCGGCACCACCTTGTCGACGAAATCGTCGAGGCCGGCAGGCAGGAACGGGAACATGATGTTGAAACCGTCGCTGCCGCGGCTCGTCAGCCACTCCTCCATCTGGTCGGCGATCGTCACCGGCGTGCCGACGAAGGAGAGCCCGCCATAGCCGCCGACGCGCTGGGCGAGCTGGCGCACGGTGAGCTTGTCGCGCGCCGCGACATCGACCAGGCGCTGGCGGCCGCTCTTGCTGGCATTGGTCTCGGGGATGTCAGGCAATTGTCCGTCTGGATCGAAACCGGAGGCGTCGGTGCCGAGCTGAACCGACAGCGAGGCGATGGCGCTGTCGTAATGCACCATGCTGTCGAGCTTTGCGCGCTTCTCCTTTGCCTCATCGACGCTGTCGCCGACCACGACGAACGCGCCCGGCAGGATAACGAGATGCTCGGGGTTACGGCCGATTTTTTCCATCCGGCCCTTGATGTCGGCGTAGAGTTTTTGGGCATCGGCAAGGCTGCCGCCGCCGGTGAACACGGCCTCCGCCGTCTCTGCCGCGAGTTGCCGGCCGTCGTCGGAGGCGCCGGCCTGCACGATCAGCGGCCAGCCCTGCACCGGGCGGGCGATGTTGAGAGGGCCGCGGACGCTCAGATATTTTCCCTTGTGGTTGAGCACGTGCATTTTGGCGGGATCGAAATAGAGGCCGGATTCGACATCGCGCACGAAGGCATCGTCGGCAAAGGAATCCCACAGGCCGGTGACCACGTCATAGAATTCGCGCGCGCGCTTGTAGCGCTCCGCGTGCTCCATGTGATCGTCGAGCCCGAAATTGAGCGCGGCGTCCGGATTGGAGGTGGTGACGATATTCCACCCCGCGCGCCCATTGCTGATGTGGTCGAGCGAGGCGAAGCGGCGCGCGACGTGATAGGGCTCGTCGAACGTGGTCGAACCGGTCGCGATCAGGCCGATATGATCGGTGGCGCCGGCCAGCGCCGACAACAGCGTGAACGGTTCGAACGAGGTCACGGTGTGGCTGCGCTTGAGCGCATTGACCGGCATGTTCAGCACGGCCAGATGATCGGCCATGAAGAAGGCGTCGAACTTGCCGGCTTCCAGTTTCTGGATCAGTTTCTTAATACGCGGGAAATTGAAATTGGCGTCCGGCCAAGCCCCGGGATAGCGCCACGCGCCGGTGTGGATAGAAACCGGCCGCATGAACGCGCCGAGCTTGAGTTGCCGTTGTGCCATCGCCCCGTTTCCGTGTTCGTTGCTGTTGACGAAAGAGATAGGCATGGGTGAAGGCCGCGCCATCGGGCGAGACGGGAAGAATCTTGCAATTTAAGGGATCGGGAGAGAAGGATTCTACGCCGCCAATACCGTCATTGCGAGCGAAGCGAGCAATCCACATCTCCGCACGGGGAAAGATGGATTGCTTCGCTTCGCTCGCAATGACGCTGTGAGAGCCGAGCCCTACGCCCCCAGCACGTCCTTCTGCATCTTGCCGCCGTAGAAATGGAAGAACGGCACCGGGGCGTCGTGGCGCAGCGGGCCGGTGGCGAGGCGGCGGTCGAGTTCGGCGAGCACGTTCTTGGTCATGGCATGCGCATCGGCGAGCGGTTTGGAGCCGATCTCGACCCAAACCAGCTCCACCAGTTCGGCGTCGGCGTGGATCACGCCCTCGACCTTGTGGGCGATTGCCGATGCGTCGGCGGTGAAGAAGCGGGTGTCGAAACGGCGGACGCGGCCGGGCGGGGTGATCGCGCGTGCGATCAGGAACAGGCTGGACGGATCGGGCAGCAGGCCGGCATCCGAGAACGGCTGCCAGGCGCCTTCGAGTTTGACGGGCTTCTCGACCTTGCGGCCGAGGCAGAGACCGGTTTCCTCGCAGGCTTCGCGGATCGCTGCTACCGCCAGCGCACGTGCGCGCGACGGCGCGATCTTCGGGCTGCCCTTCAGCAGATTGGCTTCGAGTTCGCCGGTGATGGGCGCGGCAACGGGAATGCGGTTGTCAGCCTTGTCGACGCGGCCGCCGGGGAAAACGTACTTGCCCGGCATGAACACCAC
Source organism: Bradyrhizobium sp. AUGA SZCCT0182 (assembly GCF_018130185.1). Taxonomy (NCBI): domain Bacteria; kingdom Pseudomonadati; phylum Pseudomonadota; class Alphaproteobacteria; order Hyphomicrobiales; family Nitrobacteraceae; genus Bradyrhizobium; species Bradyrhizobium sp. AUGA SZCCT0182. Next base: position 46,363 of record NZ_JAFCLY010000029.1, on the reverse strand, counting down.
ATTGTCGTGGCGTTTGCCGACCAGCACCTTCGGCTTGTCGCCGCTCCGGTCGATCAGGATCAGCGTCGCGGCATCCTTCGGTCGGAAATAGGGATGGTGATCGGCTTCTTTTCCTTCGACGATTGCAGGCGCTGCTTCGGTCATTCCATCCCCGTTCAGTCTCTTGTTGTTCTTGGTTTAGCTAGACCGGCGGAATGTCGCTAGGGGCATTTTCGTCAAAGCCATGCATGCGCAGCGCCCATTGGAAGCCGACCACGGCGCCCTTGACCGGTTGCAGCAGCAACAGCGACGAGAGGAAGGTGAAGGGCAGGTAGATCGCCATCTGCAGCCAGATCGCCGGTGAATAATTGGTTTCCACCCACAGCACCACCGGTACCACGATGTGGCCGACGATGACGATGACGAGATAGGCCGGCAAATCATCGGCGCGGTGCGGCGTGTAATCGAGGCCGCAGGTCTTGCAATGGTCGTCGACCTTCAGGAACGCCCGAAAAAGCTTGCCTTCGCCGCAACGCGGGCAGCGGCACATGAAGCCGCGCTTCATCGCGGTCCAGAGATCGCGCTTTTCGCCCTTCACGGATTCCCTGGTCCAGACTGTCGTCGCGGGGCTCACCGTTTCCATGACTTGCCTCTCTTCGATTTGCCGGGCTTTGCTTTGCCCTTGCGTTCCTTATGCGGGCTGCGGCCCGGACGCGTCTTCGATGACGTGACCGGCGGTTTCGAACCTTCGCGGCGGCCGCCCTGTTTTCTGCCGCGCGGAATGACCTTGCCTTCAGATAGTAACTTGAACCGCAGCGCGCCAGCTACAGGTGCTGCTTCTACCAGACGTACGTCGACAACGTCCCCCAGCCGGTGCATGGCACCGCTGCGTGAGCCGACGAGCGCATGGCGCGTCTCGTCATAGTTGAAATATTCGGTCCCGAGCGTGCGGATCGGGATCAACCCGTCGGCGCCGGTATCAGACAACTTCACAAACAGCCCGGCGCGGGTGACGCCGGAAATGCGGCCCTGGAACGTCGCGCCGATGCGGTCGGCGAGGAAATGCGCGATCAGCCGGTCGGCGGTCTCGCGCTCGGCCTTCATGGCGCGGCGTTCAGTGACCGATATCTGTGCGGCGACTTCGCTCAGCGTTTCCAGCGTTTCGGTGTCCGGCAGCGCGCCTTCGCCGAGGCCGAGCGCGCGGATCAGCGCGCGATGCACGATCAAATCGGCGTATCGCCTGATCGGGGAGGTGAAATGCGCATAGCGCCGCAGGTTCAGGCCGAAATGGCCATAATTCTCCGCCGAATATTCCGCCTGCGCCTGCGAGCGCAGCACCACTTCATTGACCAGCGGCTCGTAGTCCTCGCCGCGGACCTGGCCCAGTACGCGATTGAACAGGGCGGGGCGCAACGCACCAGCTTTCGCAAACGGCAGGTCGAGCGTCTTCAGGAATTCCTGCAGGTTATGAACCTTCTCCTGGCTCGGCTCGTCGTGCACGCGGTAGATCAGCGGCAGCGCCTTCTTCTCCAGCATTTCGGCAGCGGCGACGTTGGCGAGGATCATGAACTCCTCGATCAGTTTATGCGCATCCAGCCGCTCCGGCACGATGACGCGATCGACGGTGCCGTCGGGCTTGAGCAGGATTTTTCGCTCGGGCAGATCGAGATCCAAGGGATCACGCTCGTCACGCGCCAGCTTTACCAGTGCATAGGCCGTATAGAGCGGTTTGAGGATCGGCTCGAGCAGGGGGCTAGTCGTGTCGTCGGGGCGGCCGTCGATTGCGGCCTGCGCCTGCGCATAGTTCAACTTGGCGGCGGAACGCATCAGCACCCGGTGAAAACTGTGCGAGCGCTTGCGGCCGTCAGGTCCGATCACCATCCGCACCGCGAGCGCGCCGCGCGGCTCGCCCGGCACCAGCGAGCACAGATCGTTGGAGATGCGCTCGGGCAGCATCGGCACCACGCGGTCCGGGAAATACACCGAATTGCCGCGCGTCAGCGCGTCGCGATCGAGCGCCGAGGCCGGCCGCACATAGAACGCGACATCGGCGATCGCGACATGGACGATGTAGCCGCCCCTGTTGTTCGGATCGTCATCGGGTGCGGCATGAACGGCGTCGTCATGGTCCTTGGCGTCGGGCGGATCGATGGTGACGAGCGGTACTTCGCGCCAGTCCTCGCGACCCTTGAGTATCGCCGGCTTTGCCTCCTCGGCTTCGTGCAACGCGGATGGCGTGAAGGCTTGCGGAATGTCGTGGGCGTGGATCGCGATCAGGCTGACCGCTTTCTCGGTCGCGAGCGAACCGAGCCGCTCCTTTACCTTGCCGGACGCCAGGCCGAAGCCGCGCGTCCGCACGAGATCGACGCTGACGAGATCGCCATCCTCGGCGCCGCCGGTGTCTGAGCTTGCGATGTTCAATTCGCGCCCGGCCTGCTTCTTGTCGACAGGAATCATCCTTCCGCCGCCATTGGGCAGCTTTCGAAAAATGCCGAGCAGGCGGGTGCGGGCGTGGTCGATGACCTTGATGACACGCCCGCGATAGGGCGTGCCAGCGGTGTCGTCGGTCTTCTCGACGCGGAGCAGCGCACGGTCGCCGACCCCGGCGGCGGTGCCCGGTTGCGGACGACGCGGAACATGGATGCGGATCTTCGGCGCCGCGCCGAATTCCTCTTCATCCCATTCGGTGGGGGTGGCGAGCAGCTCGCCGTCGGTATCGCGGCCGGTGATGTCGGCCATCACGGTCGGCGGCAGCGCGGCGGGCTCGAGAACCTTGCGGCCGCGCTTGGCGATGGTGCCTTCGTCGGCGAGTTCGCGCAGGATTCGCTTCAGCTCGACGCGGTCGGCATTCTTCAGGCCGAACTCGCGGGCGATCTCGCGGGTGCCGATCTTGCCTGGATTCGCACGGATGAAGGCAACGATGGCGTCCCGGGCCGGAAAGCCATTGTCGTGTTTTCTCTTCACTTATCCCCGGGCCTTGCCCGCGCTTTTCTTCGCAGGCGTTTTGGGTGCTGCTGCAGGCTTTGCTGCTGACGTCTTTGCCGCAGACGCGACCGGCGCGCGCGCCTTGCTGACGGCTTCCGATTTCGGCTTCGCCGCAGCCTTCTTCACCGCGGTCTTCTTGGCGGGCTTCGGTGCGTCTGGATCAACAGGGGCTTTGGCGGCTTTCTTCTTCGGTGCGGCTTTCTTCGCGCCACGCTTCGGCTTGCCGCCGCCCTTGGCCGCGCGTTCGTCGATCAAAGCGATGGCTTCGGCGAGTGTAATGGTGTCCGGCGTCTTGTCGCTCGGGATCGTGGCGTTGACGCCGCCGGCGGTCACGTAAGCGCCGTAGCGGCCGTTCTTCACGGCGACACCGCCGAGGCTCGGGTGCTCCCCGATCGGCTTGCCCGGATCGGCGCCGAAGCGGCGGCCGCTCGGACCCTTCAAGATCTTTTCGGCGATCAGCGTCACGGCGCGATTGAGGCCGATGTCGAACACCTCGTCGCCGGCCTCCAGGCTCGCATAGGTCTTTTCGTGGCGCACGAACGGACCGAAGCGGCCGATACCGGCGGTGATCGGCTCGCCGGTTTCCGGATGTTTTCCAATTTCGCGCGGCAAAGACAGAAGCTTCAGGGCCAGTTCCAATTCCATATCGCCGGGCGACATGTTCTTCGGGATACCGGCGCGCCGGGGCTTTTCACCCTCGGCATAATCCTTCTGCTCGCCGAGCTGGATGTAGGGACCGAAGCGGCCGGCCTTCACCGTAACATCGAGATCGGTCGCGGGGTCCTTGCCGAGCACGCGATCGGCGCTGGCTTCGCTGTCGGCCGCGAGCGGGCGGGTGTAGCGGCATTCCGGATAATTCGAGCAGCCGACGAAGGCGCCGAACTTGCCGGCTTTCAGGTTGAGCTTGCCGGTGCCGCAGGTCGGGCACTGCCGGACATCGCCGCCATCCGCGCGCGGCGGATAGATGTGCGGGCCGAGCATGTCGTCGAGCGCATCGAGCACTTCGGAGACGCGAATATCCTTGATGTCGTTGACCGCGCCGGCGAAGCCGGTCCAGAAATCCTTCAGCACCTGCTGCCAGGAAATCTCGTTGTTGGAGATGCGGTCGAGCTGCTCTTCCAGATTGGCGGTGAAGTCGTACTCGACATAGCGCGCAAAGAAATTTTCCAGGAACGCGACCACGACGCGTCCCTTGTCCTCGCCATGCAGCCGCTTCTTGTCCAGCTTGACGTAGCCGCGGTCCTTCAGCACCTGCAGGATCGAGGCGTAGGTCGAGGGACGGCCGATGCCGAGCTCTTCCATGCGCTTGACCAGCGATGCCTCGGAGAAGCGTGGCGGCGGTTCGGTGAAATGCTGGGTGACGGCGAGGTCCTGCCGCTTGAGCGCTTCGCCCTGGCTCATGGCGGGGAGGCGGCGGCTGTCCTCATCGTCGGCGTCGTCGTCCTTGCCTTCCTGATAGAGTGCGAGGAAGCCGTCGAACTTCACCACCTGGCCGCTGGCGCGCAGGTCCAGCACGCGTGAGCCGGCCTTGGCTGATATGTCGACGGTGGTGCGTTCCAGTTCGGCGGATTCCATCTGGCTCGCGATGGTGCGGATCCAGATCAGCTCATAGAGCTTGGCCTGATCGGTATCGAGACGCCGCCGCATTTCGGTCGGACGGCGCGACATGTCGGTCGGGCGGATCGCTTCATGGGCTTCCTGGGCGTTCTTGGCCTTGGTCTGGTATTGCCGCGGCGCTTCCGGCACATAGGCGTTGCCGTAATCCTCGCCGATCACCTTGCGCGCCTGCGTGATGGCCGAGCCGTCGATCTGCACGCCGTCGGTACGCATATAGGTGATGAGACCGGTGGTCTCGCCGCCGATATCAATACCCTCATAAAGACGCTGCGCGATCCGCATCGTATGCGCCGGCGCAAAGCCGAGCTTGCGGCTGGCTTCCTGCTGCAGCGTCGAGGTGGTGAAGGGGGCTTGCGGATTGCGGCGGGCGGGCTTGGCTTCAACGGTCGAGACCGTGAAGTTGGCGGCCTCGATCGCTTTTTTGAGGTCTTCGGCTTCGGCGCCGGTGCCGATGTCGAGGCGCTGGATCTTCTTGCCGTCGGCGCCGACCAGCCGCGCCTCGAATGTGTCACCGCGCGGCGTCGTCAATGTGGCCACCAGCGACCAGTATTCGCGCGGCACGAATTTTTCGATTTCGAGTTCACGGTCGCAAACCAGCCGCAACGCCACCGACTGCACGCGGCCGGCCGAGCGGGCGCCCGGCAGTTTGCGCCACAGCACCGGCGAAAGCGTGAAGCCGACCAGATAGTCCAGCGCCCGGCGCGCCATATAGGCGTCGACCAGCGCGCCATCGATCTGGCGCGGCGACTTCATCGCATCGGTCACCGCCTGCTTGGTGATGGCGTTGAACACCACGCGCTCGATCTTGTGGTCCTTCAGCGCGCGCTTTTCCTTCAGCACTTCGAGCACGTGCCAGGAGATCGCTTCGCCCTCACGATCAGGGTCGGTCGCGAGAATCAGCCGGTCGGCACCCTTCAGGGCCTTGGCGATATCGTTGAGCCGGCCGGCCGCCTTGGGGTCGATCTCCCAGATCATCTGAAAATTGGCGTCAGGATCGACCGATCCGTTCTTGGCGGGGAGGTCGCGAACATGGCCGAACGAGGCCAGAACCTCGTAGGAGGCGCCCAAATATTTGTTGATCGTCTTGGCTTTCGCCGGCGACTCCACAATGACGATATTCATGTCATTCCAATAGCTTACGGGAAAAGATAAAGGCCGGTTCCGCGAGACTCGCGACCGCCGTTTCGACCCGAACATGGGTGGTGAGGCGGCCCCTGTCAAATCGACAGATTCTGAGCAGGGGCCTTTGAAGTGCGACTTTATATCTGAAAAGTTGCGAAATGCGTCCTAGAGTTGCGCCCGCAAAGGGGTTATTCCTTGTCCATACTGCATGGGATTGGGTGCATTTTTTTTGAGCAAGGCAGGGGGCGGCCGGAAGCGCACCGCTTCGGGCAGGAATCGGCGATCGCCAGAGGTTGAATCAGGTGAGGAGGGCGGCCCCGACGAGGCCGTGGCCTTCATCGCGGAGACCGTTGCCGAATTGACAAAACTCGCCGAGCGCCACCGGCTTGAGGTCCTCAGCCATTTGCTCGGGATGGCGCAGCTGGAAGCCCAAGAGCACCTGCGGCTGCGGAGCAAGCGCAAGCTGTCGTGAGCAGCCTTCTGTTCAGGCCGAAATAGACCTGAGCTTCCGTGATGACTTGGCGCCCGGGCGCGGCTTGAGCGCGGTATCGGCCGCGGTCAATAGCCGCCCATCTTGCGAATAGAGTTCGAGCTTGCGAACCGGGCGGCCTTTTTCCTTGTCGACCAGGATGGTGGCGATCTCGTCGGGATGATCGTCGAATTCCTCGCTCCACTGGCGCAAAGCTACCAGGATCGGAAACACGCCGCGGCCTTTCGGCGTCAAAAGATATTCCTGATAGGCGCTGCCATCGGAGGCGGGGGCCATTTTGAGGATGCCCTGATCGACCAGCGCGCGCAGCCGCACGGTCAGGATATTCTTTGCGAGCCCGAGACCTTTCTGGAATTCGCCGAAGCGGCGGCTGCCGAATAGCGCCTCGCGGATAATCAGCAGCGACCACCAGTCGCCGATCGCGTCCAGTGAGCGCGCGATCGGGCAATCGTCGTTCTCGAAGCTCGTGCGTTTCACCATGGCGATCTCCGCGGATTCTTTGTTTGACGCGTTCTCTTCACGCGAACCGGACTCCACTTCGCTCGAAAACGCTTTGGATGATCACAGCCTTGTGTAGTTGCATTATAAAACCAGATGGCCTAGATGGCAACTTAGTTTAATAATGCAACCATCGGAGGCTCCCGTGAGACTGGCGAACAAGACGGCGTTCATTACTGGCGGAAACAGCGGCATCGGACTTGCGACGGCCAAGCTGTTCGTGGCGGAGGGGGCGCGGGTCGCCATCACCGGGCGCAACAAGGAGACGCTGGAGGCCGCCGCCAGAGAACTCGGGCCAAATGCGCTTGCGATCGTCGCCGACGCCACCGACATCGCCGCGACCGAGGCTGCGATCAAGCAGGCGGTTGGGAAATTCGGCAAGCTCGACGTCGTGTTCGCCAATGCCGGCATTGCCGGCGGCACGCCGCTTGGATCAGCCACGCTCGAAACCTTTGAGAAGGTCATCGGTACCAACATCACGGCGGTGTTCTTCACCGTGCAGGCAGCGGTACCGCATCTCAATGATGGCGCCTCAATCATCCTGAACGGCTCGGTGATTTCGGTGCTCGGCAATCCCGGCTACTCCGCCTACGCGGCAAGCAAGGCCGGCGTGCGCGCGATGGCGCGGGTGATGGCGTCCGAACTGTCGCCGCGCAATATCCGCGTCAACGTGGTCTCGCCGGGTGCGATCCGCACCCCGATCTGGGGCGCGGCACTGGCGACCCCCGAAGCCGAAAAGGCGTTCGAGAAGCGCATCGGCGCCACCACGCCGCTCGGCCGCATCGGCGAACCCGATCACATTTCGAAGACGGTGCTGTTCCTGGCCTCCGACGATGCGGCGCATATCCAGGGGCAGGAATTGTTCGTCGACGGGGGTGCTACGGCCTCGCCAAGCGGCGCGCCGATCTATCGGGGGTAGGGGCGAATTTCCCGGCAATATCGAAGCCGGCCGGCGGGACGCTGGCCGGCTCCCGTGTCACCTGCGGCGGATTGGCGCTGAGCCAGAACGCGCATTGAACCATGCGTGCAACTGCTTGAGATTTCGAGGACGTTTCGTAAACAACAACCGGTGAGCCCAGTCGTGCCCAAGACCACTGGCATCTCCTCGACCCCAGCGGAAAACTCGGACACCGCGCAATTTGTTTCAGTCGCGCTGTTTTCGGGTGTCGGTCTCCTGGCCTCCTTGATTGTCGTGATCCTGCGCATCAACGGCATTTTCTGATTGGAGCGGCTGCCGTCGCGCACCTAGAGCGTTTTCCAGCGAAGTGGATACCGGTTCGCGTCAAGAAAACGCGTCAAAACAAGAATCTAGAGCCCCGTTCCGATTCCACCGGAACGGAAAAGGCTCTGGTGACGGCAACCGCTCACGCATCAACTCAGGCTGCGTTCAGATTGCCCGCGGCTTTCAGCGCGCCGGCGACGGCTTTTTCGCGATGCTCAGGACCGACCTGGATCCCGTCGGCGGAGATGAATTCGGGATTGGCGATGCCGATGAAGCCGAACACCCAGCGCAAATAGGTCTCCAGGTGCTCGCCGACGGCGGCCGGCGTGCCCGGGCCGTAAAATCCGCCGCGCGAGATCGCGACGATGACCCGCTTGTTGCCGGCCAGACCTTCGACACCCTGTGCGCTGTATTTGAACGTCTTGCCCGCCACCAATATGCGATCGATCCAGGCCTTGAGCTGGCTCGGAATGGTGAAATTGTACATGGGCGCGCCGAGCACGACGATGTCGGTGGCGAGAAACTCTTCCAGCACCGCCTGGCCGGCGGCGAGGTCCGGCTGCAGCGATGCCTCGGGCGTGGCGCCCTGGCCCGCCGCGAGGTGCGAGCCCGACAGATGCGCCAGCGGCGTCAGGGTCAGGTCGCGGTAACTGACGTGAAGGCCGGGGGTGGATTGGCGCAGCCGCTCCACGATGGCGGCGGAAACCTGGCGGCTGACGGAGTGGGGGCCGAGGACGCTGGAGTCGATATGCAGAAGTTTCATTTGGGTCACCCTTGGTATTGATTTGTAACTAGCGCTATATGAGTGACTGTCCTAGAACCCCGCAAGAACGCACATTTTTGAAACCCGAGCACATCCATGAGACCCGAGCACATCAATGTGCCTGTCCTGCCGCCCAGCGCTCACGAGAGCAGCGACTGCCGTGGCGTGGCCTCGATCCTGGCGCGGGTCGGCGACAAATGGAGCGTGTTCGTCATCATGATGCTCGGTGGCGGGCCGCTGCGCTTCAACGAACTCAAGCGCATGGTGGGGGGCATCTCGCAACGCATGCTGACGTTGACGCTGCGCGGCCTGGAGCGGGACGGCCTCGTCACGCGAACCGTCTTCCCGACGATTCCGCCGCGCGTTGATTATGAATTGACCGATCTCGGCCGCGGGCTGTCGAAGCCGGTCGAGGCGCTCGGCAAATGGGCTTTTGATCACCGGGTCGAGATCGAAAGCGCGCGCGCCAAGTTCGACGGGAAAAATTCCAACTAGATCAGCGAAACCAGTCCGCCGCCGTGGCGCTCCAGCCGTCCGGCGAGCTCGAGCTCGAGCAGCACGGACCGGACGATCGCGGGCGAGGCGTCCGACATCCGGATCAGATCGTCGAGGCTGATCGGGCTTGGTCCGAGCAGGTCGATGATGCGCTTGCGTTCGCTGGCGCCCGCGTCGAAATCCAGCGGCTCGGCGTCGGGCTCGCGCACTTCAATTGCGACCGGCCGCTCCATGATCGGCGCGACCGCGTTGATCACGTCGGTCGCTTCCGTGGTCAGCGTCGCCCCCTGCTTGATCAGATCGTTGGTGCCGGCGGCGCGGGGATCGAGCGGCGATCCGGGGACCGCGAACACTTCGCGGCCCTGTTCGGCGGCCATGCGAGCCGTGATCAGCGATCCCGAGCGGTGGGCGGCTTCGACCACGACGACGCCGAGCGAAGCGCCGGAGATCAGGCGATTGCGGCGCGGAAAATCGCGGGCGCGGGGCACGTGGCCAAGCGGCATTTCGGAAATCGCGCCGCCTTGTTCGAGCAATGCGGCCAGCAGGTCCTCATGCTCGGGCGGATAGATCCGGTCATGGCCACCGGCCAGCACCGCAACCGTGCCGCTCGCAACCGTTGCCCGATGCGCGGCCTGGTCGATGCCGCGCGCCAAGCCGGAGATAACGACAAACCCGGCTTCGCCGAGGTCGCGCGCGATCTGGCTTGCGAATTTCAATCCGGCGCCGGAGGCGTTGCGCGAGCCGACGATCGCGATCATCGGCCGCATCATCACCTCGGGCGCGCCGCGGACGCCAAGCAGCGGCGGCGCATCGTCCAGCGTGGCCAGCCGCGGTGGGTAGCCGGCTTCACCGGGCGCGACGAGAGCTATGCCGATCTTTCGGCCAGCCGCGAGTTCACCCCGCGCGTCGTCCTCGCTGCAGATGCGCCCCGGTCCTGACGCGCCGCCCCGCCGCGCCAGATCGGGCAGCCGCTCCAGCGCGGCGCGGGCGCTGCCGAAATGGCGGAGCAGGGAAGCGAAGGTGCGTGGGCCGACATTGTCGGAGCGAATGAGCCGCAACCGGTCGATCCGCTCGGAATCGGTGAGGTGGGGCGCGCTGGGCGTACGGTCATGCATGTCGGAGCAGCTTTGCCCAACCGGAGATTGCAATCAACACCTGTTCTCACGGCTGCCATGCCCGCCGATGCGTTGCCCCGTTCCGGTCGGCTCCGTAAAACCCGTTGGTCCGCCGCAGGAGTAATGTCCATGATCTCGCTCGCCGACCTTCAACGCCGTATCGCGCAGGGTGATCTTTCCGCGGATGCCGCGATTGCCCAGTCGCTGGAGGCGATCGGCGCGCAGGAGAAAGCGATCGGCGCCTTCGTCTGCCATGATCCGAACATCCGCGCTGAGAACGCCGGGCCGTTGCGCGGCGTCGCCGTCGGCATCAAGGACATCATGGATACCGCTGATTTTCCGACCGAGATGGGCTCATCGATCTACAAGGGATTTCGATCGCGCGGAGATGCGGCTGTCGTGATGGCGCTGAAGGCGGCAGGGGCCAGCATCGTCGGCAAGACCACGACGACGGCGTTCGCATCGTCAGATCCGACCGCGACGCTCAACCCGCGCAACACGGCGCACACGCCGGGTGGATCATCGGCAGGCTCGGCGGCGGCGGTCGCGGCCGGCATGATCCCGTTGGCGCTGGGCACGCAGACCGGTGGCTCGGTGATCCGGCCGGCCTCGTTCTGCGGCTGTGCCGCGATCAAGCCGTCCTACCGCCTGCTGCCGACCGTCGGCGTGAAGTGTTATTCGTGGACGCTGGACACCGTTGGTTTGTTCGCCGCCGGTGTTCGCGACGTTGCGCACGGCCTTGCGGCGATGACGGGCCGGGATGAATTTTTGCCGCAGGCGTCAGTGCCGACGCCGCGTATCGGCGTCGTGACCCAGGACTTTGCCGGTGCACCGGAGGCCGAAGGCGCCGAGGCACTGCAGATCGCCGCCAAGGCTGCGGAACGGGCAGGGGCATCCGTGCGCACGCTGGCGATGCCGGAGATCGTAGCCGAAGCATGGCGTGAGCATCCGACGGTGCAGGAATTCGAAGCGCATCAGGCGCTCGCCTGGGAATACCGCGTGCATTACGACGCTGTCGCGCCGAACCTGCGTGGACGGCTGGACGAAAGCAAGGGCATGCTGCCTGCCGCCTATGACGGGGCGATGCAAGTTACACGTCAGGCCAGAATCGCGCTGGCAAAAGTTTTAGAAGACGTCGACGTGCTGCTGGCCATATCAGCCCCGGGTGCAGCACCGGCGGGATTGGGCTCGACGGGCGACGCCCGCTACAACCGGCTGTGGACGCTGATGGGAACGCCCTGCGTCAACATTCCCGCGCATATCGCTGCCGGCGGATTGCCGGTGGGCGTGCAGGTTATCGCGCGCTATGGCGACGATGCGAAAGCGCTGGCGGCAGCGCGGTTCGTCGAGGACGCGCTGGCGCAGAAGTAGGATTATTTCGCGCCGATCCGGCTCTCAGTTCCGGTCTGCAAGCGCTTGATATTTTCGCGGTGCGCGTAGAACAGCAATAGCGTCATCACCACAAACAGCGAAGCCAGCGCCGGGTGGAGGAACCACCACAGGAACAGCGGCGTCACGAAGGCCGCGATCAATGCCGACAGCGATGAGTAGCGCGTGGTGATGGCGGTCGCGATCCACATCACGCAGAACACGACGGCCGCAGGCCAGAACAGGCCGATCAGCACGCCGATATAGGTCGCGACCCCTTTGCCGCCTTTGAACTTGAGCCAGACCGGATAGAGATGCCCCAGAAAGGCGCCGAATGCGGCCAGCATCGCGGCGTTGGGGCCGCCATAATAGCCGCAGACGACGACCGCGAGCGTGCCCTTGAGCGCGTCGCCGATCAGCGTCCCGGCGGCGAGGCTCTTGCGGCCGGTGCGAAGCACGTTGGTGGCGCCGATACTGCCGGAGCCGATCGAGCGCAGATCCTCGGTGCCGGCGAACTTGGTCAGCAACAGCCCGAATGGAATCGAGCCAAAGAAATAACCCACGAAAAACGCAACAACGAGGAATGGTTCAAACGACATCGGCGTTGCTCCCGCCGCGGAGTATTTCGCGCACGTCTTTTTTTGACGCGTTTTCTTGACGCGAACCGGTACTGCTTGAAAACGCTCTATTAGACATGTTCATAGACCGTCCGTCCGCCCACGATAGTACGCACGACGCGGCCCGAGAAGCGGGCTTCGTCGAACGGCGTATTTTTGCATTGCGATTTGAGGTCGTCGCGGTCGAGCACCCAGGGTACGTCGGCATCGATCACGACGACGTCGGCAGGGGAACCCGCGCGCAGCGAGCCGCCGGGGAGGCCCAAAATCTCGGCCGGGCGCGTCGACATCGCGCGGATCAGGGTCTTGAAGTCCATCTCGCCATTGTGGATCAGCCGCAGGCCCGCCGGCAGCATGGTCTGCAGCCCGACCGCGCCGGCGGCGGCTTCCGCGAACGGCAGCCGCTTCACCTCGACGTCCTGCGGATTGTGATCGGACATCACGACGTCGATCAGGCCGGAGGCCACGGCCGCGACCAGCGCCAGACGGTCGTCCTCGGTGCGCAGCGGCGGCGACAGTTTCAGGAACGTCCGGTAGGGTCCGATGTCGTTTTCGTTCAGCGTGACGTGGTTGATCGAAACCGACGCCGAAACTGCAAGTCCCGCGTCTCGCGCGCGCTTGAGGATTTCGAGCGACTCGATGCAGCTCAGTGACGCCGCGTGATAGCGCCCGCCGGTCAGCGCCACCAGGCGCATGTCGCGTTCCAGCATGACCGCCTCGGCGGCATTGGGAATGCCGACCAGGCCGAGCCGTGCGGCGAACTCGCCTTCGTTCATCACGCCTTCGCCGACCAGGTCGGGGTCTTCGGTGTGGTGCACGATCAGCGCGTCGAAATCGCGCGCATAGGTCAGAGCGCGCCGCATCACCTGCGCATTGGTGACGCTGTGGGCGCCATCGGTAAAGGCGACGGCGCCGGCGGCCTTCAAGAGGCCGATCTCGGTCATTTCCTCGCCGCCCATGCCCTTGGTCAGCGCCGCCATCGGGTGAATGTTGACGATCGCGGTGTCGCGCGCCCGGCGCAGCACGAAGTCGACGGTGGCCGAATTGTCGATCACCGGCGAGGTGTCCGGCTGGCAGATGATCGTGGTGATGCCGCCGGCGGCCGCCGCCTGGCTGGCGGAAGCAAAGGTTTCGCGGTGGCTGGCGCCGGGCTCGCCGACAAAGGCGCGCATGTCGATCAGCCCGGGGGCGACGACCTTGCCGGCGCAATTGACGATGTCGGTGCCTTCGGGGACGCCGGCAGCGCCGATGCCGCGCTTTGAGTCGCGGATCACGCCGTCGGCGATCAGGACGTCACCAGGGCCGTCGAAGTCGCGCGAGGGGTCGACGACGCGGGCGTTGGCCAGGAGGATGGGGCGGCGATCGGTCAGCATGTCAGGCGTTCGGCAGGTTACGGGCGAGTGCTTCCAGCACCGCCATGCGCACCGCCACTCCCATTTCGACCTGTTCGCGGATCAGCGATTGCGCTCCGTCCGCCACGAATGAATCAATCTCGACGCCGCGGTTCATCGGACCGGGGTGCATCACCAGCGCGTCGGGTTTTGCGTAGGCGAGCTTCTTCTGGTCGAGACCGAAATAATGGAAATATTCGCCGGACGACGGTACGAACGAGCCGTTCATGCGCTCGCGCTGCAGCCGCAGCATCATGACGATGTCGGCGCCGTTGAGGCCCTCGCGCATGTCGCGCGCCACCTCAACGCCCATCCGCTCGATGCCGCGCGGCAACAGCGTGGAGGGCGCCACCACGCGCACCCGGGCGCCCATGGTGTTGAGCAGCAGGATATTGGAGCGGGCGACGCGGGAATGCATCACGTCGCCGCAGATCGCGATCACGAGGCCTTCCAGCCGGCCTTTGTTGCGGCGGATGGTCAGCGCATCCAGCAGCGCCTGGGTCGGATGTTCGTGGCTGCCGTCGCCGGCGTTGATCACGGAACCGTCAACCTTGCGCGCCAGAAGTTCCACCGCACCTGACGCGTGGTGGCGCACCACCAGGATGTCCGGATGCATGGCATTGAGCGTGACGGCCGTATCCATCAGCGTCTCGCCCTTGCGGATCGAGGACGAGGACACCGACATGTTCATGACGTCGGCGCCGAGCCGTTTGCCGGCCAGTTCGAACGAGGATTGGGTTCGGGTCGAGGCCTCGAAGAACAGGTTCACCTGGGTGCGACCGCGCAGCGAAGTGCGCTTTTTGTCTACCTGGCGGTTGAGCTCGACATATTCCTCGGAAAGGTCGAGCAGGCCGGTAATATCGGCGGCGGAAAGCCCCTCGATTCCCAGCAGATGCCGGTGACCGAGGACGAAGGTCGATTTCGATGCAGGGGTCATTAAAACGAGAGCTATAGGCAGACTTCCCATGCGGGGCAAGTGCGAATAGGGGGCTTGCGAGTTATCCCCCGGTCTGTCGCCGCGCAGGGTAAAGAGGGTTGCCGCAATTGGGCCGCGTTCAGCGCGCGGGGAAGGTGTTCGATGCAGAAATGGCAGGCCATTTTAGTGATCACATTAACCGGTCTTGGCTTGTCCAGCCCGCAGGCTGTGCGAGCACAGGCCTTGCCGGGCGGCTTCGTCTACCTGCGCGATATCGATCCCAGCATCATCCAGGACATGCGCTACGCCACGTCGAACAACTTTGTCGGCAAGCCGCTGAGGGGGTATGACGGCGCCGAATGCGTCGTGAAGCGCGAGGTCGGCCTGGCGCTGAAGAACATCCAGCAGGAACTCGCCAGGCAAAAGCTGTCGTTGAAAATGTTCGACTGCTACCGGCCGGAACGCGCGGTCGCCGACATGGTGGCGTGGTCGAAGAACGGCAAGGAGACACCTGCCGAACGCCGCTATAACCCGGCCTTCCGTAAGGCCGATTTGTTCCGCCTGGGCTATATCGCGACCCGGTCCGGACATTCGACCGGCGCCGCGCTCGATCTGACCCTGGTCGATCTGACCGCCGACAATTCCGCGAAGTTCGATTCCACCAAGGCTTACGCCGACTGCACCGCGCCTGCAGAGGCGCGCGCGCCGGAAGGCAGCGTCGATATGGGCACCGGCTATGATTGCTCGGACGTCAAATCGCATACCGCCGCCCCCTCGATCACGCCGGCGCAACGACGATCGCGGAATGCGCTGGTCGCCGCGATGGCCCGGCAAGGGTTTGTGAACTATTCGAAGGAGTGGTGGCACTTTTCGCTGCCGGGGGTCGGCCGGCAGGCCTATGATTTCCCGATTGCGCGACGGAATTGATCCCGGAGCAAGACCCGCCATGAGCCAGGCATCATTTTCGACCCACGAGGTCTTCAATCAGTCGCCGCCGTTCGAAGATGTCGACCTGTTCGCGGCCGACCGGCCGCTGGCCGAGGCGGTAGCCGCCAATGGCGGTGGCGAGGCGAGCCGTGAACTATCCGACTTCGGCCAGCACTGGGGTTCGGCCGAAATGGCGGCGCGAGGCCGTGCTGCCAATGAGAACACCCCGAAGCTGCGGACCTTCGATTCCCGCGGCAACCGCCGCGACGAGGTCGAGTTTCACCCGGCCTATCACGAGCTGATGGCCCACTCGGCCCATGCTGGCGTGCACAATTCGACGTGGAACGCCGACGGCAAGCCGGCAGGCGGTGCTTCGGAAGTCGTGCGCGCCGCCCAATTCTACATCGCCTCGCAGGTCGAGACCGGGCATCTCTGTCCGATCACCATGACGCGCGCCTCGGTGGCGGCGCTGGCCGAGCAGCCGGATCTGCTGGCGAAGGTGATGCCGGTGCTGGCGACGCGTACCTATGATCCCGGCTTTGCGCCGTGGTGGACCAAGGGCGGCATGACGGTCGGCATGGGCATGACCGAGAAGCAGGGCGGCACCGATGTGCGCTCCAACATGACGCGCGCCGAGCGAGACGGCGATGCCTATCGCATCACCGGCCACAAATGGTTCATGTCGGCCCCGATGTGCGATGCGTTCCTGGTTCTGGCGCAGGCGGGCGACGGCCTGAGCTGTTTCTTCATGCCGCGCTTTGCGCCCGATGGGTCCGTCAACGCGATCCGCTTCCAGCGGCTGAAGGACAAGCTCGGCAACCGCTCCAATGCTTCATCAGAAGTGGAATTCACAGGCGCCTATGCGGAGCGCATCGGTGACGAGGGCAAAGGCATCCGCACCATCATCCAGATGGTGCAGCTGACGCGGCAGGATTGCGCGATTGCCTCCGCCGGCCTGATGCGCTCGGGCCTGGCGCATGCGCTGCACCATGCAAGGCACCGCAGCGTGTTTCAGAAGCATCTCGCCGACCAGCCGCTGATGCAAGCGGTGCTGTCGGATATGGCGCTGCATGTCGAAGCCTCGATCGCGCTGGTCATGCGGCTGTGCCGGGCGTTCGACCGGGCGCCGTCAGACGCCAAAGAGGCCGCCTATATGCGGCTGCTGACGCCGGCGATCAAATACTGGGTCTGCAAGAGCGCACCGGGTTTTCTCTATGAGGCGATGGAATGCCTCGGCGGCAACGGCTACGTCGAGGAGGGGATTTTGGCGCGGCATTACCGGGAGTCGCCGGTCAACGCGATCTGGGAAGGGTCAGGCAATGTGATGTGCCTCGACGTGCTCCGGGCGCTGTCGCGCGAGGCCGAGGCGGCATCCGCCGTGTTGCACGAACTCACCGGTGAAACGCTGGGCCTGCCGGGGGCCGGCGAGGCGGTCGGTTTTATCGGCAAAGCTTTCCGCCGGCCCGACAGCGAACGGGTGGCCCGGCTGGCGGTCGAAAAACTGGCGCTGCTCGCCGCCGCGGCGGCGCTCAATGCGGTGTCGCCACGGCATGCGGAACTGTTTGCCGCCACGCGCCTTGCCGGGAATCACGCCAGCATGTACGGCGCGGTCGATCTTGCCAGCGCCGACGTCGCTGGTCTGCTGGAACGGGCGCTGCCCTGAAAGTCAGTTGATGGATTCCCTCAGCCTCCCGCAACCGCCCCCTCCCGTCGCGTCCGCCCTGCGTCCGCCCCGGATCTGGAAGTTCTGGGGCACGGCGCTGTGGGGGCTGTTCATCTTTGCCGGAATGTTTGTCGGCCAGGCTGTGGTCATCGTTTACTTCGTGTTGCGGCAAGGTTCGTGGGATCTCGCAGCAGCGATCCATGTCGTCGGCGCCGGGCTGACGATCTCGCTGTCCGTGATCATGGGAATGCCTGCGGTGCTGCTCGCAGCCTGGGTCGCGACGCGCGCCTCGCGCACGCCATTTGTTGACTATCTCGCGCTGCGCTGGACCACGTGGCAGAATTTCCTGATCGGCGCCGTCTCACTGGCCGTCCTGGTCGGCGGCTGGGATTTGCTGTCGCGTGCGCTCGGGCGCGAAGTGACGCCGGGCTTCATGGGCGATGTGCTGAAATCGGCGCAGGCCGACGGCGCGCTATGGCTGCTCGTGATCGCGTTCTGCGTCGCTGCACCGATCTCGGAGGAAATTATGGCGCGCGGTTTTCTCTACCGCGGCTGGTCGGAATCGCGCCTCGGGGTGCCCGGCGCCATCTTCCTGTCGTCGCTGGTTTGGACATCGATGCACCTGCAGTACAGCTGGTTCTTCTTCGGTGAGGTGTTCACCATTGGACTGTTGCTCGGCTATCTCCGCTACCGCAGTGGTTCGACCTGGCTGACGATCGTGATCCACGCTCTCAACAACACGGCGGCGACAATTCAAACCTTCTGGCTCGCCGGGCAATAGCTGCCGATCTCGAACCTGACGCCGCGCCTTCGCGACAAAGGCGCGGAGGTTCCCATGTCATCGCTCGAGATTTCCGCGCCGCCCGCTTTGCCTGTTCTGCCACGTCAGCCCCGTACCTGGTATTTCCTGGGTTCGGCGGTCATCGCGTTGCTTGCCTATATTGCGTTCAATCTCGCGCATTTGATTGTGGGCTTCCTGGTGCTGGTCCAGACCGCCGATCCCTCCATGACCGATGCACAGCTCACCGAGTTGATGTTTCGGGGTGGCGCCATCGGCGCGGGCACGATCGCCGCATGTCCCGTCGTCCTGGCTGTGCTCTGGGCCGCGATCCGGATCGCGAGGCGGGGCTTCACGGAATATCTGGCGCTGAACTGGCCGAACCGCGGCGAACTCGTTTACGGCCTCGCAATAACCTTCGCGTTCCTGCTCGCATGGCTCCTGCTTTCGTTTCTGATGGGACAGCCGACGCCCGCTTTCGTGATCGACAGTTATCGCTCCGCGCAGGACGACGGGCTGATGTGGCTGTTGTTGATCGGTTTGTGTGTCGGCGCACCCGTGACGGAAGAGTTCGTGGTGCGCGGACTTCTGTATCGCGGCTGGTCGCAATCCTTTCTCGGTCCGGTCGGCGCCATCGTGCTGTCATCGGCGCTGTGGGCCCTGATCCACCAGCAGTATGATTGGTACTATGTCTGCCAGATATTCCTCGTCGGGCTGATCTTCGGGCATCTGCGACGCCGCAGCGGCTCGACCTGGCTCACCGTGATAACTCACGGCTTTTTCAACCTCGCGGTCATAGCCCATACTGCCCTGAAACTTGCGTACTTCTGATCTCACCCGACCAATGCGATCGCGATCGGCATCGTGATCGCCGCCAGAATGGTCTGCAGCGTGATGATCTGCGCCAGCAAAGGCGCATCGCCGCCCATCTGCCGGGCCAGCACATAGGCGCTGGATGAGGCCGGCACCGCCGCGCACGCGGTCACGATCGCCAGGTTCGAGCCTGACAGCCCGAACCACAGCGCCAGCGCGACGGCGATCACCGGCATCAGCACCAGCTTGAGGAACACCGCAACCGAAGCGGCAAGGCTCGGGCGGAACAGGCCTTCGAGATGCAGGCCGGCGCCGGTCACCAGCAGGCCGATCGCCAGCGAGGAGCGGCCGAGCGCGTCGGCGACGTCATGCCAGAGCTTTGGCAGGGGGAGGTGGGTGACGTTGATCAGGAGCCCGATCGCGCAGGCCCAGATCAGGGGATTGCGCACGACCGTCATGGCGATGGATCCGACCGATTGTTTTTCGGTCGAGGCGTACCGCGCGAGCACGCTGACGCTGAACACGTTGACCAAGGGGATGATGGCGACCATCGCGACCGAGGCCAGCGCCAGTCCGGCATCGCCGAACAGGCTGCCCGAGACGGCGAGCGCCACATAGGTCTGCCAGCGGATGGCGCCCTGGAACACCGAGGTGAAGGCGGGTCCGTTGACCGCGCCGCGGGCGAGCAGGGGTCGCAGCGCCAGGCACAGCAGCGACATCAGCAGCGCCGACAGCAGCAGCGCGCCGCCGACGCCTGCGACCGGGACCTTGCTGAGGTCGGCCCTCACCAGCGTCTGGATCAAGAGCACCGGAAACAGCACGTAATAGGTCAGCCGCTCCAGCCCGTGCCACTGCGTCTCCAGCCGCATCAAGCTCCGCTTCAGTATGAAGCCGAGCACGATCAGCAAGAACACCGGCAGCAGCGCCGCGACCACCACTGCCATCTTCAGCGCTCGCCGCGCAGTGTGGCGAGCCGGTCCAGCGCGCCTTGCAGGATGAAGATCGCGGCATGCTCGTCGATCACTTCGGCGCGGCGGGCCCGGCTGACGTCCATCCCGATCAGTTCGCGCTCGACGGCCGATGTTGAGAGCCGTTCGTCCCACAGGCCGATCGCCAGATCTGTGAGTTTGGAAAAATTGCGCGCAAAGGCGCGGGTCGATTGCGCGCGCGGACCTTCGCTGCCATCCATGTTGATGGGCAGGCCGAGCACGAAACCGACCGCGTTGCGCTCGCCGGCAATGGAAAGCAGCCGCGCCGCGTCGGCCTTGAAGGCTTTGCGGTGGAGGGTCTCAACGCCGGTCGCCAGCCTGCGATCGGCGTTGGAAACCGCGACGCCGATGGTCTTGGTGCCGAGATCGAGGCCGACCAGCGCACCGCGCTCGGGCCAATGCGTGACCGCTTCGATCAGAGGGAGGATGAGGGCGGGCATGGACCCGCATAACACGCAGCTAGTCTGACATGCAAAGCCGGATGCGGCGTGGCGTCCATGCGGGAACGCCACGCCATCCGTCGAGATCGTCTTAGCGAATCGCGACCGGGTTGATCATGCTCTGCACGCCGCCCTTGAAGCGCGGCTGGCCGAGCACGAACAGGAACTCATAGGCCTTGTCGGCTGCGAGTTCGGCAGTATTGATGACTTCGAGAATGTAGGTTCCGTTCATTGGCAGCAGGATCTGGTGCACCTCGAACACGTTCTTCGATTCAAACGGTATCACTTCCAACCCCCAGGTATCGGCGCCTACGGCAACCACGCCCTTGCCGGTGAGATATTTGGCGCCTTCGACGCCAAGGCCAGGCTCACCTGAGTTGAAGCGCTTGTCGTCCTTGCCGATCAGACTAGCCCAACCGGTGTGAAAGAGGACGACGTCGCCCTGGCGGATTTCCACGCCTTGTTTCTTAGCGACTTCCTCGATCTCCTTGACGTTGAAGGCGGTGCCTTCTTTGACCACATCCGTACCGTAGTGAGCGGCCATGTCGAGCAGCACACCGCGGGTCACCATCGGTGGCACTTTCTCGATGCCGAGTTTCTTCAGGCCGGTGGGATCGGCGAAGTCGAGCAGCTTGTTGCCGTTATAATAGACGTGCTCCACGCCGATATGGCCGAGGCCGTCCATCTGGCTGCCGACGCCGACCCAGCCTTCGATGATGTCGTCGTTATAGGTGGTCTTGCTCGGCCCAAGGCCGGGAATGCCGGCCTGACCGGGCTGGACGACGGTGATCTTGAAGGCGCGCGGAGGGTAGGCGGGCATCTTGGAGTCGACCGGGAAGCCGAGCGCGTAGGTCTTGCCGGTCTTGACGAGGCCGGCCGCCTTCACAACGAGCTCCGGGGTCATATAGTTGGCGGCGCCGATCTCGTCGTTCGGTCCCCATTTCGATTTCGTCCAGTCTTGAGCGCTTGCCGTTCCAACCGTTCCCAACAGGGCAGCCGAACAGCACAGCACGAACGCGTGGCGCATCGCAGATCCTCCCAGAGTTGACGTTATGGTTCTTGGTAGTCAGCGCCTCATACTAACGTAGTAGTGTGCGACGATCCAAAAATTTTTTGATGCGGCTATTGCGATGGAAGGCCGCGAGCCGGTCGTGCAGCGCAAATCTTCTTTGTTACAGAAATGTGGCGCCGATATTTCGCACAGCGGAACGTCGCGCGCGACGAGGCAACGCGATGGATGCACTGCAATTGTTCGGCTTGCTCGCGGTGACCGCGATGCTCATCCGCTACGCGCTGGAAGACCACCGCCGCTGGTTTATTCTGCCCTTTGCGGCAGCCTGCGCGCTGGGTTCAATTTACGGATTTCTACAGGGCGCCTGGCCATTCGGGCTGGTCGAGGCAGTCTGGGCCGTTGTTGCGCTGCGGCGCTGGAGCGTCAGGCCGCCGCTGATGGCATAGGCCGCCCGCGTCATGTCGCAATTCCGGCGCGGTTGAATGGCCGCTGCTCCAAAGAGTCTGGCATCAGTAGCATTGCATGATCACCCGTGCCTCTTCAAAGCGCCGAGCGCGCAAGGCGTCCCGATGGATCCAAACATAGAGGTTGCCCACATCACCCCACATCATGCCGGCACGATCGTCGGATGCGATTTGCAGCAGCAGCAACCAATTCGCCGCGTCGGATTTCAACCGCTCGGCCGCCTTCGAATTCCACGCGCTGGGGTCGAGCCCCTTGCTGACGAGCGCGCATTCGGTCTGCATGTTGCCCTGAATCTGGAGCGGATGTGCCCACCGAAGCGGTGATCATGACCGTTGCGGGTGACCTCGTACCACCAGGCTTGCACGGTCTTCTCCGCCCTGGCTTTGATCTCGCAGGCATTCCATTCGGGCGAGCCGAAATAGGGAGGCCACATGCCGGCATGAAGCGCGCACCGCTGCGGCCGGAAGCCGGCGGTCTGCTTGTGAGCCCATAATTCGGCCGGCGGGCTTGCTCGCTTTAACGAATCGACCGGAGTCAAATCGTAGATCAGCCGCGCACCCGTGATATCTCCCGGTTTATCGCCCGCGGGCCGATGGTCGGTGTCATAGAAAAAGAAAAGCCGTCCCTCGCGCGGGATGTCCGGATCGACGGGGCCCGTAAGCCGGACTTCGGCCAAGTCGACCTGCGCGATGAACCGGAGCGGCGCCGGCTCCCCAGATGTCTCACGAGATTTCGTGAAACGGTAGACGACAGATCCGCGTACTTGGTTCGATCTGACCCGATTTCGGCAGGGCGGCGCGCTTGGCCGTTAGGGTTGGTCGGGGCGGTCAGGGGCGGAGGCGGGCTGCGGCGCTGAAATCTCAGGCGGCGATGACCTCGCCGCTATTGTTCAGGCAGGCGGTAAAGCCTTGCAGCGCGCTATATTGATGTGCGCTGCGGCGCTGGATGAAGAGGGTGTCGACACCAGACTGAGCGGCCTTCAGCTTGTGGACGTTGACGGTCTCGTTCTTTCCGACAACGGCACGGGGCAGCAGCGTCACGCCCATGTCAGCGGCGACGCAGCCGATCATGCCGTCTAGCGTGCCGAGTTCGAACCGCGCCGAAGACGGCCAGCCAAACTCGGAAAACACCTGTTCGAGCCGCTGCCGATAGCTGCAGCCGGTGCGGAATACCAGGGCGGTCGGCCCTGATTCTGGCGTGCCCGCGCGCAAGGCGGCCAGATTTGCCCAGCGCCTCGACGTCACCAGCACGAGTTCTTCCCTGAAAGCGATTGTCGAACTGAGTTCGGCGTGGTCGATCGGACCGGCCACAAATGCGCCGTCGAGCCATCCGTCAAGCACGGCCGCGACAAGGTCTGCGGTCGGCGAGGTGCGCAGGCTCAAGCGCACCGCTGGAAAGCGGCGGTGGAATTCGGCGAGCAGGGAAGGCAGCCGTACCGCAGCGGTGGTCTCCATCGAGCCGATCGACAACGGCCCCTTGGGCTCGCCATCGTCGCGCGCGGCCAGCACGGCTTCGCGCGACAACGCCGCCATCCGCTGCGCATACGGAAGCAAGCGGCGGCCGGCGCCGGTCAATGTCATGCCGCGGCTATGCCGCTCGAACAGTGCGGTGCCGATCTCGGTCTCCAGCGCTTTGACGCGCTGGGTGACGTTGGATTGCACGGTGTTGAGTTCGTCCGCGGCGCGGGTGATGCCGCCGAGGCGCGCCACCGTCGAAAACGTCACGAGATCGCTCAATTCCATGGACCGGTCTCCGTTTCATTATAGCGATGGCAGCGTTCTATAGTATTCATTTTATGAGAATGATATGTCGGCCTATCGTGTCTGTCCAGATAGAAGGGTTTGGACATGTCGATCAGCACGCCATTGACGGCTCTCCTGGGCATCACGCATCCGGTCCTGTCGGCGCCAATGGACGTGATCGCCGGCGCACGACTGACGGCGGCAGTCAGCGCCGCCGGTGGTTTTGGCATTTTGGGTGGTGGCTATGGCGATAAGGCCTGGCTGGAGCAGGAGACCGCCAAGCTCAGAGGCGTATCCGCTCCCTTTGGCATCGGCTTCATCACCTGGAGTCTCGCCAAACGGCCGGAGCTGATGGACATCGCGCTCGCGGCACGGCCGCGCGCCATCATGCTCTCGTTCGGCGATCCAAAACCCTTTGCGACCAAGATCAAATCCAGCGGCGCGCTGCTGATCTGCCAGGTGCAGGACGAGGGCATGGCGCGGCAGGCGCTTGACGCCGGTGCCGACCTGCTGATCGCGCAAGGCAGCGAGGCCGGCGGACACGGTGCCTCCCGCACCACCATCGACATCGTGCCGGCGATTGTCGATCTCGTGGCGGGCCGGGTGCCGGTTGCGGCGGCGGGCGGCATCGGTGACGGCCGCGGGCTGGCGGCGATGATGATGCTGGGGGCGTCCGGCGTGCTGCTCGGCACGCGCTTTTACGCCAGCCAGGAATGCGACGGCGCCGATGAAGCCAAAAAGCGTATCTGCAACGCGACCAGCGGCAGCAGCATCAGGAGCATCATCTTCGATATCTCCCGGAACAATGTCTGGCCGGCGCCGTTCAACGGCCGCTGCCTGATCAATGACCACGCGCGCCGCTGGATCGGGCGCGAGGTCGAACTGATGCAAAACGTCACCGCGGTCGCAGCCGAATATGCCGCCGCGAGAGCCGCCGGAAATTATGATGTCGCCGCTGTCATCGCAGGTGAGGCCGTCGGCCTGATCCATGATATTCCGTCGGCGGCAGTGATCGTTGACAGGATCGCCACGGAGGCCGATCAGCTCCTGGCTGGACGGCGCAACTCTTCCGCAGCAACAAGAGCCTGATTCAACTCATTCAAGCGAGCAGACCCCATGTGGCCAGACCGCCGACTTCTCGATCTCTTCAAGACCGAATTTCCGATCGTGCTGGCGCCAATGGCCGGCGTGATGGATCAGGAACTGGCGATCGCGGCGGCCCAGGGTGGCGCGCTGGGTTCGCTGCCATGCGCGATGATCACGGCGGAAAAGGCGCGCGAACAGATCAGCATCGTGCGCCAGCGCGTCTCCACGCCGCTCAACTTGAACTTTTTCTGCCACGCGCCGGTCGCGGCCGATCCCGCGCGCGAAGCCGGATGGAAGGCGCGGCTCGCATCCTATTACAAGGAGTTGAGCCTCGATCCCGCAACGCCTGTCACTGCCGCGAACCGCGCGCCGTTCGACGAGGCGATGTGCGCGCTGGTTGAGGAGATGAAGCCGCAAGTGGTCAGCTTCCATTTCGGCCTGCCGGATGCCGCACTGGTGAAACGCGTCAAGGCGGCGGGCGCCATCGTGATGTCGTCAGCCACGATCGTAAAAGAGGCGATATGGCTCGAGGAGCACGGCGCCGACGTCATCATTGCGCAAGGCGCCGAAGCCGGCGGCCATCGCGGCATGTTCCTGACCGAGAATATCGCCCAGCAGCCCGGCATCTTCGCGCTGGTGCCGCAGGTCGTCGACGCCGTGAAGGTGCCTGTCATTGCGGCCGGCGGCATTGCCGACGGGCGCGGGATCGCGGCGGCCTTTGCGCTCGGAGCTGCGGGCGTGCAGATCGGCACGGCCTATCTGCGCTGCCCGGAATCGAAGGTGTCCGCGCCGGCGCGGGTAGCGCTTGCCCAGGCGAGTGATGATGCCACCGTCATTACCAACGTCATGACCGGACGGCCCGCGCGCGGCGTCGCCAACCGCGTGATGCGCGAGGTCGGACCGATTTCGCCGGATGCGCCTGATTTTCCGCACGCCGCAACCGCACTCGGTCCGCTGAAGGCGGCCGCCGAAAAGCTCGGCAAGGTCGATTTCACCAATCTCTGGGCCGGGCAGGCGGTGCGGATGGGCCGCGAGATGCCGGCCGCAGAACTGACGCGGGCGCTGGCGGGCGCGGCGTTGGCTAGGCTGAGTTCGCTGGCTTAGCGTCCGGCGGCTGCCGGGGTCGTTGTGCTAATGCGCCGGCTCGTCGCGTTTGACGACGTCCAGGTGCTCGACGGCGAGCGATCGATAATGCGCGGCCATCTCTTTGTAGTGACGTTGCGAGATGGGATCGGTGGCGCTTTCTGCGCGCCGCTCGAACATCTCGGCTTTTTCCTGAAGCTCTTTCGCTTTGGACATGGCGTTGCCTCACGTTCGTCAGGCTAGACACGCCAGATATAGGATCGCGACGCCAAGCACGCCACCGATCGACCACAGAGCAGGATCCCAACTTTCCGTTACACCGTCGTGTTCCGTTGTCCACATCGCACGGCCTCCAGAGTGATGGCCGAGTACACGCCGCGACTGTTTCAAAACGACTGCGTCAGCCCGCCAAATTGGTTTCGTCGGCGGCTTTTCCCTGTCGAAACCCCGGACTCCCGGCGCGGGCCGCAACGGCGGCACTTTGATGCGGCCTTTGAGCCCCGTTTGGCGGTATTTTGGCCCCAAAATGCCGGCGGGGCGGTTCCCCGTGGTTGCGGCGCAAAACCGGGCTCTGCTATACGGCGGGTGCGATCCCCCGATTGAGGCCTTATATTAATGTCCGTTGATGCCGCTACCGTTCGCCGCATCGCGCATCTTGCGCGAATTGCGGTCGCCGAGGCCGAAGTTCCCCATCTGCAGGGCGAACTGAACGCCATGCTGGCGTTCGTAGAGCAGCTTTCGGAGGTGAACGTCGACGGCGTCGAGCCAATGACCTCGGTGACCCCGATGGAAATGAAGAAACGTCCTGACGTGATCAATGACGGCGAGATCGCCGACGATGTCGTCAGAAACGCGCCCGACACCGTGAACCATTTCTTTCTGGTGCCGAAGGTCGTCGAGTAACATCGTGTTTTCGAGCGAAGTGGATACCGGTTCGCGTGAAGAAAACGCGTCAAACAAAAGAGTCTTAGAGATCCGCGATGTGCATGCTCTGCGACGATGAAAAGGCTTATGCGGCCTACATGAACTATCTCGACGCGATGGAGCGGCAGGGCAAGGCCGCCGATCCCGACAAGGCGATGGACGCCGTGCTCGACGCGCTCGAGGCGTCCGAGCTGACGCGGCCCAAGCAAGACGACCCCGCGAGCGACAAGACCCTGTCTCCATTCTTCTGCAGCCCGATCAATAAATGACCGATTTGATTTCGATGACGATCGCCGAGGCCAGGAATGGCCTCGCGAACAAGTCTTTCACCTCGCTTGAACTGACCGACGCGCACCTTGCCGCGATCGAGGCGGCGCGCGCGCTCAATGCCTTCGTGCTGGAAACGCCGGACAAGGCCCGAGCCATGGCGCGCGCGATCGACGCCAGGATCGCCAAAGGCGAGGGCGGCCCGTTGGCCGGCATTCCGCTCGGCATCAAGGACCTGTTCGCGACCAAGGATGTGCGCACCACCGCGTGCTCGAAAATCCTCGGCAATTTCGTGCCGCCCTATGAGTCGACAGTCACTTCGCAGCTCTGGCGCGACGGCGCCGTGATGCTGGGCAAGCTCAACAACGACGAGTTCGCGATGGGCTCCTCGAACGAGACCTCGTGCTTCGGCCCGGTGGTCAATCCGTGGCGGCGCGAAGGCTCCAATACCTCGCTGGTGCCGGGCGGCTCGTCGGGCGGCTCGGCTTCCGCGGTGGCCGCACTGCTTTGCATGGGCGCGACCGCGACCGATACCGGCGGTTCGATCCGCCAGCCGGCGGCGTTCACCGCCACCGTCGGCGTCAAGCCGACCTACGGCCGCTGTTCGCGCTGGGGCATCGTCGCCTTTGCGTCCTCGCTCGATCAGGCAGGGCCCATTGCGCGCACGGTGCGCGACAGCGCGATCCTGATGCGCTCGATGGCCGGGCACGATCCCAAGGACACGACGTCGGTCGATCGTGCGGTGCCGGACTACGAGGCCGCGATCGGCAAGTCCGTCAAAGGCATGAAGATCGGCATTCCCAAGGAGTACCGCCTCGATGGCATGCCGGCGGAAGTCGAAAAGCTCTGGACCGAAGGCGCGGCCTGGCTGAAGGCGGCTGGCGCGGAGCTTGTCGAGATATCGCTGCCGCATACCAAATACGCGCTGCCGGCCTATTACATCGTCGCACCCGCCGAGGCGTCGTCTAACCTGGCGCGCTACGACGGCGTGCGCTATGGCCTGCGCGTGCCCGGCGGCTCCATCGGTGAGATGTACGAGAACACCCGCGCCGAAGGTTTTGGCGACGAAGTGCGCCGCCGCGTCATGATCGGCACCTATGTGCTCTCCGCCGGCTATTACGACGCCTATTATTTGCGAGCGCAAAAAGTACGTACCCTGATCAAGAAGGATTTTGAGGACTGCTTCGCCAAAGGCGTCAACGCAATCCTGACGCCGGCGACGCCGTCAGCGGCATTCGGCGTCGGCGAGAAGGGCGGCGCCGATCCGGTCGAGATGTATCTCAACGACATCTTCACGGTGACCGTGAACATGGCGGGACTGCCGGGCATCGCCGTTCCCGCCGGCAAGGATGTGCAGGGGTTGCCGCTCGGCCTGCAACTGATCGGCCGGCCTTTCGACGAAGAGACGCTGTTCTCGCTCGGCGAAGTGGTGGAGCAGGCGGCCGGGCGCTTCACGCCCGAGCGCTGGTGGTAGCGATGGGCGACTTCCGCGCCAGCCTGTCGGGGACGTCCCCGGCACCTAGCCTGGAACCGCCGCTGGCGGCATTGTGGTGGGCGGCCAAGGGCCAATGGGACGAGGCGCACAAGATCGTCCAGGACGAAAACACGCGCGACGCCGCCTGGGTGCATGCCTATCTGCATCGTGTCGAGGGTGATCTCGGCAATGCCGGTTATTGGTACCGGCAGGCGGGCCAGCCTGTGGCCAAGGATTCTCTGGAAGCCGAATGGGAGCGGATCGTGTCCGCGCTGCTCGGGAGTGGAAAAGCATGAACGCGACAGTCAAACCGGCCAAACTGATCAGGGGCGTCACCGGCGATTGGGAAATGGTGATCGGGTTGGAGGTCCATGCCCAGGTCACCTCGCAGTCAAAACTGTTCTCGGGCGCTTCGACCGAGTTCGGCGGCGAGCCGAACACCCACGTCTCGCTGGTGGATGCCGCGATGCCGGGCATGCTGCCTGTCATCAACGAGGAATGCGTTCGTCAGGCAGTTCGCACCGGCCTTGGGCTAAACGCGCAGATCAATCTGCGCTCGGTGTTCGACCGCAAGAACTATTTCTATCCGGATTCGCCGCAGGGCTACCAGATCAGCCAGTACAAGTCGCCGATCGTGGGCGAGGGCGTGGTCGAGGTCGAACTTGACGGCGGCCACAGCGTCTCGATCGGGATCGAGCGTCTGCACCTGGAGCAGGACGCCGGCAAATCGCTGCACGACCAGAGCCCGACCATGTCCTATGTCGACCTCAACCGCTGCGGCGTGGCGCTGATGGAGATTGTCTCGAAACCGGACATCCGCGATGCCGAGCAGGCCAAGGCCTATGTGACCAAACTGCGTTCGATCCTGCGCTATCTCGGCACCTGCGACGGCGACATGGAGAAGGGTTCACTGCGCGCGGACGTCAACGTCTCCGTGCGCAAGCCCGGCGGACCGCTCGGCACCCGCTGCGAGATCAAGAACATGAACTCGATCAACTTCATCGGCCAGGCGATCGAGTATGAGGCGCGGCGCCAGATCGAAATCATCGAGGATGGCGGCGTCATCGATCAGGAGACCCGGCTGTACGATCCGGGCAAGGGCGAGACGCGCTCGATGCGCTCCAAGGAGGAGGCGCACGACTACCGTTACTTCCCCGATCCCGACCTGCTGCCGCTCGAGTTCAGCGAAGCCTATGTCGCCGGCCTGAAGGCCGAGCTGCCGGAATTGCCGGACCAGAAGAAGGCCCGCTTCATCGAAGGTTTCGGACTGTCGCCCTACGACGCCAGCGTGCTGGTGGCCGAGCGCGAGAGAGCTGAATATTTCGAGGCCATGGTCGGTGAAGGAGCGGAGCCAAAGTCCGCTGCAAATTGGCTGATCAATGAGTACCTGGGCCGAATGAGCCGCCAGAAGTCGGATCTACCGATAATGGACTGGGTTCAACCACTTTCCCAGCCAGTGCAACGCCCTGCGAGGCCGCAACCGGGATTTTTCACGCCTGTTTTGGGACCCCTGCCACCATCAGCAAATACAGCGATCGTGACTATGATCTCCACAGGAGTGATTTCGGGTAAGACCGCCAAAGATGTTCTGGAAGCTGTATTTGCAAATCCAAAGATCGATCCCCGAGCGTACGTTTCAGAGAATAATCTAACCCAAGTCACCGACCTCGGTGCGATTGAAAAGGTTGTCGATGACATTGTTGCCGCCAACCCGGACAAGGTTGCGCAGGCGAAAGCAAAACCGGCGGCAGTTCAATGGTTTGTCGGTCAGGTAATGAAATCCTCTGGCGGCAAAGCCGATCCGAAGGCTGTCAACGTCCTGCTGAGGTCGAAGCTCGGTCTAGAAGGGGGTGAAACCCCGAATATGCCTGTGAAAAAGAATCGTGACGTCCTTTTCGAGGATCGCAAGAGAACTAGACAAGAGCCATTGCAGCGCGGTGAACGGCTCTTCGACTACTACGACGAGTGCGCCCGCAGTGGATATGACGAATTCAGATTACTAATGAACGGTTGGCTATCCGACGTCGCGCTAGACGATCGGCGCCAGCTCATTTCCAGAATGCGAAATGGTGGAAACAACGCATTTGGAGCGGCTCTATGTGAACTCGTAGTCCATGCGTTGCTAATTGCACTAAATTACAAGGTTGTTGCGCATCCGAGCTTGCCAGGGACGGATGCACATCCAGATTTTGCGGCCACCGATCAGTCGGGCAAACGGCTCTACGTGGAGGTGACTACCGTCAATCGCGCAGACGAGAAGGTGGATCAACTTGGTCGTGAGGCGCCTATCTACAACGCAATCAACCAGGCGAAATTACCGGCTGGCTGCTTGCTCGGTTACACACTGGTGCAGGCGGGACCGGACAAGCCTGATTTGTCGACGCTTTTGGATTCGGTTGAACTTTGGGCAAAGGAGAGCTCAGCTAGCGGAACAAGTACGCCGATCGTCAGACGCTTTGTGATAGGCGAATGGATTGTTGAACTTGAGCTTTTCTCTGGTGGTAGCTCTGCAGCGGGATCGCCCGCGATTGGGGTCGCATGGGGCGGCGGTGGAGTAATAACTCCCCATCAGGACATCCGGGGAGGTCTGTGGGCCAAAACCAACAAATACGGCTCGTTGGACGCGCCATACTTGATAGTGGTGGCCGACGCAAAGGATCAAATCTTTGGTCCGAGTCAAGCCAAGAACGCAATTGCGGAGGCGCTCTTCGGTACCGAACTAGTGGTCTCAGTCGACGGGAAGATCAGCCACGATCGTGCTCGTGATGGGCTTTGGTTCGGACCGGAAGGCGCACGAAACCAACACGTGTCCGGAATATTGCTTATCCCGCAGACCGACATTTGGAAGCTTAGAGAGGCAAATCGGGAGCCGATTTTGGCACTTAACCCGTGGGCAACGTCTCCACTTCCAGAGGCGGTTAGGGGCTTGCCGCGCCTTGAGGCGATGGACCATAAATTGGTGGAGTACGGCGGCAAGAGTTTGGCAGATATACTGGGCGTTCCGATACCTTGGCCTCCGAGTGAGTAGGGAAGGCTAGCCACCGACAAGGCGCGCGACGGCAAGCTTGCCGCCAACTGGGTGATCAACGAGCTGTTCGGACGCCTCAACAAGGAAGGCCGTGATATTGCGGGCTCACCGGTCTCTGCGGTGCAACTCGCGGCGATCGTCGACCTGATCGGCGAGGGCACGATCTCCGGAAAGATCGCAAAGGACCTGTTCGAGATCGTCTGGCAGGAAGGTGGCGACCCTCGCGTGCTCGTCGAGACGCGCGGCATGAAGCAGGTCACGGACTTGAGCGCGATCGAGAAGGTGGTCGACGACATCATCGCCGCCAACCCGGACAAGGTCGCGCAGGCGAAAGCCAAGCCGCAACTCGCCGGCTGGTTCGTCGGCCAGGTGATGAAGTCGTCCGGCGGCAAGGCCAATCCGCAAGCCGTCAACGATCTCTTGAAGGCGAAGCTCGGCATCTGAAGCGTCCCGTAACGGGACGCTTTTCGCGGTAGCTCACGTTGCGATCGACGCGCGAAAGCGTGCATCGATCGCGCATCGCGGATCAAAAACCATCGTCACGACGGACAACGGGCCTTGCGAATCGATCGCAGCGATTCGTCCAGAAATTCGGTTCTGGCGAGCGGCGATGAGACGTGGACGCTGAATCCACGAAAATATTTTCATTGCCAAAATTTGCGACTCAGAGTCCGCGCCAGCGGCTTTTGGGCGGTCTCGATGAGTCGCGATAACGTCGTTTGCGCACCAATCATCACATGCGTGAATCGCGAAAACATCTGTAATACAAGCGTTTCCTCCAATATTGACAAACGCCGATGTCGGTCGTTGCTGCACTTTTTGCATCGTCGTACGGGCGTGTTTTGGTGGCGCCGACACCAGCTTCGCGCGCGCTCTCACATTGCTGCGTCAACACTTCCTTAAGCGGGACGCTGTTTTTTTGAATGTGTTGGTGTATTCGGGATGTAGTGCACATCGATTCCCGAGTGCACGCAGCGAACTAAGCCATCTCACTTACATTAGGAGGGCAACATGGCCAAGAAAGCTAAGAAGGCAAAGAAGGCGAAGAGCGCAGTGAAGAAGACTGCGAAGAAGACCCGCAAGGTCGCCAAGAAGAAGAAGTAACTTCGTCTTGAAAAAATTGCCGGCGGCTTGATGCCGGCACGTCACACGAGCCATCAGACGGTTTGCTTCTCTAAGCAAACATAGCTCGGATGGCTCTGGTCGACGAAAGAGGGTGTCGGCGAGACATCAGGTCAAACGGCTGGATCGACTTTCGGGAGAGTTCGCTTTCCCAAAACCGGTCCGGCAGAAGAAACAGGTTTTCTTCGTTCGGTGCGGAATCTTTGCTCCGCAATTTCACTGGGCCCAAAGCCCCGACTGAAATCTGGTCCTGACGTGTTCGCCGACGCCCTCGTTCCCCGGAACGTCTCCTGTTCCCCGGAACGATAGCCGCGCCCTTGGTGCCCGGCATTCGATCTTTCCAAATCCTTTACATGACTGCCCCGACCGCCCGTGGCCCGCTCGGGCTGCCGCAGATCGTGCTCATGCGCCACCGCACGCCGTTTGCGCCATCCGCCCGCCGATCCATCACGGGAACTTTTGCAATACCAGGTCTTCCACGTGCCGATGACGGCGCGCGCGAGATGCGAGCCGTCACGATGGTTATCGTTGTGCGAAGCGGCAGGGTAAACCGGTCTTCACGAATCCTCACTTGTTGCTGCGGCACAGGGACTTTTGCGATTCTTCACCGGCGCCGGGGCGCTTCGCGTTTACACCCCGTTCATCGCGATATTTAAACTGCCCTTCAAATTTGATGGGCCATGATCATCCCAACAAGCCGGCAAACGGCGTGGGGCATAACGGGACGTTAGACAGTGGACAGGGGCCGCGCTCGGGGGAGGGCGGCAACAATAAAAAGGGGAGACTACGATGTTTCAGGGACAATTCGATCTGGAGACGGCGACACCGGTGGAAACCGCAATCCCCGATTTGCTGTTCGAGCGCGGCCTGTATTGGGCGAGCGGTCGTTCCGGCGTCGTCAACCTGGTCGCCGCCCATAAATGGTTCAATCTCGCCGCCCTGAAAGGCCGCACTGACGCGATCTCGATGCGCCGCGAAGTCGCCGAGATGATGTCGGATGTCGAGATCGCCACGGCGCAGCGCGAAGCCCGCGCCTGGATGACCTCGCACTAAGCCGGCGGGCCGCCTGGAGTGCCTGGTGTCAGTTAACCCGACACCGGGAGCATCCGGACAAACCCTCAGTGTCCGCTCAGCACCAGCGTCTTGATGGGCAGCAGCAGGGCCTGAATCCGCAACAGAATCGCATGCACGAGGCCGGTGGCGTCAACGACGTGCAACGCGAAGCTCTTGAACGCGCTGAGCTTGCCTGACGCGATCCGTTCGTGATTGCTGGTGTAGGCGTTGGCGATACAGCTGCTGCCGGGCGTCACGCCCTCCAGCCCGCCCTTGTAGATCGGCTCCATGAAAACGAGAATGGTGCCAGGACGCACGGTGCTCTGCGCCTCGATCAGCTGTTCGCCGCCCCTGAACTGGCCAGCCGCGATGTAGTCCTGCACATTGGTCACCACCATCGGAATGATCGTCCACGGCTTGGAAATGCAGGTGGCCTCGGCCACCATTCCGACTTTCATGACCTGAGCCTCGATCTGCCCAAACCCAGCCGACAGTGCAACCCGTCCCGCGCCCTCCGGAATCAGGACGCCGGCCGTCCGTATCATTGGATTGACGATATCGCCCGGCCTCAGCCCGAACTGCTCGACCCGCCCGTTGAACCCTGCACGAATGAAGGTCTTGTCCAGATCGACCTGCGCTTCGGCCAGCGCGGCCTCTGCGCTGGCTTTCTCGGCGGGGAGGAGGGCGGTGACGCGAACCGCCGCGGATTGTTTTGAAGCGTTGGCGGCATCTAGCGAGCCCTGCCGACCCGCCTGCAGCACCTGGAGCTTTTCGATGTCACGCTGCGGAACGATGCCGGGATTGCGTTGCTGGAGGTCCCGCTTGGTATTCAGCTCGTCGGTGGCTTGCTGATAATCGCCCTGAGCCTGCAGGATCTGCCCTTCGGCCTTGAGAACATCGGCCTGCGCCGACAGCATGGCGGCATCGACTTCGGCGATCTTGCGTTTGGCCGTCAGTAGCGCTGCCTCCTGCTTGGAACTGTCAATTCTGAAAATCACCTCACCTTGCTTGACGGCCGCGCTGACATCGATGTTAACCTCCGCCACCCGGCCGGCTACTTCGGACATGATCGGGACGGTCCGATAGTACAACGTCGCCGACGAGGTCGATGGATGATAATAGAAGATCATCGTGATCAGCGCGACCGTGAGCATCAGGCAGCCGATGATGCCAAATCGCAGCTCGAACCAGACCGAATAAAGCGTGATTTCGTGGCCGATGCGCTTTCCCTGCCGATAGCGGCGATAGAGATAGTCCGGCAATATCGTCACGAGCGAGCAGAGGATGATCTCAAGCATGACTCTTTGCCTCACTCTTGGCAGCGCCGCTGTTAGTGACGGCCGCGTGGCCTGCAGTTTCTGGAGGCGGCTCGGTCGGGTCTGGTTCAGGCGGAACGCCGGCCAGCTTTTCAACCGATCCGGCGATCCTGCGCAGCGGCGAAGCGAAATCCGGAAGATCGATCATGGCGAGGAACAGGCCGATCACCCAGAACAAATGGTTGTGCGTGAACAGCGCCAGCAGACCCAGCACGGCCACGATTTCAAACTGCAGCTTTTGCGACTTGTGGGCCAACCGCTCCGGCAGCGTGTGCAGGTGCAAATAGAAATTACCGACCGCGAGAATGGTGCCGATCAGGAAGATCCCCATAACGACCATCAAAACGTCGGTGTCACCCGGCGCCGTGATGAAACCTGGCAGATGATGGGGGGCGGCTGGATGAAGAGCTTCACTCACGCAATTCTCCACGTCTAAAAGGCGGGCGAATAGCCAGCAATGCGCGAACGAAGGCATGGACGGCCGCCCGGCTAGGCGCTGCCATCTTTTACGTAAAGCGAGAACTTGGCAAGCACACAGCGCGTCGCTTCGGATGAGCGTTTCGGCTCTGATTTGTCTTCCGCAACGCGAAATTAGCTGCTGCGACTTGCAATGATCGTCTTTCAAATATGTGAGGGCATGGGTCCACATTCTCACGGCACGAGATGCCCGAGTTTTGCGTCATTTGCCGCCCGCTCGGAAAGGAGAGGGCGCAGGGAAGACCGGGTGCGCGCTGCACCCGCGGTCTCGCGTGCGGTTTGCACAAAACAAAATGCACACGAGCATACAGGGCAGCGGAGAACACCCGGCCTTCCCTGCGCAATGGCTTTACGGCTTATGCCGTGATCTCCCCGGAGACGAGTTCTTGGTTGACTCCGTCGCTGCCGTTCCCGCTTGCGCTTCTCCGACAGCTTTGCCTTCTGGTAAACAGAAATATTTTTTATTTTGGGGCTTGACACGTTTTCCGAAAACCAGAACTGATTTGCCCGTCGGGTTGTTTTGTCGCATGGACGCATCGAAATTAGGCTTGCATGCAAGACGACGCAGTTCGCAGTGCATAGGTGGATCCGGATGAACTCATAAATCCAAGCGATTGGCGCACGTCCGCTTTGCCGCGCACGAAGGACTCGGCATTCAGACCACACTTCAAGCGCGCCGTAAGCGCAGGATCATGAATCAGGTTTGCCCGGCATCGTCTGAATCCAGTTAAGGCCGGGCATACGAGTTCTGCGCAGTCTCCGGCTGATGCACAAAGTACGAATGACCTCGGAGATCAGCGCCTGCCGACTCGATTTACCGGACCACCACGATTCATCGGCGTTCCTGGCCGCACTCCGACACCAGCCGCACCGACGCCGGGGGGCACCACGGCTCGCGCGACTGGTCGCGGCCGCAGCACGACGCCGGGCCTTACGACGCATCCAGCCGGATACGAAACGTATTGGCAGTAAACTACGGCACTGGCCGGTTCGCTGCTTGCGGCCATGAACCCAGTGATCAGTAGCGCCGATAACGCAAACGGAGTCTTCTTTTTGGCCTCCTTTGTTTCGACGATTGATTGAGCCGGAGCCCTTCTTGGTCTGAGTTGCACTGGCTTCCTACACTAAGCCGAAGTTGGCTTCGAACGAACCCAAAAGCAAAGAGCTGCTTGATCTGGGTTGCTAAGCACGGTGGGATGCTTACGGCCTGGCGTAGCTTTAGTGGTTTTCGAGCAACAGCCGGCGCTGGCGTGTCCCGCCAATCGGTTTTTGCGTTGCGCCGAGACGCGGTGAGGCATTCAATCCATGAGCGGAAACAATTCGCTCTGGGAGCTAAGACATGGCACATGCGAAATCCCAGCAAAGGACAGGCCGCTGGCTCGTGCACGCCGGTTTTGCGCTCGCAGCGCTGATGTTCGGGGTGCTGCCCGAGCCGGTACAGGCCGACCAAGCCGGGGTATCGTACTGGGTCCCCGGCCGCTTCGGCAGCCTCGCAGCAGTGCCCACCGTCCCGGGCTGGTCGATGGCCGAAGTGTATTATCACACCACCGTGGGGGCGTCCGGCGCTGCGGCGGCGGCAAGAGAGATTGAGATCGGCAGGATTCCGAGGACCGTCAACGTAAATTTAAACCTCAACCTGAATGCGCAGGCTGATCTCATCCTGCTCAATCCCACCTATACCTTCGCGACGCCGGTGCTCGGTGGGCAGTTGGCCATCGGCGTAACCGGCCTGTTCGGGCGGTCGAGCGCCAGCATCGACGGTACGCTGACGGCGGCGGTCGGCCCGCTTTTCGCGACTCGAACCGGCTTTCTCGGCGATTCAATCACTTCCGTCGGCGATCTGTATCCCCAGGCAACACTGAAATGGAACGCCGGCGTCCACAACTTCATGACCTATGTGACCGGCGACATTCCTGTCGGGGCCTATGATCGAACCCGCCTTGCCAATCTCGGGATTGGTCACGCCGCGATCGATGGGGGCGGTGGCTACACCTACTTCAATCCAGCAACCGGGCACGAATTTTCGGCGGTCGCGGGCTTTACCTACAATTTCATAAACAAGGATCGGGATTATCAGAGCGGCATCGATTTCCACGTCGACTGGGGCGCGTCCAAGTTTCTGTCCAAGCAGGTGTTCGTCGGACTTGTGGGGTACGGTTATCAGCAAATCACGGATGACTTCGGCGCCCATCCGATCCTGGGTGGATTCCGATCGCGTGTCCTCGGGATCGGACCGCAGATTGGGTTCCTTTTTCCGGTAGGCGACATGCAGGGATACCTGAACCTGAAGGGCTACGGCGAATTTGAAGCCGCCAACCGGCCGTCGGGATGGAATACCTGGCTGACATTCTCGATCTCGCCGATGGCCCCCACCAGCACCGTGACGCCTACCCGCCGGATCGCCACCAAGTAATGCGATCATATGTCGTTCTCGGACGGATGCTCCGATTACGGCGGACACCCGGAAACGGTAATATGCCTGACCAAATAGAGCGCTGCGGGCTTCCAAGCGGTTTCTTGAAGGCCTAACATCGCGACAGCTCAAAATTTATTAAAGCCATTACAGAAGTCATAGGGGCACCGATGATGTTCCGTTTGTCCTCCATCTCCGGAGCCGCGCTGGCCGGTGCTTGTGCCGCATGCCTGGTTGCTACTGCCGTTGCCGCGAATGATCTAACCACGGACATCGGCACACTGGACAAGGAAACGGCCGATAAGGTGTTTCCGTCCAAGCCGCCTTACTCGCCCTATGCGGGACGCAATTTTCCGACACGGCCGTACTTCGGCGACACGCACACGCACACCTCATACTCGATGGACGCCGGCGCGTTCGGTGCTCGGCTCGGTCCAAAGGACGCCTATCGCTTTGCCAAGGGCGAGGAAGTCATCGCTTCCAGCGGACAAAGGGCCAAACTCTCGCGACCGCTAGATTTCATGGTGGTGGCGGATCATTCGGACGGCATGGGCTTTTTCCCGCAACTGATCGGGGGCGATCCCGGCCTGCTGGCGACGCCGCAGGGCCGGAAGTGGTACGACGAGATCAGTTCCGGCAAAGGTGCGCAGGCGGCGATGGATATCATCGTCAGCTTCGGCAAGGGACAACTGCCGAAGGGCTTCCCGACACCGGGGACGCCGGCCTATCGCAGCGCCTGGCGCGAAACCATCAAAGCCGCCGAAGAAGCCAATGAGCCGGGTCGTTTCACCGCATTCATCGGCTATGAGTGGACTTCGAACGCGGGCGGCAACAACCTTCATCGCAATGTCATTTGGCGCGACAACGGAGCCAAGGCGAGCCTCGTCGAACCCTACACCACGCAGCCGCCGCTTGGCAGTCCAAATCCCCGCGATCTCTGGAAGTGGATGGCGATGGTTGAGGAGAAGACCGGCGCCGAAATTCTTGCGCTGGCGCACAACGGAAATCTGAGCAACGGTCGGATGTTTCCGATCATCGAATCGTTCAACGGCAAGCGGATCGACCGCGAATATGCGGAGAACCGCATGCGCTGGGAGCCGCTCTACGAAGCCACGCAAATGAAGGGCGATGGCGAGACCCATCCATTTCTTTCACCCAATGATGAATTTGCAAACTACGAGCGATGGGACAAGGGCAACCTCGATCTGACGGAAGCGAAACGGCCGGAGATGCTCGAATTCGAGTATGTCCGTTCGGCACTCAAGAACGGCCTCAAGATGGAAGCCGAACTCGGCGTTAATCCATACAAGTTCGGCCTGGTCGGCAGCACCGATACGCATACCGCGCTCGCGGCCGTCGAGGAGGACAATTTCTTCGGCAAGACATCTTCCGCCGAACCAAGCGCCGGCCGGGCGATGCATCCCTTCGTCAAAACCAATATTGCCGTTATCATGGGCTGGGAGACGACGGCGGCCGGGTACGCCGCGGTATGGGCAACTGAAAATACCCGTGAGGCGATTTTCGACGCTATGAAGCGGCGCGAGACCTACGCCACCACCGGGTCGCGCATGGCGGTTCGCTTCTTCGGCGGCTGGGACTTCGAGGCTGCCGATGCCAACAACCGCACGCCGGCGCGAATTGGCTATACCAAGGGCGTGCCGATGGGCGGAGACCTAAGCAGCGCGCCAAACGGAAAGTCTCCCACCTTCCTTGTCGCCGCATTGAAAGATCCGATCGGCGCAAATCTTGATCGCATCCAGGTCATCAAGGGCTGGGTTGGCAAGGACGGGCAGGCGCAGGAGCGCATTTATGATGTCGCCGTGTCCGGAGGCCGCACGATCGACGCCGATGGCCGCAGCAGAACATCCGTCGGCAGCACCGTCGATGTCGCGAACGCGACATGGACCAACACGATCGGCGCGGGCGAGATGATCACGGTATGGAAAGATCCCGACTTCGACCCCGCATTGCGCGCCTTCTACTATGTGCGCGTGATCGAAATTCCGACGCCGCGCTGGACGGCCTATGACGCAAAATACTTCAGTATCAAAATGCCGGCGGAAGTCAGGATGACGACCACCGAACGCGCCTACACCTCGCCGATCTGGTACACGCCTTGATCGCTCGGCTGCTAAGAGAACCGTTATTCCAGTTTCTTGCGATTGGTGCGGCGCTGTTCGCGCTTTACGGTCTCGTTGGCAAGCGAAATGAGGCGCCCGAGAAAATCGTCGTTTCCGCCTCGCGGATAGCCAATCTCGGCGACGGATTTGTGCGAACGTGGCGGCGGCCACCAAGCGAGCAGGAACTGCAGGGGCTGATCGAAGACTACATCCGCGACGAAGTCTTCTACCGCGAGGGTAAAGCGGCCGGGCTCGACCGCGACGACGTTAT
Source organism: Bradyrhizobium sp. AUGA SZCCT0182 (assembly GCF_018130185.1). Taxonomy (NCBI): domain Bacteria; kingdom Pseudomonadati; phylum Pseudomonadota; class Alphaproteobacteria; order Hyphomicrobiales; family Nitrobacteraceae; genus Bradyrhizobium; species Bradyrhizobium sp. AUGA SZCCT0182. Next base: position 6,322 of record NZ_JAFCLY010000029.1, on the reverse strand, counting down.
CATTCGTCGCCGCGTGCGGCAGAAGATGGAATTTCTCGCCGCGGACATGCCGGAACCGAGCGACGAGCAGCTTGCCGCTTACCTCGCGTCCAATCCGGAGCGCTTCAGATCCGACGATCAAATTACATTCCGTCAGGTCTTCCTGAGCGCCACGCGGCGCCCGAACACCATCGAGAGCGACAGCAAACAGGTTGCGAGCGTCCTGGCTGGCGCCGACGCGGCTGTAGATACGACGGCACTCGGCGATCCCTTTCTGCTTGGCGAGGAGTTTCGTGGCTTCTCGGCAACAAAGGTAACGAACCAGTTTGGAGAACGCTTCGCCAAACGGGTACTCGCGATGGAAAAGGGCCGCTGGCAGGGGCCGGTTTCTTCTGGCTTTGGACAGCATTTCGTCTTTATCAACGAACGAGTTTCCGGCAGCTTGCCGCCGCTCGATGATGTCCGGCCGGCCGTCCGCCGAGAGTGGGCGAACGCGCGGCGTCTTGAGGCAGAACAGAAGCTGTATGCCTCGCTACGGGAGCGCTACGAAATCGTGGTGGAAGCATCTCCTCCCAAGGCGGCGTCAGCCGAAGTTGGTCGATGACCCGTTTTCGTTTGTTCTTCGCTGTTCTGGCGGTGCTGCTGGCACAGCCGGCGATCTCGGATGAACTTCGGCCTGGCTATCTTGAAATGCGCCAGATCAGCCCCAGCGAGTATAATCTGCTTTTCAAAATCCCTGCGCGCGGGGAGGACTTGCGGCTCGCGATCTACGTCAAACTGCCCGAGGGCACTCAGGATGTAGGGCGGCCCCGTGGATCGTTCAGCGACGGAGTCTATGTTGAACGCCGTACCATTCGGCGGGACGGAGGATTTATAGGGCAGCCGGTATCCATCAACGGACTATCGGCCACATCGACTGATGTACTGGTTCGGATCGAAAGCCTTGGCGGCGCAATACAGACCGAACGGCTTTCTCCAACGAAGACGGCATTCATCATTCAAGCCGTGCCCGGCGCTTGGGAAATCGCAGCGACCTATCTGCACCTGGGTGTCGAACACATTCTTTTCGGCTTCGACCATTTGCTGTTTGTGCTGGCGCTGGTGATTCTCGTACGAGGCTGGGGCCGCGTGGCCATTACGGTTACGGCATTCACGATCGCGCACAGCATTACCCTTGCAGCGGCGGCGCTGGGCTTCGTAAATGTGCCGGGACCGCCCCTGGAGGCAACCATAGCACTCAGCATCATGCTGGTTGCGGTCGAGATTCTGAACGCCCGCCGTGGGAAGCCGAGTTTGACCGCGCGCCTGCCATGGCTCGTTGCCTTCTCCTTCGGCCTCCTGCATGGCTTTGGATTTGCTGGCGCGCTGGCTGAGGTGGGATTACCTCAACATTCGATCGCCGTTGCGCTGCTGTTTTTCAATGTTGGGGTGGAGATTGGGCAGCTCATCTTCGTTGCCGCAGTCTTGTCGCTGATAGCATTGCTGCGCCATCTGGCGTCAATGCTCCTGGAGCCCACGCGGATACAGCCGGCACTTGACCGTCTCGATGTGAGCGTCGCGTACGCCATAGGCATCATGGCGGCCTATTGGGTGATTGAGCGCACGACCGCTTTTTTTGCGTAGCGCGCGGGCGCGTTTGAGCACAGAGGCCGCTTGCAAGCTCGAACTACGCCGTTAAGATTCGAGGTTTAGGGCTTATCCGCTAGAGGTTGCGCAGGATCTCTCGTCCTCCGAGCAGCGCTTGCACCAGCTCGACATTGCCGTTGGGGCAGGTCATGCCACCGTCGACGTCGAAGAACTCCGCCTTGAACTCGGGCCGAACTTCCGCGATCCAGGAACTCACCGGCAGCGCGACCTCGACGTGCTCGGCGTCTTTCCAGCCGCGTGCGTCGGCGTTCCCGCGCACGATGGTCGTGTGATCATCAATGACGAAGTGCCTTGCGTGGACGTTCCGGCCGACTTCGATAAAGCCGTGATTGTAGGTCGAGCTCAGTACACCATCGATCCGCGCGTCCCTGGCGATCCTGATGTCGGCGCTGCTCGCGACCAGGTTCTTGCAGCGCAGGCGCGGCCGACAGCAAGGAAGCAGGCCGGCGTATCGATCTCCCAATTGAAGAGGGTGCCGTTGACGATCAAATCCTTCTCGGCCCAGATGCCCGCGACACCATTTCCAGTCCCAACCGGTCAACCACGTCCGCGATCGCAAGCGTCTCGAACGGCGAATTTGGCAAGTTTACTCTCCTCGGCCACGAAGACCTACGGGATGAGTGACGCGTGAGGGTTGGAAGGTTCAAATGTGAGCACCGTCCGGGTGCTCGTCGACGACCGCATGCCTTGTCGCGTCGCCGAAATTGCGAATCCCGTCCAGGCAAACAAATCCGCGCCGGCCGGGGACGCCAGGAAGTCGGCGACGCCTCAGCACCAAGGCGAGCAGAAACGGCCCCAGCCTCGGGGTTAGGACGCTGAGGCCGTTTCCATATGTCCGGTATCCTCCAGACGGAACGTTCAACGCCGGCCATTGCCACTTGTTCCCGACTGCTGGAACTTAACAGGGTTCTCGCTGTTGTGTGCAGGGCAACAGCGTGGGCGCGATGATGAAATGGATGCTCGTGGTCCTGGTCGGCGGCATCACCCCCGTGAATACAAACCTGGTGTTCGAGAAGTTCTCCGAGTGTCTCGCCGCGGAAGAACAGATGCGCAAGCACTATGCTGATGCATTCGAGGCTTGGGACCGCGGGGCTGTCGTCAACTTCGAGCGTCGGCGCGAGTATGCCAGAGCACGTGACGTGCAAGCCAAACGGCTGTTAAGCAACGTGGGCACCTGTGTGCCCCACGGGACTGGCGAACTCCAGCCCGCGCCGCCACAAACGTCGACGACGCCCCCGGCCAGCCCCCGAAGTTAGCGCTTGTCGTTATCCGGACAGGATCCGGAGAAAATGGCGTAGCCGCGCAGCGGCGGAAGTCCCCCGGCCGTGATCATCGTTAAGAAAAAGGGGGCCCAGGATGGGCCCCCTCAGTTTCGAGCCTAGTTGTAATCCGAATATTTGAACTGCGGCATCGCCTTGAGCTGCTCCTTGGTGCCGCTCATCACGGCATGATCGGGTACCCAATCATTGGCGCCGGCCGTGCGCGCGGGGGCCGTCGACGTTGTCGTGTTCGCCGGAGCTGTGGCCGCGCCGGTAGTGCTATCACGCGTCGTCGCCGGAGCGGTTGTCGTCGCCGGAGCGGTTGAGGCGGTCCGGGCGGGCTCTTCCATGAACTTCAACTTGTCCATGGAAACGGCGATGTCGTGCTCGCCCATTCCCAGGAAGCCGCCGACGCCGATAACGACAGCACTAACCTTGCCGTTTTTGTCCAGGATGATTTCGTTGACATCACCCAACTTTTCATTGGCTTCATTGTAGACGTCGAGGCCCATGAGCTTCGACGCGCGCCAGCTTCCCTTGAGCATCATCTTGGTGTTGGAAGCCGCCGGGCTGGTGGTCGCGGCCGGGGCAGCGCGATCAGCAGGCTGAGCGGTCTGGGCATAAGCCGGGGTGCTAATTACGGCAACACTCAAAAGAGCGGCAGTGACGAGAGTCTTCATTTCATCCTCCAGGGTTTCAACAGTTCTTGGAGAACAGAACAGAAGATCAAATGTTCCAGCGGGCCAGAGGAAGCCGACAGCCCGCCGCACACGACGTGGCGGGGCGGTCGCCGTGCCGCGGCTTGCTCGCTAGACCGGGAACAAGTGGCAATTGGGCAGGTTAGTCCCTGTGATCGGCAGGGTTTTTCTTTGCCCGGCGTTTTTGATTTGCGCCGGCTCATTCAAAATCAGTGGCCGCGGAACGATTGGTAGTCGCACTCGTTTGCGTTCGTTATCAACCGATGGGATGGCAGCACCCAGCGTGCAGCTTTCGACTGATCCGAACGCCAGGAACTTATCCTCACTTCCCCGCTTTTCCCTGCAAGGTATCGTTCAGGCCTTTGACCTGTTGGCCGCAGGACGTCGACAATGGAGAGCACTTTAGTCAGGCGCGACCAGTTCAATATCACTCCGCAAGGCATCGTGCATAAGCCGACCGACGCAGCCTTCACGCCATATCCGGGCGATCCCTTTTCGGGAATCGAACGCTCAGGTCAACTCGCAAACAGACATCCGAATGGAAGCGGCTTCAGGGCTGAGGACGTAAGGCGGATGATGCGCGAGCTTTGGGCTGAATACGTCACGAGCAATCCGCAACTGTTTAACCTATGAGACGTCCGCGGGCCGGGCGGGATCGAGGTCGTCAAGGCGGCGAGCTGACGACGACGCTGGTTGCTGCGGCGGCGAAGCCTCAAAAAAAGAACGGCCTCAACGCACGGGGGGAAGCGCGCTGAAGCCGTTTAGGGGTCCTATGTCCGTGTCTATCAGACGCGGGATAACGCCAAGAATTGCCACTTGTTCCCGGACATCGGGAAGAAAGATTGCAGCATCCTGGTCGAGCCGAAGCAGCACTTTCAGCTGCTTGAGCCATTCCTGTAAAGTTTCGCGCCCGGAACAAGATATAAGGCTGGGCTATCCCCCGGACCGAGGCGCACGCGCGATGATTATTCGCAGCGTTGTTTTCGCAACGTGTTGCTAACCCTGACTTGAGCCTGCCGGAGATCTCATCCGGCGGGTTTTTTCGTTGGCGGTTTCTGGCGACGTGCGATTGCCGGCTCAGTTGCGATGCGGCTCAACGGCCTGCCCGAGCCGCTCCACTTCGAGGCTGGCGCAAAACAGCGCGAACAGACATCCCGCCAGAGTCACGCCGCGCCTGACGGCGAGCAGAATGTCGATGCCGCGATCAAGCTCGGGGAGGTGCCTGAAGACGGCGATGCCGAACAGCGCGCTGCCGAAGATGAAACTGAGCTTACCCAGAAACAGGAAGAACGTGATTGAGAATCAGGTTCGGACGCCGAAACGGAATCGGAACCCAGCGTACACGGCACCAGAACGCGATTTGCATCACGCATAGAAGGCTGAAGGAGATGAGATCGGACCAGCCGTCACGCGGCAACTGCTCGCCGGGATTGATTGCGACCTGCCTGAACTCAGGCATTGCCTGCCAGATGAAAGTGATCGTCCCCAATATCTGGATGGCAGGCAGCAGCAGATAGAGGGCGGATTTGCGAGGCTCGTTGTTCGCGTTCATCCGGGGTGATGATATCCGTCAATCAGTGCCGGTCTAAGACTGGCGCATGATCGTTTTTACGGATGCAAGTGTGTTGTCGAAGCAAGAGCAAGGCGGCGAGGGGAGAACGTTCGAACCAGCCTGCCGTTGCCGTTTCGCAGCTATGGGGCGGCACCCGCCTTCGCTTGGGCTTCACCGCGGCACGCCGCGCCGAAGCGTAAGCGAAGGCGGGTGGCGGAGCCGGAGGGATTCGAACCCTCGATAGGGCTTTACAACCCTATAACGGTTTAGCAAACCGCCGCCTTCAGCCACTCGGCCACAGCTCCGTAAGGGCGGATATGCCCGACGCGGGGGCGGGCCGCAAGCGGCAGATTCAGGTTACGCCGGGGCCATTTAGCGACGCTGCCGCCTCCCGGCACGGCTGGTACGCCAATTCGCATCTAGCGGCGCCGGTTTGAGAGGCTTCCTTGAGGGCTTCGGAAGCCCCCATGCGGCCGGCGGTCAGGCGGCGTCCGTTCAATAAAGCCGGCTTTGGAATCATTTCGCGCGCGTGCTGGCTTTGACGTCTTCAAAATGCGGGATCCGTTGATTCAGGCGACACGCTGTCAGCGATTCGGCGCCACCCACCGCGGATTCTGATGAGGCGGGTTACCCGCAAAGGTAAAGGCGCGTTTCGGCCGCCAGGTAATAGGGACTTTTGCAATCCTGGGGCGGTTCCGCAGAGCTGTTCGTGGCCGCACCCGTTCCGGTAATGCGACACCCGCGGCCCCTGAGCCTTTATATGGCTGCGATGGATATATGGCGGCGAACGGGCATTACGACGGTCGTTTCGCCGATCCTACGTTTCACCACGGGTGTGACGGTCTGACGGGGATTCGGTGATTTCGGGTGCTCGATTCGACGCTGCGACATGCCCGAGGAGGGAAAACCGCCCGCCGGCCGGCCGCCAGCAACAATTCGGGAGGCAAATGGAACTTTTAAAAAATGTCTATTTGAAACAATTAGTTACGGAGAAAGTCCGATCACGTCCGCGTGTTATTTGTGCAACACCCTCTGGAAAAGGCGCTGAGTCATGCGTCTGGAAGCGGTTCCTTTGTTGCGTGTGCAGAAGTCCTCGGTAATTGTGATCACGCGACGGAGGGGGGCATCCCGAGGTCGTCCCGTTAGGTGGTTCGCTTAAGTCCCTCGCGTTAAGCGGGAGTGGTCCG
>NZ_JAFCLY010000028.1:0-116213 GCF_018130185.1 Bradyrhizobium sp. AUGA SZCCT0182 | reverse complement strand
TCTCACTCAGAACAGCTACCGCCAACATTCACAGAGGCTTGGTTGGTCGAACCGCTTCGAATTTTGTTCGGTCAACCAGCTATGCCGCGCCTCCATGCCCGAAACTTGGGCGATCGTTCGATAGTGTTTGTCTCGACCGTGCCGCAGGTGAAGAACGCGGTTTGGTCTGCGTTTTGGCACTGGGGAGATGATGCAAAGTGGGGCGATTTCTTTGAATGGTACAGCCGATTTCTCAATTTGATTGTGCTCGCGCGGGATGACCGTGGTCATCCCAATTTCGAGCCACACCCCATAACTCGCTTTTATGATGAGTTGGGCCAAGTTGCATTGGCGTCGCGTTGGGTGATGGCTCTAACTCTAGCAAGCGCAAGCGAGGGTTTGACCAAGCTGCTGAGACCGGTGAAGCCGATGACCATGCGAGACAAAAATGCTGAGAAGGTCGAAAAGGCCGCCCTTGTTAAGGTGATTGAGAACTCAACGGCTCCTGTGCGCCTAAAGGGAACGGCAGTCACAGCTGTACACAATTTTAACTTCGAAAAGGAAACAACCAAAAACAACCTTCGGAGCCTCAAAGCGAAGGCGATAATTACGCCAGCTCAGTTTTCGGCCTGGAACGAAATACGCAACTCGGTGATGCACGGGATATTGATATCGCCGTTTTCGCACGAGGAGGAGGACAAGAAGCTGAGCGATCTAGTCGAGCTGGTGCATACACTCACTCGCCGAATTGCTTCGGACAAGCGATGCTAATTATCAAGCCAACGTGAGCTGTAAGACATCAATCGATGTCCACGATTTTAAATCGGGAGGCACATGAATTCTTGCGCGTAGGGCGTGCGCCCTCAAAAATCAGGCGGGGTAGGTGGGGGGCAGGTAGCGCCCTCGGGGCCAATCTGCCTATTCGGCCGTTGAGCGCTATCTGCGTTCGCTCTGCGGCGGGTTGGCGCTGGGGGCGGTTGACGAGGCTTCAGCGTCCCCGGCAGGCACTTCGCGCGCGATCAATCGGGCGAGTTCGACAAGACCATCGTCGAACGGGCGGGCGCGCGAGGTTGGCCTTTCCGGCCGGGAGGCGATCCGGCTCAACGCTGCTAGGATATTCATTGTACGATTCCCCCGACCGCTGCGGCACTGGGTCAAGGCACTCTAAAGCGCTTCGTTCCGATTTGATTAAAATGAAAGCCGACAGCCGACGAACGTAGTCAACGCCGTCCTAACGTCGGTCAAGGTCAGTGGCGCCTTACCGCGTGAACGCTAAGATGATGGGGCCATGCCCGACAACGTCCACAAATTCCGCCAAACCAAATGGGCCGACCCGAAGCGGTTTAAGATGATCGATAGTTTCAAATCGAAGCCGCGCGGCTCGCGCTATCTTTCTGGCTTGATCGTCCTTTGCGTTCTGATCGGTTTAGTAGCCGCCCTAGCTTGGCCGAAGTTTTCCAATGACCTGAAGATAGCGAGCCCAACCAAATCGGTTTCTGCGCCTGCTTCAGTTTCGGTCTATGTCGTCGATGGGGATACTATTGGTCTTGGCGACGGTGGATCGAACGTCCGCTTAGTAGGCTTCAACGCGCCCGAAACAGGCACCCGCGCGCGATGCGAGACAGAACGTCAAAAGGGCGAAGCAGCCCAGCGGCGGCTTCGCGAACTTGTCAGCGGCGGTCGTCCAGATTTCCAGCAAGTCGCTTGCTCTTGTCCGGCGGGAACGGAGGGCACTAATGCGTGCAACTTTGGACGCCGCTGCGGAACGCTCCGGGTCAATGGCGTAGACGTTGGATCAACTCTGATCGGCGAGGGGTTGGCAGTTCGGTTCGTGTGCGGAGCGACTAGCTGTCCAGCGCTGCCCCGCCCTTGGTGTTGATTCAGACTTCCGATTCTCCCGCCGACATATCCACACCCGCCGCCGGTCGCGGTGCGATGCCGTTCCGGTCACAAGAGATGGTGTGATTCGCGAGTCCGACCAGGCTTTGCTTTGATGCGCCATGCCATGGCGTCGAAAACCAAACTCGCGACTCCGATACTGGCCGGACGGCACGCCAATGACCGCAAAGGCTGCTGGGTTCAAGTCCATCTTGATCTATTGCGTTGGCCCGCCTGTCGGCGATCAGCGCCCGCGTTGCTGGCATGAATCTTGACGACCTGCCCGACTGGCAATGGGCCGACATACTGGCGCATCTGAAATGTACGAAGTGCGGCAGTGTCGGTTGGGTTGATCCTCGTCCGAACTGGGGCGAGGTCATCGACTACGAAAGGGGCGTGAGCGGTAGGTGACGTTCAGTCGTCGGCTTTGTGACCGCCGCCGATGGGCTTTTCAAAGCGCCGAAGTTTTTCGACACGTTGCGCCATTTCGTTCAGCAGCTGCCGAATCTGACCGCGAGTGAACGTTATCGTCTCTTTGTCGTCAGTCGTGTAACCGCCGCCGGTGATTTGCTGCCATGGGTTTGCGCCGACAATCGGTGTTCGCGTTGCATGGCGCGGAATACCTTGCTTTTCCATTTCCGCCTTTAGGGTCTTGCCCCAATTAACGAGCCAATTTGCCGTGCCAAGCGCCGTGTCATTCAGCGCTTTTCGTTGGGACATTCCGCTGACCATCGCCAAATCTCCTTCTCTCGCAGCAACTATGACCACCAAGGCCTACAGCAAATCGGCTTATGAATTTGGTGCTTCAGACTTTTGGATCGCCGTTTTCGTCGAATCGGCTTGCCATCGTAATCATCAAGCCTTCAACCGCATGGCGGATTCGTTGCGCCTCAGCCATCGTGTATGTGTTCTCAACATGCATGGTCGCGTTTCGCCAAGGATTCTTAACCGCCTCCAACGATGCCAAAAGATTCTCGAACACCTTTGCATCTGGCTGCATCTTATCAGTTGCCGTCGGCCACTTTGTGTTCATGCCGTTTTTGATTGCGTTCAGCATGACGCCCCAGTTTTTGTCTGACCCTCTTGTGGGATTCGGGACGCCAAGACAAGATGCCGTCGCCCTCACGGCCACTTCCAACACCCTCATAAAATGAAAGACGCTGGCGGTGCTGCGCTCCAATGCGAGACAATTCATCGCTTCATCAATATCCACCACGGTCGAGGGAAACTTCAGACGGACGTCTTGTGGGAACTGTTGCGTTTTGTAAAACGCGCTCAATTCCCTACTCAAACCAATAAACTTCCTCTCGTGAAGCTCATCGAAAAAGCGTGCGGTCAACTCTGCTACTTCGCTTCCCGCTGGGACCTCCCCTTGATCGACGCGACGTATGAATCTCTTCGCCTGTGCCAGTGTGACGGTTAGCTCAAACTCTTCAAGGTGCGGAATCAGTTCATTCAACGCGCTTTTGATCGACTCTCGGACCTGTTGCTTATGCTCCGCTGCTGCTGTTTGAATTTTGACGCTCGCCTCCTGTAGACGCGACGGAGATTTATAAGGAGCTGGAGCACGAAGAGGCCACCATAACTTTGACTGCTTTTCGGGCTCTGGAGTCGGCTCCGGCTTGAACAGTTCGGCAAAGCCGGAAACGTCCATGATGAGAGCCGCTCGAACATTTCCAAGCAGCACCACCGCTCCGATCAGCTTCTGGAGATTGACCTCTTGCACGACGCCTCCGCATCCCAAAGCCGTTAGTCTAGCTGAGTGCAGCCGATATGCTACCGGGCGTTTATGGCCTCCGCTTCCCTGACCGAATGGCTTGTGCTCAGCCCGAGAGTGCGATTAAATCAAACTAACAACCAGCGAGCGGCGGCGTGGCAAATTTTAGATACAAGGTGTTGCGCGAGTCCCTGTACGTGCAGCAGTACTTCAAAGGCGTCGCGCTAGAGTGGCGCGAGCTTCCCACGCGATTCTTTAAGACCCTGTATGAATTGCTGGGCGAGCGGTTGAACATCCAAACTGCTGAGCTTAGCGCGAACCCTAGCACTCAACTAAGCGAGGTACGGGCGCGCTATAATATCTATGGTGGACCTTCCACCGTGACTCTTTTTGCGGATCGGCTTGCTTTCGAATTTCCAAATTTTACGGCGAGCGAGTTAACGCTTGTCTATGAGATCATGGGAACAATCCATGACCGCTTCCCAGCTGCCTTTCCCGAACTGGCATTGGGGCGGGTCGAGGTGCAGGACATGTCGCATCTCGACCTGGGATCGCAGGAAAGCGTAAGTGAATTTTTTGAGCCTTTTGAAATTCCGGCATTGGCCAGCACGTTTAGTGATCTGCCTGCGCAATTCGTCTGCGCACCAATATTTTATGCTAACTCCGATGACGGGCAATGGAAATGCAAGGTTGAGGTTGAACCTAGTAACCTGACATCCACGGCAATATTTGGAGCGATAAATGCGACAATGTTGAAGCCCGATCCTTCTACATCGTACTTGGAAAAGGCCGCCTTCATCCAACAGCTGACGCAGCGTTGCCTGAAAGCGCTTGACTTGGAGATCGACGTTGCCCCTCAACAATGAGGTCATACCATTTGCGCCCCGGCCTAGATCGCAGCAGGGCCAAGCGTATCCCCTTCAAGAGCGCGCATCCGCTTTGGCTGGGAATTTACTGACGACAAATGCCCAGCTTGGTAATACCGCCTTGGGCTTATCTCGCTTGGTTTCAATCGATCAAGCAGCCCCGCCGATAGCGAATCCGCGAGTTCGCAGGGGCGCAATTGAGGGCTTCGTTCGAACGTGCGAACGCTGGAGGCTGGATTCTCGCAAGCAAGTTATTTTACTCGGTTATCCTGGCAATGAGCTTGCAGCGCAGCCGATATTGATGGGGCGCGTGCGTCCGTCGCAGGATGCGCTCGACCGAACTGGATACGTGTTGAGCATCAGCATTGGCTTGTCGGCAATCTACAATGACTCTGTGGGCGCAGAGCTTGATTGGCTTTCAAGGCCCCATTCCGCTCTTGGACAAGTCGCACCATTAGACTTTATGTTGGATGGTAGAATGCCCAGTATGATGCGGGTCAATGACCTTGTTTCCACCGAGCGAGGACTTTGAGTGCTCAGCGCCTTTGCGAGCGAATCGAAAAATATCGAAGTAGCTCGTTTGATGTCACTGCCATCGAAGGCGCTGGAAGCCATTCTGATTTCGCGCGGCATTCCACCTGAAGACCTTGATGAAGTGGAAGCAACGCTGAAGGGAATTGGCGTAGTTATTACTCCAGCGGACGCCATTCGTTTTACCTTTACGCGAACGCCTATCCCGGCCCAGCGCTTTAACACGATTCATTTCCCAGCCTTCTATACTGCGCTTGATGAACCGACTTGCTTGGCAGAAATAAAATACCATTTGGGACATTCGCTCACGACATCCGAGCGACGTTTCTATCAATTCCTGTACGTCACGTTTGCGGGCGAAGCTCTAACAGTTGCTGGTCACGAGGCAACCCATCCAGACTTGGTCAGCCCCTCTGATGCAGGTTATCCGTTTTGCCAGAGGTTAGCGTCGGCGGCTCGTGACGACGGCAAAGATGCCTTGTATGCCACATCCGCGCGATGTAGCGGCATTTGCGTGCCTATATTTTCGGAACCAACGATTTCTAATGCCAGCATAAGAGCGACTGTTCGCTTCACGTTCGACGGCACAACCGTTCAACACGAAGTGTTGGCTTAGCGCCCGGCGCGGCGGTCCGCTGGGTTCATCCAATCCGGTTCGTGGCGGGCGGCGGCCATACTCCCAAGCTTCGACGATGCGAGCGCGGCGGGGACACCCTTCCAAGTCCTTCACGGGAATCTACTTCCAAAGCTTTTGCTAACCTGCCGATGATCACCGCGGTTGGTTGGACCGAGGGACGTGACCCTCATTATCGATCAGTTCGCGTCCAAAGTGAGCGAACCTCCAGCTCAGTGAAGCCGCGAAACGCGTGCTGGCGATTGGTTCATAGTAGCTAGTATCGGCACCAGCGCCGCTGGGAGCGAAGCCGATAGAGATACAGGTCATCAAGCGAATGGCGCGCAGGCTAAAGACAGGGCTATTACATGCGGAAGCGGAGTGGTTTGAAGACGAACTAGGATCAAGCCCGCGTTTTGACGCGCGGCTTGCATGTGCAATTATCACCGACCATGAAGCTATCAGCGCGCTTTTCCGCGTGATCAACCGTTACGTCGGCAACCTGCCGCCGATGCCGGGTTGTTTCCTGATTATCCCGCGCCAGTCAACCGGAGGCGGACATGACGTTATGTATCGGCTGGACGGATTCCGACGCGGTTTATCTCACCGCCGATTCGGCTGTCACCGTTGGGCCGCGAGCCTTAAGAAACGACTACAGTTCATTCGGAGAAAAGCAGCCCACGAGTTCTATAGGCAATGTCGAAGAATCCGCCCTGAAAATATTTAGGCATCAAGACACGGCCGCAACATTTGCGGGAGACGTTTCCCCGATCAACGGCATTTTTGCCAACTACGTGCAGAGTTCTCGCTTTCTGTCTCCACGAGAAGCGTTCGATGTCGCGTGGATGAGTTCACACACTGGAGGACGGCTGGAAGCCCTCTTCGTTTATCACGATTCGGCTGGGCCACATTTGGTAAAGTACGGTCCGCTGAACAATGTGGGCGATGAGGCAACAACCGCCTGCATTGGCAGTCTCCCCGCAGAGAACAGAGAATACATTCGTTCATTCGTCCAGAACATGCCGCCCCAGGCTAGCATAACGGACCGCGTTGTCGGCACAATATGCATTACGCAGCGCCTTGCCATTTTTTTCAATTTGATGGAGTCGCATGGTATCGGCGGTCTCGTTGCTGGTTGTTCAGTGAGTAAGAGTGGACTGCAATGGACCCCAGATACGATGCATGTAATCCTCCGAGGACAATTAGCCGATCAGCTCTCGAATGACGGTCTCAACGTGGTAGTTACGTGCGCACGTTTTGACACATTGTTTGTCTGCAACAACCTGACCGGCGGCTATAGCGGATTTACCAGTAGGTTCGGAATAAACACCGGACTTGGTTACAAAGAAATGGTCGAACACATGCTGGTCAACAAAGACCAGTTACCGCCGATCTCCACCAACTTGAAGGTCGATTACATTGTGTTCCACGATGTCACCACGGAACTAAGTACAATATTTAACGTTCGTGCGGGCGGAGATCGCGTTCTGAAATATTGGCTGGTCCAGGAGGCTGTCACGCGTCGTTTGCATGTTCACTTCACAGCATCTGGTAGCGGCTATGCTACACTAAATCGCCGCTCATCTGGCGACGGCGGAGACATTGCTTTTGTTGCCTATTGATCCGTTGCCCGATGACGCCCTTGGGCGCGCGGCGCTGATAAAGAGGACCGCGCGGCCCGCATCCCCGCATGATCGGGATAACCATTGCCACGTTCGGCAGCGCTGATCCTCTCTTTGATCCAAGGCACATTTACCGACGGTCTCATCGGACGAGGCAGCGTAATCGACGGCTAGCTCACGGTGCGGCGGGTTTCTTTATTCGACCTTTACCGAGACATTCCGTGCATCTCGGTGGAAATATTCTGCGATTTGGTTGCGTTGGCTGTTTGACCTTCTGAACGCCCGCGCCATCGCAGGCCGGGCAAACAACCTCACTCGAAACTTCAAGCGGTCTTTTCATCGCGATCAATCATCAAATCAAAAGTTGAAACCAATCGCGCAATGATAACGGGTAGTGGCTATAGCACAACGAAACTTGCCTCTTAACCTAACCGATCAACGTTACCGCTGGGCGTCAAGCTGACTGGCAACGGTTATCAATCCGAGTCTGCCGCCCAGTTTGCCGGGCGCAGGAACGGCGGCGCTCGTGGCTAAGGCGGCCTGCTATCCTCGGCTGAAGCTAAACACGCCGCCCATCGCCTTGCCGGATTGCAGCATGGGAATCACGCCAGCCGGGCGAGCGCTTTGGCGGCTCCTACTCAAAGTTTTGACAGCGCGGCTGTCTTGATCCGGCCCGGCTGCTCTGGTGGAATCTCGGAAAAAAACTCGGATGCGCCGGAATAGTCCCTCCCCGCGCGATCCGGCGCGCGAGGGTCAAGCGCCCTCAAATCTGCGCAGCCCGCAACCATTACTCCGCAGACGCATCCGGATTTCTTACCGAAACACCTGATCGAACACGCGGCCGACCGGCTTACGCATCGGCACCAAGGCGAGCTTGAGCCTTCCCATCCCGGTGCAGTAGGACGCCGGGCGCGAGCTGGCCATGATGCGATGGGGCATGCCGCCGCCACCGCCAATTGTAGCATTACCACACCGCCACAGGTTGAGGGTTAACGCTTAGGGGCGCGGCACAAGGGAGGCCCCTCCATTTGGCCTCTCTCTGCCGCGTCGACAATGCACAAAGACCCGCAAAAGCACGGATAGGAACCAGGTTGCATCGCTTTTACCATGCAAGCCTACTTGGGTTACGAGACTTGGGGGACGACATGCGTAAGGCTGGCGGGATAATTGCACTTATTGCTGGAATTTTCGGAATTTTTGCGGCCGGATTAACATTGCTGGTTGGTGGCGTGGGCTCAGCCGTTAAAGCAGACAATGCCCAAATGGTCGTCGGTCTTGGCTGGGGCGGTGTCGCCTTTTCGTTCATCGTCATTATCCTCGGCGCTGTAGCAATGGGCTCTAACAGCCGTATCCCAGGAATGCTGTTGGTGATCGCGTCAATCGCTGGCGCGATACTAGGCGGCACTCTCGTCGCAGTATTCATGCTATTGGCTTTTGTTGGCGGAGTGCTAGCCGTGATCGGCGGCGGTCGAGCTGCCGCTCCGTCAACTTGAAGCGAGCATTTGAAATTTTCTTTTGGTGCGTGGTGGTCCTGATCGGTCTACCCGTCTTCGCTGTGGTCGTTTACACAATCGTCCCTAAGCAAAACGATACGGGAAAATCCACCGGTGTATCTGATGTGAAGCTCGCTTCCGCGCCGGTCTCCAGCCTAGCTCCCACAGGGGATATCGCGGAGACTTTTTCTTTTCTTTCGCCAGCAACGCAAATTCAGCGAGATGAAAAGGAACGCGCGATCAAAGGCAAGATCGTCGAGTGGAAGTTGCCCGTCTATAATGTCTCCGAACGGAATGGATTTATCGTCATTCAAACTAAATCCCGCCCCGACATCGTGGGGACATTCTGCTATGTGAAAGCTAGTGACGCGATCAAGCGGTACGTGCTTTCACTGCGAGAAAACGATTTGATAACTTGCAAGGGGGAAATTGCCGGAACAGCCATGCGAAACATTGAGATACGACCTGCGATCCTGCGATAAGGACCAGCGTTCGGCTTCTCGCCTTTTTGTCGCATCCGCGCAGCTATGTCTTGATGCACCGCTTGGTGATCATGGCTCGCAACCGACTACCGCTTCGTACGATCTGGACTGAGGCGTGCCATGAACTCAGACAAAAGCACACGGGCAACACTAGCCAGTTTTCGTGGCAGGCGACCTTGCGCAAATACGCGTCGAACTGGGAGGCCTGGCGCAGCAGGCTATGGATGGCTTGCGTCAATTTGTCGAGGCGATGATTGAGCGGCCGTCCGCGACCCTGCCTAATTGACCGATCGTGGCAGACCGTAGCGCCATGCTGGGATGCCGCGATTTCGTCGCTCGACTTCCGAGAGACCCTTAGACACAAGCTAAAGTACCTCAGCGCGAACCTGGGCCACGCCACGGTCCGTAATTCCTAAACTGCGCGCAGCGCCGAGCGAAAGGTCGAGGACGCGGCCGCGAACCCAAGGTCCTCGGTCGTTGATACGAACTATTACCGACTTGCTGCTCGCAAGATCAGTTACACGAACTCTTGTGCCGAACGGTAGGTTGCGGTGGGCAGCGGTCAGTGAATGCCGCATGAATGGAGCACCACTCGCTGTTTTTCCTGTCGGATATGAATAGTAAGAGGCTTTTCCGGAAAAAACGCGGTTTGAAGATCGAGGGGCTGATCGATCTTCCGGACGAGGAGTAACCTCTTCTCCAGTCGGAGGTTGCTCTAGCGGATTTTGCCTAGTCTGGTCCGGTGGCTCGGGTGCCGGTTCTGCGTGCGCTTTTGGAATGATAGACCATCGATCAATGAAGGTCTGTGCTGAAGCAAAATCTACATGTAGGCACAACGCTCTTAGGTGGCTCGGCTCACCCGGAATGGATGTCCAGGGATTGTGTTATTCGACATAGAAGCGGCTTTGAGATAAGACGGCTGGGTTATGGTCGTCGATCAACATAGAAGCAGCATCATGATGAGACGACGCGATGTTCTTGCGGCCGTCGCCGGTACCGGGGTGATATGGCCCTCATCGCTTGCAGCGCAGCAAATGACGCAGCGGCCGCGTGTCGGCGTGTTGGTCTACGGCACGCCGGACCGCGATCCGAGCATTCAAGCATTCCTGAGGAGCATGCGCGAGCTGGGTTACATCGACGGCGAGAATATTACCTATGAATTTCGCTCTGCGGAGGGGAAGCCGGAGAGGCTTCCCGGACTCGCCGCTGATTTAGTCCAGCTTAAACCCGACGTGCTGTTTGCGTCGGGCGGAGATGTTACGCCGTGGATCGCAAAGGCAACTCAGACGATACCTATCATATATTCTAGCAGCGCCGATCCCGTTGCAATGAGCCTTGCGGTGAGCTTGGCCAAGCCAGGAGGCAACGCGACGGGGGTGACACTTCTGTCGGACGAACTCGCCGCCAAACGCATCCAACTCTTCAAAGCAGCTGTCCCGCGCATTTCCCGGGTCGGATTTCTTCGCGACCCAACGCACGCGGACAATGAGGAGCCCATTGCGCAACGCTCTGCCGTCGCTTTGGGTGTCGAAATCCATCCGGTTCCGGTGCGCGGCTCCGCCGATCTCGATCGAGCACTGACCGCTGCCGCCGAAGCCAGGATCGACGGGCTCTACGTTGTGTCCTCCCGGCACACCGCGCTCAACATTAGGCGCATCGTCGATTTCGCGACAAAAAATCGTTTGCCGCTGGTTGGAGGCTGGGGCGAGTGGGTGCAGTTGGGCGGGCTTCTGTCCTATGGGCCGAACACGGCCGACATGATTCGGCAGTCGGCCACCTACGTGGCCAGGGTCCTCAAGGGTGAGAAGACAAGCGATTTGCCCGTGCAGCAGCCGACACGCTTCGAGCTGCACATCAATCTTAAGACCGCGAAGGCATTTGATCTGACGATCCCTGAAGCGTTCATCTTGCTGGCCGACAGGATCATTGAATAGCCATTGCTATTCGACTTGTGGCACTTTTCTTCAGTTATTGCGCAGCGCCCCGTTGAGTGTCAGCGGAATTGAGCAGCACGCTGCCAGATGACAGAAGCGGACATCTGAGTAAATTTGATCGGCCGCTATTTTCTCGCGCTGCTTGCCTTTGCAAGATGCTAGGCTTTGCGCAAATAGAGTCTTCAAGGAGGTAACATGCTGAGGCGCGAGTTCATCGGTCTCTTTGGCAGCGCGGTAGCTGCCTGGCCTCTCATCGCACAGGCGCAACCGGGCGATCGAATGCGGCACATCGCCTGGCTGGGGCTCGGACGGGCCGACGAGCCGTCTCCGTATCTGGATTCGTTGCGTGAAGGTTTACGCCAGTTAGGTCGAATTGAAGGCCGCAATCTGACGATCAGCGCGTTTTGGGCAACCGGTCGGGACGACATGCAAGCGGTGGCACGCCAGGTGCTCGCGTCCAATCCCGACGTCATAGTGACGCAAGAACTGATGGCGATCGCAATGCTGGGGACGCAGACCAAAAAGCCCGTAGTATTTGGTTTCAGCGGCGATCCCGTCGACGGCAAACTCGTGCAAAGCTGGCCTCGGCCGGGCGGCAATTTCACCGGCATGAGCTATCTGGCCATTGAACTTGTTGGCAAGCGCATTGAGCTACTGAAGGAATGGCTACCGCAAATGCGACGCATTGCCATTCTTGCCCGGCCTCAACATCCCGGCGTACACCTGGAGCGGCAAGCTACAGAAGCGGTGGTAAAGAAGCTCGGGATCGACTCCTCGTATTTTCCGTATGAATCGCCATCGCTTCCGGCCCGCGATCTGAGCGACCTCGAAAACGTGTTTCAAGGTATCGTTCGGGATCGCTGCGATGCACTGGTGGTCTTCCCCGATTCCGCAATGTACGAAGTTATCGAACGCCTTGCCCAGCTCGCGATAGAGGCCAAGCTACCATCGGTCTCTGGCTGGGCTCCGTTCGCTCAAAAGGGATTGCTGATGACGTACGGGCCCGACGTGCGTGAGCTCTATCGTTCGCTCGCACGCTACACAGACCGTATTTTGGCCGGTACCAGCCCAGCCGATCTGCCTGTTGAGGTACCGACCAAATTCTATCTTGCAATCAATGCGAAGGCGGCCAAGTCAATGGAATTGACAGTCCCGCCAACGCTGGTTGCTCGCGCCGACGAGGTGATCGAATAGCCATCCTATTTGCTGCGGTGCATGAGTCCGTTGATGGCACTTTTCGGACCTGACGCACCTGATCGGCGATGTCCGCTGATCGGGGAAGAGCGGAAGTTCGCGGCGCGCTGTCAAAGTGACGCGAATGACCCTGGCTGTGTGAAAACGTCGCTGCTTTGCTATGATTCTCTCGTGATTCTGCGGGGGAAGCTGATGCGGCGCTTCGTTGAGCAGGCGGATCGTGGGCAATGGACGCTATTGCCGGAATGCCTCGATGATTTCATTGACGAGAGCAACCCTGTTCGCGTGATCGACGTGTTTGTCGATACCCTCGATTTGGCCGAGATGAACTTCGAAGGGGTGGAACCGGCAGCGACCGGGCGACCGTCGTACCATCCCTCGGTTCTCCTGAAGCTGTACATCTACGGCTATCTAAACCGGGTGCAGTCGAGCCGGCGGCTCGAACGCGAGGCCGGGCGCAATGTCGAAGTCATGTGGCTGCTGGGTCGGCTCGCACCTGATCACAAGACAATCGCAGACTTCCGCAAAGACAATGGCCTGGCGCTTCGCAAGGTATGTGCGCGCTTCGTCGAACTCTGCCGCGAGATGGGCCTCCTCGCGACGGCGAGTGTCGCCATCGATGGCAGCAAGTTCAAGGCCGTGAAGAACCGGGACAAGAACTTCACGCGGGCGAAGGTGGAACGGCGGCGTGTCCAGCTGGAGGACAGCGTCGCGCGCTATCTGAGCCAACTTGACACGCCGACCGGCAAGAGCCGACGGAGGCACTGGCCGCGAAGGTAACGAGGCTTACCGAGAAACTGACGAAGCTGAAGGAGGAAATGGCCAAGCTTGTCGTTTACGAGAAGCAGATGCTTGCTTCGCCCGACCAACAAATCTCACTGACCGATCCCGACAGCCGTTCGATGGCGACGAGCGGGCGCGGTTCCGGCGTCGTCGGCTACAACGTGTAGGTCGCCGTGGATACCGAGCATAATCTGATTGTGACGCATGAGGTAACGAACAACGGCTCAGATCGGGCTCAACTGGCCAAGCAAGCCAAGGCAGTTCTCCAGACCGAGACGCTCGAGGCGGTTTCCGATCGCGGCTACTTCAGCAGCCTGGAGATCCTCGCGTGTTACGAGGCCGGCATCGCGGTGACACTGCCCAAGCCGCAGACGTCGGGTGCCAAGTCAGATGGCCGCTTCGGCAAGCAGGACTTTGTCTATTTGCCAGAGAAGGACGCCTATCGCTGTCCAGCCGGGGAGCAACTGCCATATCGCTTTACGAGCGAGGAGGACGGCAAGCGGCTACGGCGCTACTGGACCACAGCCTGTCAAGAATGTTCGCTTAAATCGCAGTGCACGACAGGGCCAGAGCGGCGGATTCCACGATGGGAGCACGAGCATCTGCTCGAAGCTGCGCAGCAGCGCCTTGATGCAAACCCACAAGCCATGCGCCTGCGTCGCGAGACGGTCGAGCATCCGTTCGGCACGATGAAGGCCCGCATGGGAGCGACACACTTCCTTACCAAAACGCTTCCAAAAGTAGCCGCGGAGATGGCACTCTCGGTCCTCGCCTATAACCTGACACGGGTCATGAACATCGTCGGGACCAAGCCGCTGATGACTGCGATCGCGGCCTGAGACCGAACCGGTCCTGGCTTCTCACCGACTTCCTTAGAAGGGCGTTTTTACACGACCAAGACCCGGAGCGGACGCCGGCCGAACCGCATCACTCGATCACGTCCTCGGCGCGAGTGAGCAGCGGCTGCGGTATCTCAAGGCCGAGCGCCTTCGCGGTTTTCAAGTTTATGACCAATTCAAACTTTGTCGATCGCTCCACAGGAAGGTCCCCAGGTTTTGCGCCCTTCAGAATTTTGTCTACAAAAAAAGCCGCGCGGCGATAGTTCTCGAGCAGATTGGGGCCATAGCTCATCAGACCGCCGTCCTCGGCCAACTCGCGCCTGAAAAAGATCGCCGGCAGTCGCGCAGTGGTCGCCAACTCAGCGATGCGCCGGCCATAGGTATTAAATGTAATGTCTGGCGGAACGAGCAGTGCCTCGGCTTGGGCCTGCGTAAATGCAGTAAAGGCCTCCTGGAACTGCTCGGGGCTACGGATTTCGAACGGTGTCAGGGTGATCGTGGCACGCGTTGCTGCGGACTGTATCTGGCGCCATTGCGGCACGTGCAACGGGTTTGTGATATTGATGAGAACGGCAACGCGCGCTAGATGCGGCAATAATTCCCGCACAATATCCAGCTGCTTCGCTGCCAGATCTTCGGCGAAATTTGTGAGCCCAGTCACGTTGCCGCCGGGATGAGAAAGACTCTGTACTAAGCCAAAACCAACTGGATCGGCGCCGTCCGCCATCACAATCGGGATCGTGCTGGTAGCGTTGCGAGCCGCCAGGTTGGCTGGCAACGGCGCGGTGACGATGAGACGTGGATTCAACTGGACCAACTCGGCTGCTAGCTCCGGCAGGCGGACAAGGAAACCCTCGGCAAAACGGTATACGAAGCGAATGTTGCTTCCGTCAACGTAACCAAGCTGCTGCAGGGCAGCCTTGAACGCGCCGAGTTGCCTGGAACTCGCCTGCTCGGAACTGGCATGCAGAACCCCGATGACGACGGGAGGCACTTGCTGCGCGTGTACCGGCATCGACCATATCGCCGCTGCGCTGCCGAAAAGGCTAATGAACTTGCGCCGCCTCATGCTGTCACCCAAGGCCGGGGTCGGTTTCTGATGTTCGAACGATAGCACGCGCCACCGGTGGGGTATTGTAAACCATTTGCGTTGGCGCGACGATGCTGGGCCCACATGCGTTATGTCGCTTCGTGGCACTTTTGAGACAGTCCGTTCACCGATGTAGACCGGAAGTCGCCGTGGTTCAGGGTTCCTTGGCGCCGCCGCTTCTCCCGACCCCCGCTTCCTCGCATACCCACCCTCGACGCAATGATCGGCGTGGAAAGTGCTTTTACGATAGCTGACGGTTATTCGATGATCTCGTCAGCGAGGATGGTAATAGAAGATGAGAAAGTGAGACCAAGTGACTTCGCCGATTTCAAATTGAGGACGAGCTCAAAGCGCGTCGGCTGCTCGGCCGGAAGATCGGCAGGCTTTGCTCCCTTTAGAATTTTATCGACATATGTGGCTGCTCTGTGAAAGTGCGCTACTAAACTAGGACCGTAGGCCATTAAGCCGCCGGCCTCGACGAAATCGCGCTCCGGAAAAATGCCCGGAAGGCGGCGGTTGACCGTGAACGCACCGATGGGTTTGGCCAGGCTTAGGAGCATTCCGTCCGGAAGCGTCATGACTACTTCCGGCGACTCACTGGCCATTTGCTCCAATGCCATGGGCAAATTGTTAGGCGTTCCTACCGGAATGAACCGAACCTTAACTCCCCTTTTGCGTGCGGCAACTTCGGTCTCTTTAATGTTCGTCTCAATTGTTGCCCGGTTCGGGTTGTAGAGGATGGCCATTGACGCCACTCCAGGCACGACGTCAGTTATGAGTTGAATCCGCTTGGCGGTGATCTCCTCCGATTGTAGCGAAAGGCCAGTGGCATTGCCGCCCGGCCTAGCAAAGCTTGCGAACACACCCGCTCCGACCGGGTCAGAGGCAATGGCCACAACTATTGGAATTGTCTGCGAAGCCTTCTTCGCCAATACCGCTGCCGCGATGCTCTCTACGACAATGATGTCAACGTTCTGCGCCAGGACTTCATTCAAAAGTTCGGGCAATCTATCAGGTTGTCCCTCGGCATAACGAAATTCGAGGACGATGTTCTTCCCCGGCTCGTAGCCGAGTTCCCGCAGTCCGGTGATGAAAGCCTTAAACATAGGCGAGGACTGCGACACTCCGAGCGTTACGACGCCTATCTTCCGAGTTGCGCTCGAAGTCGCCTGTGCTCGAGCGACTCGTCGGGGAGCGAGCGCCAAGAGGATAGGTGACGCCGCCGCATAGCCGAGACGGATGAGGAGTTGGCGTCGTCTCAAGGGTTACCCCCAAGGCTCGGTCCAATATGTCGAACGCTATCACGTCCAGCCCGCGTCGGGGACTAATTCGCTTCAAGATCATGCAATCGGCAAACTCGGGTTAGGTTGTCGCCGGTGGAAGATTCGGTCGATTGGAGGTTTCGCCGGCTTTCGGCTAGGTTGTCGAAGGAACCGCGCCGACGAAGTGATTAACGCATTTGTTGCGGTGCATGAGTCTGTTCGGGGCTGACACATGTGCCGACCGGCCGTGACGATGTCCGTTTCCGGGGGAGGACCGGAAGTCATGGCCAGACCGGCAAAACGACGCGCATGACCCGCAACGGACATTAGGTGGGGAATCCCGGTCAAGAGCATTGGGCCGCTCGCCAGCCGGAGCAACAACTAGCGTGATGGCCTGAGCGTAGCTGAAGTGCTAACAAGAGACATTCGATAAAGTTCACAGGCCATTTCCGCGGCAATTACCGGCCAGATGCAGTCATGGTATCAAGGCGTGCCGAATTACGGTCAGTCGCTGGACGCCGTGTTTTCGCTTAACGGCTGATCGGTCGAATCCACTCGTTGCCCTCAAGCGGTCGACGCGAATCGTGGACCGACTGGAGACCGCACCATCATGAGGAACTTGCTGCTGCTCGTGCTTTCCGTGGTTGCCGTCGCGCGGGAAGCGACCGCACAGGACGCCGAATGTGTCCGCGAACGCGCCGCCATGGTCGAAACCATCCGGGCCTACGCCCGGTCCGACACCAGTGCTTTGGGACAGCAGGCCCTGTCGGAGAGGGTCCTTGAGGCCATGGGGCAAACGAAACGCCACCTGTTCATCCCTGAACGATCTTGCTCCATCGCATACGCGGACAGGCCGATTCCGATCGGCCTCGGCCAGACCATATCGCAGCCGCTCATCGTCACCTTGATGACCCAGTTAGCCCGGATCGCTCCGGATCATGTTGTGCTCGAAGTCGGTACGGGTTCGGGCTATCAGGCCGCCATCCTTGCGCACCTGGCGCGAAAGGTCTGCACAATCGAGATTATCCCGGCATTGGCCGAGGCCGCCGCGAAAACACTAAGAGACCTCGCGTATGACAACGTAAGCGTCAGGCTTGGCGACGGTTATGGTGGCTGGCCCGAATGCGGTCCTTTTGACGCCATCGTCGTGACCGCCGCGCTGGGGCAGCCACCACCGCCGCTGATTGAGCAGCTTAAAGTAGGTGGTCGGCTCGTCATGCCGGTGGGGCCCGCTTACACCACTCAGCACCTCACGGTCGTCGAAAAAACTGCCGCTGACAAGACGACAACGCGCGCCGTCGCTCTCGTGCGCTTTGTGCCCTTTACGCGTTCACATGATTAAAAGCCGGTATGGCGGCTATCTCCAAAATCACAGTTAGAAATAAGAGGGAGGAAGCCATGAGCGGTGCGAGGCTAAAACATTACGGCTGGGGCCGTGAAGACGAAGGCATGACTGCTAAGGAGCAGGCCTTTGTGCTCGGCCGTTACCGCGCAAAATTTGCACGCGATGCATTTGAGACAAAAGCTGTCCCGCATCTCGAGGACCTGGCGCTGCGCGCGCCGCGCGTGGCGCCGCCGGCCTCACTTGCCACTTTCTGCACGAGCGAACGCTACGATCGCGTCGCGCACGCCTATGGCAAATCCTATCCAGACTACGTGCGAGCCATGCTCGGCGACTACGACAGCGCGCCCGACGTGGTCGCCTATCCACGCAACGAAGCAGAGATTTCCGCTGTGATGGATTGGGCCGGTGGTGCCAGCGCCTCGCTGACGCCGTTCGGGGGCGGATCGAGCGTCTGCGGCGGTGTCGAGCCGCGAGTCGACGGGCTTCGCTATAAGGCGGCGATCACACTTGACCTCCGCAATCTCGGTAAGGTTGTCGAGGTGGATCAGATATCGCGCGCCGCACTGATCGAAGGTGGTGCCTATGGTCCATGGCTGGAGAGCCAGCTTAAGCCGCATGGCCTCACGTTGCGGCATTTTCCACAGAGTTTCGAATATTCAACCCTTGGCGGCTGGATCGCGACGCGATCGGGCGGCCATTTCGCTAGTCTCTACACACATATTGACGATTTCGTCGAAAGCCTGCGCGTCGTAACCCCGCGCGGCGTGCTGGAAACGCGCCGCTTGCCTGGATCGGGTGCCGGACCGAGTCCCGACCGCATGTTCATCGGCTCGGAAGGCACGCTCGGGGTGATTTCGCGCGCCTGGATGCGATTGCAGCCACGCCCGAAATTCCGTGCCGGCGCATCGGTTCGTTTCCATTCGTTCTTCGGTGCGGCACGCGCGCTGCGCGCCGTCGCACAGGCCGGCCTCTATCCATCGAACTGCCGCATCCTTGACGCGCAAGAAGCATTCAACACCGGCGCCGCCGACGGCAGCGTCGCGATCATGGTGCTGGGCTTTGAATCCGGCGACCATTCACCGGACCCCCGGATGGCACGCGCGCTCGAATGCTGCGCCGACCATGGCGGGACGCCGGAGGTCGCAAAGGCCGGCGATGCACATCTCGAAGGCGCGGCAGGAATCTGGCGCAACGCATTTATTCGTATGCCCTATGCGCGCGAGTTTCTGACGCCGGCCGGTCTCATCAACGACACCTTTGAGACCGCTATCACCTGGGATCGGTTCGAAAGTTTCCACGACGAAGTGAAGGCGGCGACGAAGCGTGCGATCCTCCAAGCGACTGGCGTAAAAGGCGAGGTCACATGCCGCTTCACCCATGTCTATCCGGACGGGCCCGCACCGTATTTCTCTTTCCACGCACTCGGCCGCCACGGTGCTCTTCTGGAGCAGTGGCAGGCGATCAAGAATGCGGCCAGCGATGCGCTGATTGAGGCGGGTGGTACTATCACGCATCATCACGCTGTTGGCCGTGATCATCGGCCTTGGTACGATCGTCAGCGCCCGGGGCTTTTTGCGGCCGCGTTTCGGGCAGCAAAAAGAGAACTCGATCCGCAAGGCGTGCTCAACCCGGGAGTGCTCATCGATCCGTAGGGCTGATCGACGCGCCAACGGGGTTTGGCCGCGAGCGTGAATAATTGTGCCATTTGCTGCGGTGCACGAGTCCGTTGTGGGCACCTTTGAGACAAGGCGACCGACCCTGACGATGTTCCGGGGGAAGGCAGGAAGTGGTCGGCCGACGACCAGAATGACGCGATTGACCCAAAGCCGACAGGCTTCTTGATAAAGGCTTGCAGCCGCGCGTGTCGCAGTTTGTTCGTGCTGGCGCGCAGGGCTTTCTCGGGGTATTTCTGAAAGTAGAATGCATAACCATCCCATCATCGTCCAAAAATACGGCGGCGCCTGTCTCGAAACACCGGCAAAAATTCGCGCGGTCGCGGGCAATCTCGCCGATCTACACAGGCGTGGTCATCGGGTCGTAGCGATCGTTTCAGCGATGGGAAAGACCACCGATGAACTTGTTAAGATGGCCTATCAAGTAAGCCCGAATCCCAATCGCCGTGAACTCGATATGCTGTTAACCACCGGCGAGCGCATCAGTATGTCTCTAATGAGCATGGCGCTGTCCGATTTTGGCGTGCCGGCGATTAGTTTTACCGGCAGCCAAGCCGGAGTGATGACCGACGAATCCCACTCTTCCGCGCGCATTTTAGATGTGCGGCCCATTCGCGTGCGCGAAGAACTCGACCGCGGACGCATCGTGGTTTTGGCCGGCTTTCAGGGCGTGAACCCGGTGACCAAAGAGATTACCACGCTGGGCCGAGGTGGCAGCGACACCACTGCGGTTGCCATGGCAGCAGCACTAAAAGCCGAGCGCTGCGAGATTATCAAAGAGGTCGACGGAGTTTGCTCGGCTGATCCGCGCATCGTGGCGAATTCAAAGCCATTGCGTCAGCTGGATTTTGCATCGCTATCCGAAATGTGCTTTTGGGGCGCCAAGGTCTTGCATTTTCGCAGCGTGGAGCTGGCGCAAAGCCAAAACGTTCCTTTGGTCTTAAAACAATTGGGCAGCGCTGAACACAGCACGCAAGTGATGAGAGAGGTTATCGGGATGGAAAGCGGAAGAGTTTTGGCCGTCAACTCGATGGCTCGCATTGAACATGTGGAGATCGATTCGACAGATCTCAATCAAGGCTTTGAGAAATTCGCGCAGCATCTCAAGCAAAACGGATTATCTTGGCCGCAACTCCTCGCCTCGGCTTTCACCGCCGGAAAAACGCGCATTATGATGACCTCGGATTCGGAGTCGCTTGACACTTTGCTGCGCACGCTGGAGGGAAGTAAAGACTTGCGCCAGCAGCGTGAGACGTTAAGTTCGGTGAGCCTCACTTGCTTCGGCGGCGTTTCCTCAGACTTGCCATTTAAGGCGATCCAGATCCTGAAGTATCACGGGATTGTCGCCGACAAATTTGTTTTGTCACCGCATTCGGTGAATCTAATTATTCCTGCGGAGAGGCGCGAGGCCGCGGTCAAGGCTTTGCATTCGCTGATCTAGGTGACCGTTTTCGCCTAAAAATATTGCGGCACTCTGCGTAAGAAATTCGGCGTGAGCCTGTGTCAGCCAGGCGGTCAACATTGGCACGAAGCGGGAGCCACGTTCGATTTTCAGACAAGTCACATCCTCACCGCATTCGTGAAGAGCGTGTACCCCACTCATACAAGGGCCGCAATGAAGTCAGATTGGGTGTGGATTGCTCGACCTTTGCGATCGCGCCATTTTCGTCCGTAGGTATCGAACGGAAAGTGTCGCATGTAGTATTCGCAAGTCTCGTCCCAATGTTCGACCGACAACGACTTACCATAGTGTCGGCAATACAGACCGGTCACCACGTGTTCAACACCACCCGGCTCTCGCCCATGGTGCTTCGCGAAGAAGACCTCCAACCGGTTTCGCCACAACATCAGAATGTCCCGACGTTCCGGGCCGAAGAAACGACGAAAGTCCAACAGTTCGCTATCGGCTTGATAGGGTGCATGATCGCCAGGAGTCATATAAGCGTCGAATAGTTCAACCCGTACGCCGTCGCAATCGCTAGAATGCGTTCGTTCTATGTATCCGCGTAGATCTCCGGTAACGCGCTCATCCGCATCGAAGCAAAACATCCAATCTAACTGCAAATGTTCGCGCGCCGTCTGCAGCAAAAGTCGGCGATGTCGACCCTCGGGAATCCGGCGTGCCTCGATGTCCGCTTCCCACGACCGATTTGTCACGATTAGAGCGACTTTTGGGTGTCCGCCAAGAATCTCCAGCGTTCGATCCGTACTCGCGTCATCATAGGCGGCTATCGCATCTACGTGTTTGCCGACGTAGTCCAGTGTGTCTCGGAGGATAAGTGCTTCGTTGCGAACGCGGGTGATTCCGATCAAAAAGTGCCGATGGCCCAAGAGGCTTTACGTTCGACTCTCATCGCCTATGAAGGAAATCTCAAGTTGCGCTCGTAGCGTGTCGGCAATATCCGCCGAAAGCGACCCGCTGAAGCACGAAGAGTAGACATGCGTCGCTACGCTAACTCGGCTCGTGCCACTCGCCCGTGAACCGCACACCAATGACCTTTGCGCGCCTCCACACAACTTCGCACCCCCGAAGCTGGCCTCCGGTCTGCGTGAGCGTCAGTTGAAATCGGTCCGCTACTTGTGACGGCATGGGAGCCATAATTTTTGCCCCCGTCATCGAAATGTCCATCACGAAACATTCTTGGTCCTGATGACCCGCGCTTACGATCCAAGCCGATAAACTACGGGCGCGTCGAATTCCTCTCTTAACGTACTTTGAGGGAATTCGCATTGGACGTTCGCACGAACATGGTCACTGGCGTTTCAGCTTCTTCCGCTGTATCTTGAGAGCGGCAAGCCGAACTTTTTCTCGGGCATGCGCGCTGCGCGCCGTCTGTTCATCTGTCTTTCTTTTGGTTGGCCGAACCGGTCCATGCTTCGGCTCAGCAGTTGGCAGCGTAGGAAGCGATTGGGTTGCCACCGTCGACCCATGTCCTGATGGTTGAACGCTCATAGGGCGAGCTTCTGATCTCTGCATCCTTGCCTCACGAGTGATAAAAAAAGGCCATGCGGTGAGCTACACCACACGGCCTGAATAGCAGAGCGTCGATTGCGCAGATCAGCGCAGACCGATGAACGAGAGAATTGCGCCCACGACTACAACAAGCCCAACAATATAAACGATGCTGTTCATCGCGTATCCTCCAGATTTCGCTGACTTGAAAAACGTACCCCGGGCAAAAAAGTTCCGCTCGACAAACTTGCTACTAAGCGGTGTCTAAACGAACATGCCGACGGCAATCTTCAGCAGTCCGACGATAAGAACCTGATAGAAAAGACGGCGACACTCCCGTTGACCACCTTGAGAAGCGCTGCTCGCTGTTCGTTATCAATTTGGATAGAACTGTACCCGACATGCTCCGCAAGGTTGCGCAGCATCATCGTGGTCGCACGGAAGGGGCCTCGGCAGTGAGCTGGATGGCGAGACTGAGAAGGCAGCCTCGTTGGAAGACCCTGTCACTTCCGCAATCATCCCGTAAACGGACATCTCCCTGAGCTTGACGTCCGACCATTCATCAGCGCGACCCGCCTTGATGGGCGGCGGCGGCGGACAGCAAGTCTCCCTCGGTTCCTGCCCGCCATTCTGCCGGCGGCGGTCCGGTCATCGTGGCAGGGGACGCGGTCTTAACCGGGAACGAATCCCGGGTAGGCGTGTTGTTGACGTTCCTCAACAATGGAGATGACGAATGAAGCTTCGTACAGCAATCCTCGCGGTTGTACTGATCGGCGCTCCCGCAATCGCGTCTGCCCAGACGACCCACCAGGGGGCGCGTGATGGCGCTGCCGCAGGCGGCGCTGTCGGTGGTCCGGTTGGTGCGGCGGTCGGCGGCACGGTGGGTGCGGCCGTCGGCCTTGGTCTCGAAATCCCGAATGCCGTGATTGGCTCTATCACCGGCACAAACCGCCCCTCAGTCGTTTACGAACGGCAGATCGTGGTCGGCGAACCTCTTCCCTCGCAAGTCGAAATGTACGAGGTGCCCGGTCACGCCGAATATCGGTATGCTCACATCAATAACAAGCGATATGTCATCGAGTCCCGCAGCCGCCGCGTCGTCCGGGTGATCGATTAACATTGCTGCGCTAAATATAAAAAAACCCCGCGGTTTGGACCGCGGGGTTTTTCGTTATCCGGCGACCAGGCAAGCCGCAATACTATTGAGCAGTGGAAGAGAAGACATCAGTCGAAAATGCCAGGCCATCCGGCTGTCACTGAACTGCATCCGACGACAGCCGAATTGCGGAAGCTACGTCCGAAGCCGTTATAGATATGCTTTTCCTGCTAAATGAAGATCTGACGAAAAGGACCAGCCAGGATTTTCTCAACGGCGCCTGCGCGAAGTCAGCCGTTGGATACCATCGCGCAGCCGCACTCACCGTCTGGGTACGTGAAGAGGCGGCGCCCGGCTACTCGGCCGCCGCGGCGAGGCGGCCAGGCAGAAGATCACGGATGATTTGTGATCTGTGACGCTGTAACGGAAAGGCATCCGCACGAGTCTTTGCGATACGGAGGAACCCACATCTACATAAGCCGTACAGAGACACGACTGCCTCCGTAAACCTTTACACTTCCCGTCGAAGACGCGCGCGCCCTAGGTGGTGTGGACTCTAAGGATTCCCTTTTAGGCGCAAATCAGATTCAAGGCTTCTTTTTTGGGAGGCAGTCTTGGGTGTGAAGGACCGTTTGGTTTTGAGCGACTCGGCGTGGGAGCGGCTGGCGCCGCTGATCATAGGTCGGCCCTACCAGAAGGGCTCGACGGGACGCGACAACCGGATGTTCGTCGAAGGTGTGCTGTGGATCGTGCGTACGGGCTCCCCCTGGCGGGATCTCCCGGAAGCGTTTGGGGATTGGAACAGTGTGTTCCGGCGCTTCAGTCGATGGAGCATCAAGGGTGTCTGGTGGCGGATCTTCGAGGCGATGTCCGATGATCCGGACTTCGAATATCTGATCGTTGATTCCACCATCGTCCGGGCGCATCAGCACGCCGCCGGGGCGAAAAAGGGGGTCTGAAGATCAGGCGATCGGCCGCTCGCGCGGTGGCCTGAGCACCAAGATACATATGCCGTTCGCGGCTTGGGATGTCCTGTGCGGTTCACCCTTACCGCAGGTCAGAAGGGCGATGCACCGCAAGCCGCCGCCTTGATCGAGGGATTGCCTGCCGAGGTCGTCATGGCCGATACCGCCTACGACGCCGATCATTTGCGCCAAGCTATCGCCGCCAAGGGGGCGCTCGCCGTCATCCCCAACAACCCGTCACGCGCGATTAAACACCCGCTCGACAAGCACCTCTATGCCCAGCGCCATCTCGTTGAATGCTGCTTCTCAAAACTCAAACAGTTCCGACGTGTCGCAACCCGCTTCGAAAAAACGACCCGGAATTACCGGGCCGTCGTCACTCTCGCAGCCATCGTTCTGTGGATCCGCTAGTGTCCACACCACCTAGCGCGCGAGTTCCTTCGAGAGATCCGGCGTACATGAGGATTGTCGAGCGGTGGCGACGGTTCACGATGCAAAAGCTGCCGACAGCAGATTGACCATTAGTAAGTTGTCGTTGTCCTTCGTGGTGCACCTTCTGCGCTGCCTGGTTCTCAATTTCAGAATTCAACTCCGCGCCCAGTAAAATGACGATCGTAGACATCACATCCAGATCATTAAGCCGATAGCCGCCCTAGCGAACCGTAGGTCGCATCGTAATTGCCGTAGTTGCTCAAATAATATGACAGCAGTCCTGATCCGATTGGCCAGGCCAGGGTTGCCACCGCGCTTCCGACTGAGATCCACTTCCACTTCGGAGTTTTGCGGCTCGGCCCATAGCGGTAAAGCAAAGCGAGTCCAAGCAGGATCAGAATTGCCAGCGCCGGCCATCGAGCATACTTCAAAAGTATTTCAGTGACACTGCCAAGGCCGAAGGTTGCCAACACCATCGGAGCCGCGATCACTAGTCCCATGGCAGCCAAAATTCCTACTAGCCCACCTAAGGTGAAGGCCAGCGACACTGCGTTCAGCTTGAAGAAACCGCGTTCCTCCTTTTCGTCATAAACTACGTTGAGCGCATCAATGATAGCTTTTGTGCCACCATTGGCGCTCCACAGAGCCAGCGCGAAACTGAACAGAAAAGCTGCTCCCAGTGTAACTTCGCCCTTCGCCAGCACACGCCTACCTGATCTTGCACGACCGAAAACGTGCCAGGCGGCAAGATGCCCGAGAGCATTCCGAGGTGGCCATTGATAGTGGTTGCGTCGGCGATAAGCGCGTAGGATGAAACTAACGCGGTGATACCTGGAAAAAGAGCGAGCAGCGCGTAAAAGACCACACCCGCTGCGATTGCGAGTAGCCGGTCTTCATTTATTTGGTGATAAGTCCGCCAGAGAATGTCCTTCCAACCCTGCACCGGCACGTCAACTGGAGAGCTTGCAACCCCACCGCGGCCGTTCGTTGTATCGACGCTCACGCCCGTAGGAGCAGATTGCGCCTCTTGCCTCGACAATTTCGATTTGGGACGAGGCACTACATATCGTGCTGCCGCATCAATCCCAAGTAGCGCCAGCGATGAGATAATTCCCGGTTTCTTGATCTAATTCATAAAAATCCTCGCAGTGCCGCCTACAGCCGAAACTTTGCGACTTCGATATAGGCCCACACGTAACATTATGAAGGTGAAGTGGTTCAATCCGTCGTTAACTCGACGCTCGGCGGGACAATGAGATCGTCAAGGCGCCATCCCAAGACCATGCCGGAAGCGGCCACAGAAAAAGAGATCCGACTCCGGTTGCGTGCGCCTTGGGACGAGGCGAAGGCGCCGCAACGACCGCTGCCAGATGATGCGCTCAGGATCGTTATGCGCGGGGCGGACAAGGAGGATCGTGCGACAGCGGTATAACACCAAATCGAGTGAGGTTATGGGGCGCGCAGTTGCGCAATCTCATGGTCTCGGGCGCGCTGTATGCGCGCCAAAGCGAACGCCTAACCCTAGACTGCGCTCAAACCGGCACAGCGTAGTATGGCGCTGAACTGCCTTTGAAACATAATTTGGTTGCCGTGACTGGGGAAGTAGACATCCAGCCCTTTATTTACGACGTTGAACCCATCTGCCAGCAGCCGCGGCCCGAGTAGACGACAAATATTCGCTTTGATGAGAACTAAGGGGACATCCCTGTCCGGCGATAAGCGAGTTAGGTCGTCGCACAGCAGCGGATAGTCGCGGGCTATCGTTTCATCACGTCGCTTGTTCTTATCGACAGGTTCGTAAGTCGCATCTACTAGCAACCAACCCCTCAACCGCAACTCGGCAAGACCTTCATGCTCATCTGGCCCGAGTAGCTTCAGGGCAGCAATTGCGGCGTCGATCTTGCCGCTTTCGTCCCGTAAGGTCCGCTTTTGAGGGAAGACCGGAAGTGGCTGGACGAGGGGCAAACCGACACGATTGATCCGAGGCGGACATTAGATCGCCGGTCAGCTCTGAAGCTGCTATAGCTCAGACCTCTCGGGGCCATGTCGCTCGACCTCGCGATGGCGGAAAATCTTCCTGCGCGACGATACGGTGATCGAATGAAGCGATTTTTCGCTACGGTGCCCGTCCTTGCTGTGCTGCTTGCCTTCGCGTCGGCGGCCGCAGCTCAAGACGTGCGGAGAGTGGCGCACGTAGGTATGTTGTGCGCCTCCTCGTGTGCACCGGGGTCGATTCAAAACGCTCTATCGGACGAACTTCGCAAGCTCGGCTGGCTCGAGGGTACCACCATCTTCATCGAGCGTAAGGAAGGGGGTGGTCGCTTCGATCGGCTGCCGGCGCTCGCCGCCGATCTTGTGCGATCGAAGCCCGATCTCATCGTCGCCTTCGGTCCTCAGGGCGCGCGCGCCATTAAGGACGCGACCGACGAGATACCGATCGTGGTACTCCTCGTCGCCGATCCAGTCGGCATGGGACTTGCCTCGAGCTTTGCCCGTCCTGGCGGAAACCTGACCGGAGTCGCCTCGATGACTGCGGGCGGTATCAACGGGAAGACCCTAAGTATTCTTCGAGAAATTTTGCCACAAGCGAAGCGCGTGGCAAATTTCATCAATCCCGCAAACGAGATGCATCGACTGCTATTGCCGAGCGACACATTACCTTCAGCCGCCATGCTCGGCTTACAGCTCGATGTTATCGAGGTGCGTAAAGCGGAGGAAATTCCTGGCGCAATCGCGACTGCTAAAGCTAAAGGGGCGGAAGCTTTGTACATATCGGGTGACACGATCTTTAGCTTGCCGCAGAACCGGTTGCCCGAACTTGCGGCGCAAGCAGGGCTGCCGTCGATTTACTCAGTGGGCCCCAGAGAAATCGTACAAGCCGGCGCACTAATTTCTTACGGCCCTGACTCCGTCGCCGTGGCGCGGCGCGGCGGCTACTATGTTGATCGAATTCTCAAAGGCGCCAAACCGGCCGATCTTCCTATTGAGCGGCCCACCAAGTATCTGCTTGTCATTAATCTCAAGACCGCGAAATCGCTTGGTATTGAAGTCCCGCCGTCGCTTATCGCCAGCGCCGACGAGGTGATCGAATAAGGCTTGCCATTCCGGTAATCGATTAGGGACCTCCGTAGTGGAGTTGAAAAGCGACGCAGCGGCAGAGAAGTCCAAAGATCAAACTTCGCGAGATTTTTAGGGGTATTCGATTTTCGACTTTTGCAATCACCAGCCAAGCCTTCCAGTATCCCTAATGAACCATTACGATACTTTTCTGAACTCAAGGAGCGAGCATGAAGCGACGCGAGGTCATCGCACTTCTGGGGGGAGTGATGGCGACGCCACTCGCTCCGTACGCTACGCGCGCGCAGCAGGATAGGGACCTCCGGCGCATTGGCGTGCTGATGCCGTACGCCGAGAGCGACCGGGACGGACAAGCCTTCATCGCAGCGTTCCGCGAGGGACTTCAGAAGCTAGGGTGGACGGAGGGCCGCAATATCCGCATCGACTATCGCTGGGCGCCACCGGGGGATGCGAAGTTGAGACAGGGACACGCCAAGGAACTGGTCCTTCTGCAGCCCGAACATTACGCAAAGCACACCCACCACGACGGCGCTGATGCAACAAACACGCACAATTCCCATCGTGTTTGCTCAGGCCATCGACCCGGTCGGCAGCGGTTTCGTTGCGAGCTTCCCCCAGCCAGGCGGTAACGTCACCGGTTTCATCTCTATGGAGCCGACGCTCGCCAGCAAGTGGCTGGAGCTGCTCAAGGAGGTTGCGCCACACGTCAATCGGGTCGCGATCCTGTTTAATCCGATCACGGCGACTTATGCCGAATACTTCCTAAACCCTTTCAAAGCCGCCGCTGCGCACTTCAACGTGGAAGCGATCACGGCCCCGGTACGCGACACATCGGAGTTCGCATCAGTCATTGCGGCACAGGCTCGTGCGCCGAATGGCGGCCTTCGTGATGCCGGATACCTTTATGAATGTCCATCGCGTGGAGATTACATCGCTGGCGGCTCGTTACCTTCTACCGGCCGTTTATCCATTTCGTATCTTCGCTGAGGCCGGCGGCCTGCTGGCCTACGCAAATGACATTCTCGACAATTATCGGCGCGTCGCGACGTATGCCGATCGCATCCTCACCGGCACAAAGCCGAGCGATCTTCCGGTCCAGGCTCCGATCAAGTTTCATTTGGTGATCAACCTCAAGACTGCCAAAACACTCGGCCTCACCGTCCCGCCTACGCTGCTCGCGAGCGCCGACGAGATAATCGAATGACGCTGTGCCATGTCCGCTTCTGATGCTGTGGACGGCTCCTCCACCGGCACGTCGGTGCCATGGATGTGGGCGCTGTTAAGGCTCCCACGATTCAGAGGAGCGAGCCATGCAGACGATAACGACAATCGGTCTAGGGGGCCGGCAGAAATCGAAGCGACCTTTACAGTATCGCAAAGGGCAGCCCCAATGCCCTCCTTGTCATCAACGATGCGACGATTATCGATATGCGAGAGCGCATAGCTTCGCTTGCCCTTTCGCATCGCATTCCCGTTTTTTCTTCAATCCCGGAGATGACCGATGTCGGCGGCATCGTCGGATACGGCACCCCACGGGCCGACCTCTATCGCCGCTCCGCCTATTACGTAAAGCGAATTTTGGATGGAGCCCAACCTGCTGATCTCGCTGTCGAGCAACCGACGCGGATCGAGTTATCTATCGATTTGAAGACCGCTAAGGCACTTGGTATCACCATTCCTGACACACTGCTCGCGCGAGCGGATCGCGTAATAGAGTGATTTAGTAGCCTGATCTTCTGAATGCTCATGATCTGGCAAGATCACGCCCAATGTCTGCCACTGGCACCTTTCAGACATGCCCACCGGGGTAGTGATCCATGTGCGATCGTACCGCACTGGAGGCGGCCGGTTCAACTTCCTCGCATGTCGTCGGCCAATTCGCGATATTGCATTGCGAGCCGGGAGTACATCTCGCGGTTCGATCTATCTGCTGCCAACTTGCCACGCCGGTCGCAATCGTATGCGAGCGTTTCAAATCGTTCCAATTGTGCGGGATAGCGCGCTGCGAGATTACGGCTGGATTTTATGTTTCGGCTAACATCGTTATTCAGGATAACAATTTCACCGCGCTGGCCCAATCGATGTGTGGAGAGGGTTACCCGCTTCTCAATTGAGAGCGCCTTTCTTCGACCGCCCTGATCGCCATGTTGGTCAGCCGCATTCGACTCCTCACGCCCGCCCGCCATGCGTTCGCTATGGCGTTAGCAGCTAAGGTCTGCGCGTCCCCCGGAAATTCACGGCTTGGTCGGTGCGAATGAAATAGTCCAGCTCGATATCGAGCGCTTCGTCCATCACGTTGTCGAAATCACCATGCGGCCAAGGGTACATCGAACGAACCGTAGGCAAGCAGCCGCCCTCGTGCACAAGGTACTGCTTGGAGCTAAGCCTGCCGATCTGCCAGTTGAGCAACCAACAAAAAGTCGAATTTGCAATAAACCTCAAGACGGCCCGACAACTCGGATTAACGTTCCCGCCGACGGTACTTGCGCATGCCGATGAAGTGATTGAGTAAGGTTGGGCCATGTCCGTTCCTGGCACTTTTCGGACATGCCAAGACGGCCTTACGATGTCCGCTCACCGGGGCAAAGCCGACCTCCCGGTTGAACGCCCGGACTTCTCACTTTGACCCATAGCGGTCATCACGCTGAGAGGCCAAGGTCATCTAGCCCCTCGGCGACGCGATCGAGAAAGTCTTGGGTGAAGGGAAGGGCGTGCACGATCTTGCCGATCGTTATATCTGGAGAATAGCGACGAAGCGCCTCCAGTGAATCCAGGGCCGCCAACCGATTCCCAAGTCTAGCATACGAGACAGAAAGACTGCGATTGATCCATGCCGTGGCTGGATCCTCTCGCAGCGCTGCTCGCTTCCATAGAGCGGCATCCTCATAACGGCCAGCGTTAAAGTGAGCACAACCGAGACCGATCAAGCGGCTCGCGTTCGGTCGCAGCCGATCGAGCCTCGTTGCTTGGTCGAAATGCCTAACGGCGGCTTCTCCGTTTCCCAAATAGGCATTAACCCAGCCGCTGCGCTCCCAAGCCCAGACAAGGCTCGGATCTAGGTTTAGAGCACGCGCGATGAGGGCGCCGGCGTGATCCAGTTGACCCGCCATTGTGTGAACCGCGCATCGAGCCGTCAGAACGATCGTATCATCTGGGTCAAGGATGCCTGCGCGTTCACTAAGGAGCAGTGCGTCACTTCGCGCTTGATTCGGTGACGGAGTGCCATTGTGCAAGACAAGTTTCGCATAGCACCATGCTGCCAGTGCTGTTGCAGGCGCATAGTCTGGCTCGATTTCGATCGCGCGACTCAGAAACTCGAGGCCTTGTTTCGCAGCAGCTGGATTGGACGCAAAAACAAATGGAAACGCGCGCATTGTGAGGCCGTACGCAGCGAGGTTCTCAGGGTGTTTGCGGCGCGCGCGTTCGATCTCCGAACCACGGATATGAGGCAGGATGGCCCGCATCACACCCCCCGTGACGCGATCTGCCAACTCAAACAGATCCGTGATCAGTCCGTCGTACGTGTCCCCCCAAATGTGAACGTCCGTTTCCGCGTCAAGCAGACGAATGATGACGCGCACACGGTTTCCGGTCTGAGCAACTCTTCCGGCTAGCAGATAGCGCGTGCCTACGTCACGGGCTGCTTTCAGTGGGTCGGCCATCCTGACGCGAGAAGGCTTCGGAACCGTCACTGAAAGGGAGCGCACTCGACACAGGACTGTCGCGATTCCCTCGGCAACGTGCTCTCCGAATGCTCTGCAATCTGGATCGATCGCAGAATTCTGCAGGGGCAGCACGGCGATCGAAGGTCTGTCCCGCCAGCTACTCGGCGCAACCGAAATACTGCTGGTGTCGTGGGGCGCCTGGTTTCGAGGTCGGTTTTCCCGCTCGCGACGCTCAAGACGGCTTCGCCGCAACGTCTCCGAGGGCGTTTCCCCAAAATGTCGGCGGTAGTCCTGCGCAAACCTGCCAAAGTGACCGAAGCCAAATCTTGCTGAAACTTCTGTAATGGAGATGTCATTCGAGCCCTCCAGCAAGCACGCGCGCGCAGCTGCTAAACGTAGCTGCCGCCAGAACGTGAGCGGGGAAACAGCAATGAATGCCCGAAAATGCTTGCGCAGTGTTCGTTCGGGAACGTCGCAGTGCGCAACAAGGTCCGCAATGGACATGTTGCTGTTCACATGACCCCGAATGTAGTCGATCGCTTTCTTGAGGCCGTGCGGTATGGGCCGATGAAGCGCTAACACGCCCAAATCGGAAGAGCCGGCCAGCTTTGGCTCGTCTACTTTTGCCTGGGAGCGTGCCATGGGCTCACCGCCGTTCAAGTGCATAAGAGGAGGAAAGCCAAGGATGCCAATAGTAACACAAATTGGGGGCCGGTTGGGGATAGTCAGGCCGAATGCGGATATTCACAGAAGTCCGCCTCAGCGATGCTTTCTGATTGCCGGTGGCCGGTACAACCCAAGGTAACAGGAGGGTATCCATGCATCAGAGCGCTATTATCCGAACTGCCGCGGCGCTGATCGCAGCGGTTGCGGTGGGCATCTCGGGTGGCCAGATCGCGTGTGCGCAACAACAACCGATAAAGCGCACGGACCTGCTCAAGACGCACCTCAGCGACGTAGAAGGCAAAGAGATGCAAGTTTGGGTGGCGGACATTCCACCGGGTGCGGCAACCGGGCCGCACTTTCATCCGACTCCAAGGTTCGTCTACGTCCTCGAGGGTGCTGTTGTTTTGGAACTAGATGGGAAGCCTGCGCGAACGTATACGGCAGGTCAAGCCTATGTAGAGTTGCCTGGCGAGCGCCACAACTTCAGGAATGCTAGCACCAGTGAACCAGCTAAAGCGCTCGGTTTCCAATATATCGGCAAAGATCAGCCACTGCAAATCAACGCTCCCTGACGTTCCTCTCCAGAGGCGTGGGGCAGCCGTCAGATCTGCTGGCACTTCCGAGTCTGGCACTTATCAGACATCGCGATGGATGCTGAAATGTCCGCTGTTGGGAGACGAGCAGACATCGTCGTACCATTCCCTGTGACCAAAAACGGAGCTGCTGACGCTTGCTCCGCCACTGGCCGACTTCTTCCATAACAACTGATTTACGAATGACAGCTGACTGCGGGTTTATACTTAAACAGCAATCCGCTGTTCAAAGGAGTGAAAATCTAAACGCCGATGAGGGATCAAATTTGCGAGCCGATTGACACTTCGGCGGCTGAAGCGAACTTACAGCGCTTCCTTCTCACTAGTTCTCGATCCAAACTGTCATGCTCGGCTCAAGGTCTGCCGGCTCTTCTATCAGCGTATGAACGGGCCTGGTTAAGACGCGCCCTGAGGTTGCTGGCGTTACACCTTATGGCCTCGTCGGGGCTGCCGGGTTCGGTGCCGTACTCCTCCAGACAACGCGACTTAATGCCAGCAATCCGGATGCAATTATTTTTGTTGCGCTCCGAGCCAGCATGCGCGCCGGGACGGCTTCACTCGGCCATAGAAACCAGTTCAGAAATCAGCGTTTCGGCGAAGTATGGCTTACGTAGGAATCGACTGTTCGGAGGCATGTCCTTTTCGGACAACTGAACCTGACCGGAGACAATAATGATTTTGATGGGTGGCCAGCGATTGCGCACTGCGTGGGCTAGCTTCAAGCCGTTTATGCTTCCGGGCATGTGGATGTCTGTGAATAGTAAGGCCACATCTGATCGCGTTTCAAGGATTGCAATGGCTTGGTCTGCATTCGCGGCTTCGAGTGCTTCGAAGCCCGCATCTTCGACTAATTCAACTGCCATGCTGCGCAGCAGTTGGTCGTCTTCGACTATTAAGACGATTGGCATCGCGGAGCGATGAGCCATACTCATACTCGACTACGACTGAAACTCTGCACTGATCATGTAGGTAATCTGATAACTTAGGGTTCGTTCCTGCTAATTTAAAAGATAATATCATCGACTTGCACGCGACGGAGATGCAGGATCAACGATCCAAGGTACCAACGGACGCATCGTGAACGTTTCTCCCGGCATCATCCCCGAAAATGAATTGCACCGAATCGCAGCCGTAAAGCGATACGACATTCTCGACACGCCGCCGGACGGCGCCTTTGACCGCATCACCGCCATCGCGGCCCGGCGGTTCGACGTTCCTATCTCAATTATCAGTATCGTCGATCATGACCGGATCTGGTTCAAATCACATCATGGCTTGGACGTGAAACAAATCGGTCGCGACCCCGGCCTGTGTGCATCTGCAATTCTTTCGGAAATGCCGCACATCCTCTCGGATGCCGCACTCGACCCCCGTTCACTGGCGAACCCGCTTGTGGCTGGGGAGTTCGGGTTGCGCTTCTATGCCGGCGTTCCGCTGCGAACTCGGGATGGTTTCAATCTTGGAACCCTTTGCGTTATCGACCAGGAACCGCGCCTGGTCGATCAAAAGCAAATTGATGATCTGAGGGATTTGGCATCCGTCGTGATGGATCAGATGGAACTTCGCCTATCTGCTCGGCAAGCCATCGGTCAGGCCCAACTAATGGCTAAAGAAATCGACCACCGCGTCACTAATAGCCTACAATTTATCTCCGGTCTGTTGATGATGCAGGGCCGCACATCGAATAGTGAGACGGCAAGTCACTTGCAGATGGCGGCCAACCGCGTAGCCGCGGTTGCTCAGGTCCACCGGAACTTTTACACGAATGAAGCCGAAGAGACGTCATGCATCACTTTCCTGCATCGCCTCTGTGCCGATTTATCCGGAATCCTGGGAACGCCGATCGAAGTGCATGGCGACGAAGGAAAGGTGCCAACCACTCGGATCCAGCCGATTGGCCTGATTCTCAACGAATTGGTGACGAACGCGGCAAAACACGGAGCGGGCAGGATCAACGTCGAATATACGATTATTGATGGTACCCATGAACTTAGCGTTTGTGATGAAGGCCAAGGCTTGCCGAAGGACTTCAATCCGGCTGGGACCGCAGGTCTTGGGATGAAGGTGGTCACCACCCTTGCAAAGCAACTGGGGGGCCAAATGACCGCGCAAGGTAACCCGGCAGGCCAGGGTGCCTGCTTTAAGGTCGCCTATCGGATGTAGCTCTTAATTCCTTGCGTGCTGTTTATTCAAGCGATTAAATGGGCTCACTTGTTTTTGGCATGAAACCGACCTGCCGGCTGAGCCAGAGAATGTCTGCTCATCGTGGTAGACCCGAAGTGACCGGCGGATCGTCAACCGACGCGATTGACCCAACCCGGAGGGATCGGTACTGGAATGTTTTGATCCGCGTGGCTTGGTTTGATTTTAGCAGTGCTTAATTCGGAAAAGCCCGAGTGACCAGCATCGCGGCAATCAAAGCACCCAAGGACAGAGCGACCGATCCGACCATATAAGCACCGGCCGCCACAGCTTCGCCCCTCTCCACTAAATAGAAGCTGTCGAGTGAGAACGTTGAGAACGTGGTGTATCCACCACAAATTCCAACGATGAGAAAGATGCGCATCGCCTGCGGCAAATCCCATTTCGTTGCAAACAACCCAATGAATAGCCCGATCAGGAATGATCCGGTCACGTTGATTATTAGCGTGCCCCAGGGGAAGTTTATGCCGAACATTTTGCCGGACCAGATGCCGACAAGATATCTGGCGACCGATCCGATTGCGCCACCAGCGGCTACAGAAAGAATGAATTGCGGGGTCATTTGCACATGCTCCTGACTGCGCTCTCGCGCTCGGCAGGAGTCATCAGCCAGTCCGACGGTTTTCGGGGGACCCCATCCCCTTAGTGACGCCGCTGATCGTTTTGATCTTCGCGATAATCGACCCAATATCGTTTGAGGACACTCGGGCCAATGTTACGGTGAGGTCGTCCACCTCGGCATCGCGCCATCGCTAGAAATCGCTTGATCGGACCGTTTCGTACCTTTAGTGCATCTTTCAAAATCACCGGCGTTAACGCGCCACGTGCGGTTTCTATGACAAGCCGACGCGTTTGATTACGGTCACGATACGCTTCTTCCAGCGGCTTCACGCCAGCAAGGATTGCAAGAATGATCGTGGTTGAAAGACCGGCTGCGAAGTAAAGACGACCGCCGACGGCGAGACCAATGGCAGCAACCGTCCAAATGCTTGCCGCCGTCGTGAGCCCTCGCATGATTTCGCCGTGCGCCAGGATTGCGCCAGCGCCAAGAAATCCAATTCCCGACACAACCTGCGCAGCAACCCGTGAGGAATCGAGGACAACGTGTTGAGCCGACAGACTGTCCGCAAAGCCGAAAGCGGACACGATCCTGAACAGGCACGCCCCGACGCAAGCAGCATATGCGTCCGGATGCCCGCCGCCCATAGCAGACGTTCGCGCTCGAAGCCGATCAAGCTTCCAAGAACGGCCGCTAGCCGCAACCGCACTAGCGTCTCCCAGTTCGACAAAAGCGTCACTCTGCATCTCCTCTGCGGGGCCGCGCCGACCTCGCGCTGTGACTCGTGGAGTTATCTACTTGGCGCAGCGCATCAGGATTTTAATTATATAAAATTTCAGTTATATGCCCGAGGCTCCCGAGGCGGTGCGGAACAGCATGGCGAAGTCGTCAAAACTCATTGCAGCAAAGCGCGGACGGATTTTGTTGGTTGGAAGAAGGCGCGACCGGTTGTGGATGTTTCCGGGGGGCCGCAGGCGTGGCCGGGAAACCGAAAAAGGTTGCCTGCGGAGGGAAATCCGGGAGGAGCTTCCAAAGCTCAAACTGGGGCGCTTGAAGCTCTGGAAGGAGATCAACGTCAAGAACCTCAGATCAGGACGGAAGATGAGCGATGCGATATTCATCGCAGATAAAGTCTCCGGTCGTCTCGCCATCGGTGACAAGCAGGAAATACGGCGACGTGGCATACAACGCGCCCGCGCGGCATCCGGTCAACACCGACCTCTCGTTATATCCGCGACAAGCTGTTCCCCAAGCGAAGCTAACACTTCCGCGTTTGGCACTTTTCGGAAGTGGCCGATCTGACGAGTGAAGTCCGGTGTTGGGGGAAGAACAGAAGTCGCATTTTAGGGTCGCGAGGGCGGCTTTTGACCCAGGCTGTGTAAAAACACTGGTGCTAGAGGTTGGCGCGGGCAGTCGGCCCGCGCGGCTTACTTTAAGCCCGGATCGCCTCCGTCAAGCCACCAACGCCCAGAATGCTGATTACTCTTTTCATGTTGTAGGCCAGGACGTGCAGCGCCATTTCGGTACCGACATGCTTGAGCGTCTTCATCTGGAAGTGCGTCGCTCCCATCCAGGACTTTATGGTCCCGAAGGGGTGCTCGACAGTCTGGCGGCGCACCCGAATCTTGCCCGGATTCCGATCGAGCCGCGCTTGCACGGCCTCAAGGACGGCTTCGTGCTCCCAGCGTGATATCCGCCGCTCCTTGCCTGTCGTGCACTGGCCCTTCAGCGCGCAGCCTTGGCACGCGTTGGTCCAGTACCGCCGCAGTGTCTTGCCATCCTCTTCGTTGGTATAGTGATAGATTAGCTGCTCACCGGCGGGACAACGATAAACGTCGTCTGCCGCAACATAGACGAAGTCCTGCTTGCCGAAGCGTCCTTTGGCGTTGAGGCCCGAGGTCATCGGCTTCGGCAGATAGACCGTGACGCCGGCTTGTTCACAGGCCGCAATTTCCCTCGCCGCTATAGAGACCCGTTAAGTCCCGGCAGGCCTGCTTGCGCTCGTCGAAGAGGTGGTCGAATACTTCTCCGACTTCCGTTGTTGGCTGCGGCAGCAGGTTGGCCGCGATGACTGGAAGCGGTACCTGTCAGCCATGGGAGAATTATGTTAAAGTGCGGCGGCCCAGTGAGGCTGTCGTCGTGTCCGTCCCGGGTGTGGCTCGGTCCTGAAACACCAATCTCGGAATATCTGAAATGGGAACGTTCGGTGGCTATCAACCAAATGCGGGTCGCAAGAAGGGCGGCATCAACGCCAGGACGGCAGCTCTGCGGAACATCGCAGACGAGGCATTAGCCGCGGGCATCACGCCGCTTGAGGTCATGCTCCAGAACATGCGCTTCTATCACTCCGAGGCGGAGGCGATATTGGCCGATCTGCTCAAGGACCTTGCTGAGCACAGCAAGACGCCGGAAGAGTTGATTAGCGCCATGAAGGAACTGGGTTCATTCAAGGAGAAGGCCCAGCGATGCGCGGTCGACGCCGCTCCCTTTCTCCACCCCCACCTCAGCGCCGTCAGTGTCAATGCCAACGTCAAGGTGAACCGAAACCTGCTGATTCAAGAAGGGATGGCGGTGGACCAGGCGGCGTCGCTGTTCTTGGCGACAATCAACGATCCCGAGATGTTGTTGCTTGCGGATGAGTCGTTGCCGGTAGGCGAGGACGGCATTCTCGACGCAGCGCCGGGAGGTGCAACCCCAGACGGATCTATTAGAGAATGACCTCCCCAGGATTGGCCGTCAAGTTGGCATGCCCCTCGTGCGCGTCGGA
The DNA here is from genome assembly GCF_018130185.1 of Bradyrhizobium sp. AUGA SZCCT0182. Classification (NCBI taxonomy): domain Bacteria; kingdom Pseudomonadati; phylum Pseudomonadota; class Alphaproteobacteria; order Hyphomicrobiales; family Nitrobacteraceae; genus Bradyrhizobium; species Bradyrhizobium sp. AUGA SZCCT0182. Next base: position 77,936 of record NZ_JAFCLY010000028.1, on the reverse strand, counting down.
TTACACGAGTCAAGCCGGTGCATTCGTCACCTGACTGCTGCGCCATTGAGAGTAGCAACGCAAAGTCGTTGTGCCTGCACGATGGTGGCGACAGTGGATCGGTCGGGCGACATCTCTCCCGCCACCGGAGGCAACAGGGGCAACAGGGAGCAATCTCTCTCCGGTCTAGATAATTTGGCGCCAAACTTCACATGAAGGGTTGTTTTTGCCCCCGTTGCCCCCGTTGCCCCCAAGGTGGCCGGGAGACTTCAGGTCATGCCGCCTCTACCCACCAGGTTGCGACGCCCTTTTCGTTTGATTGGTTCATTAGACAATGACCATCGACAATGCGTTCTTTGTTCATTTTAAACCATCTGCCAAGGGTCGTCATATCGATATTCGATCCATATGAATTGCCGCCCTTTATCATGGACATGGCGGCGAGCAGAGCGGCATGAAATTTAGGATGCCTGAGGTCCCCGTAGTCCCGCTCGGCCGCCTTGGCTGCTGCATGGGCGAGCGTCACCCGCCTTTCAAATCCGATCCCAATAATCTGCGACCACGCTCTGACTACGTCGCTCAGTGCCACGCGCTGAGGATCTTCGGCACGTTGCGACTCCATTGATTTAACTGGATCGTCCTCACCGAGCCAGATCAATGCTGAGCGCACCGTGTCGGACCAGCCCTGAAACGATGCCAGCCGCGGAGCTAAGCTGGGTCTACCGGCAACAATGTAGGCTCGACAAATCGTCAAGCAGGCGGCGATGTATCTGCCGCGATCTTCCAAGATCTTTGAAATCGGATCCCCCTCGTATTGTCGTAGCTGCGGGTTCTCCATCTTGGCGTTCAATCTCGACTTTATGGTGCGCCGACATAGGTCACCTACAATAGAAATATTGTTGCCTGAGGCAAAAATCGTGACGCCGCCCGTTTCGATTCGAGCTATGACAGAGCGGCCAAGTGGACGGATATCAAGAAAGTGCTGCTCGACCGCCTGACACAAAAAGTCGCCCTTCAGTTCGCCATTGAGATTATCGATGCTTATCAGCGGCTGTCCGCTTAGCATCACACCGACAAGGCGTTTTTCAGTCTCTTCGTCATTGCTGGCCGCGATAACGGGAATGCGCCGCTGTCCCGATGAGATAGCGGCGGCCAGATCCCACAGAAAACTTTTGCCCGTTCCAGCAACGGGGGCTGATGATGCGTGCAGCGGGGCGACGGGAAAAGCTGCACGGACGACCGGCGTAATAAGACCAGAGAGCGCCACCGATTTTGCCACTCCATCGACGAAAGGAGATTCCCGGATCAAGTCCGTAAGGAGGGCCAGGGCCTCCAGTGCGTCTTGGCGCGTAGGACTATCAGGGATAGGTGGCATTTTTGGCGGTTCGATCAGCAGCAGCCGTGTCGTCGGGTCGTAGCCTTGCTTGGTCAGAAGCGTACCGTCCGGTCTCATCGTCGGAGTTGCAATCACACCCGCAATTTCCGGAAAGGCCCAGATTCCGTCACGGGCCAGCAACGTCTCTGCCACATTCAGCGGCGGCGTGGCCCGGTTCCACTTATTTGCGCGCTTATCGTACCTCTTCCAGATCGAGTGACGACAAATCGTGTCGCGCATGTAGATAGGCGTGATCGCTCTCAATTGTGCCGTTTTGGTTAAATGACCGTGTGCCGCTTTGACGGTCCTGATGATGGGGCGAACCAACTCGCCACCGCGTTGATAAAACGGTACCTTGGCATTGATCAACATCGTCTCGGCGGCTGAGGTCAGGACCGAGATTCGCGGGGTTATTTGGATGACCGGCAACTTATTGGCAACCGGAGCTTCGTTTGCGTCGCGTTCTTCGGCGTTACTCCAACGATTGTCGCGGCTCGCATCGCCTTTGTCGTCCACCGCATCGTCATCGTCGTCGTCACTTCCTCCTTCTGAATCTTCATCGTCTTCGCCTATCCCGTCGTCTTCATCCACAACGATGCCCGTCGTGCCGGATAACCAGGCGACGGCCTTTGTGAAATCAACTTGCATCCGCGCCATGACGAGGTCGATCGGGGTAAACCCTTTTTCGAGCCCGAAATCATAGATGCCGTCTGGAAGGGCCGAGAGATCCTCTTGGAGGTCGCGCCCCAACCATTTGCTGGTGACGCGATAGCCGGTCTGATAGCCGGTCTGATATGGCCTGGCTCCATCGGGAGAATACAGCAGAGGAAACCAAACGGGCAACATCTGAAGGAGCTTGTTGTTGAAGAGGCGCCACCTGCCGCTGCTCGCGCCTCTCGACCACTCACCGTATCTGTTGGAGACGGACCATTCATGGTCGGATTTCGGCCCTTCCCTGGGCGTCGGTACTTCGCTCGGCCCCTTGCTTGATCGGTTGCAAACGATGTCGAGTAGCGCCTGTGGGGCATCGGCGATGGGGTGGCCTTCATTGAGCCAGCAATAAACGCCGCCGGGTTTGTCTGGCTTGTCGGGGCGCACTGACGGTGGCGCTATTACCATCCCGCCATCCCCTTTACAGTCGACTCCCGGCCCTAGGATGTTGCTGCTGCTCCAGACCTTGATGCCGGGGCCGGGATGTTTAAAGTAACGGTGCACGCTCCCGGTTGGGCTGATTGCCATCAGTGTCGGCGGTAACTCATCGTTGGCTTCCTCCCACTGGGCCAAACTCGCAGCGCCATCGACGTCGTGGCCGATCTTGGTGTCGCATTCGAGAACGAAAAGGCCGGACACTTCGCCCGTTACGATAGCGACATTGCAACCCCTGAATCTCGCAAAGTCACGTCCGATCTCTTCTGCATCGACCGACATTCCCCAGGGCAGCCCACTAGGGGTTTTCTCCGCCGATTTGTGGGACTTCTTTTCACCGGATTTATGGGCGGGAAAGACGTGCCACCCGCGTGCAGCATATGAAAGCGCCGCGGTCAGCATCGGCGGGTCGGTACCGGTGTCGTTGAGACATACAGCCACGCGTCACAGCTTTCGCATTTGAAACAAGTTAGCAGCTCGCGATAAGCAGCCGCTACCGGCTCGAAGTCGCGTTTGCCGAAATTCTCCCATTCATTGTAATGCACGGCCTTATTGATGGCCCATTGCTCGACCGACGAACTCGCATTCGAGGTGGAGAGCTTGGTCTTAAGTGTCGCCGCCTCGGTCTTGGCCTTTTCATTCCCCCAAGACTGCGCCGCATCGGCCGCTCTTCCGCAGAGAGCCTTGAATCGTGCCAAAACAGGCGGCAGCAGGTCATTGAGCTCGTATCCGCCGTCGGCACGAAAAGTGACGGGCGCACCGAGCTGGTCGGCGAGATTGCGCGACACATATTCCAGATGGCGCCGCAAGGTGCCGGCCGCGACACCGATCTTATTCTTGGCGAGTGCGGCGGCGATTTCATCCCACACTTCGACATTCGATTCGACAAGCGGGCCGCTTTCGATGCTCCAGCTGTGGAAGGCGAGGGATGTCTTTCCCGTGACAAGACCAGCCGATTTCATCTGCTCGGCCCATGTCCGGTCGTGGGTCGTGATGATGAACTGCGTATCCTTGAAATGCGTTTTGAGCAATTTACAGAACTGATAGCGATGTCCGGAGTCCACCGACATGACGACGTCATCGAGCAGCGCAAAGGTGAACTGATCGCCAAAAAGGCGCTTCATCAGGGCGAGATACAGGCAGACGCCCATGCTGTCCTGGTGACCTTCGCTGTGAAACGCGCCGGGCGGATACAGGCCGCGTTCATAGAAATTAACGTCAAAGTCCAGCTTGCCGGCACTTGGCGAAAGCTTGGCGGTGAATTTGCCTTCATCATCTTCATTGATCAGGCGGTAGTAGGTGCTGAAATCCTCCTGGACATCGTCGTAGAGCGCCTCCAACTCGGCATCCATGACTTCGCAATAGATCGTATAGGCGCGGGTGGCGGCTGCGACCGCGATATCCGCGGCTTTATCGGCGCGCATGGCTTCACGGTAGTCGTTGAGTCTGATCTGTGCTGTTGTCAAAAACGTTTGCGCGTCGATCGTCGCCGACTGGTCGGGGAGATCGCTTATAGACTTGGAAAAGGCCGCCAATGCCTTGTCGAAGCCTTTGGGTCCGACATACCATCCCGATTTGATGACCGCGCTCACCTCATAGAGCCCATCGAGGCTGCGCAGTTTCGCAGAAAATTTGGCAAGATCGACCGACCAGCGGTCAATCAAGGACCCAAACGCAGCGTCGCCCTGGGCCGTGACCAGCTTCCTCATCGTGGCGAGCGTGGCCGCCCAGCCAGAGATCGCCCTCTCGATCGCGCCCGCATTGGCGAAAATCAAGGTTTGGAGCCGCTCGGCCTCTTGCGATTTTTCCAATTTCGCCGCGAGATGATCGCGCAAGTGACGTTCACTTTCCCAGGGCAAGTCACACAGAGGACAATGCGGCCCATCGACCAGGTCTATGCCCTGCTGGACAAACGTGCGGCGGCGTAACGCTGCAAGCAGAGCGGCATCGGCGGCAAGGGTATCGAGCGCCTCAAGCAGTTCGTCACTCTCATTCTTTGCTGCGTCGGGCAGCGCCTTATGCTGCTCGCTCAGCATGGCGAGATCGCGCAAAGCGGATTGCTTGTTAAGTTGTGGAACTGGGGCACTGGAGGTGAGACCCGCATCAAGTTTCGTGTCGGGTCCAAGCCTGTCAAGCAATGCAAGCCCGAGCAGTTTGCGGCGAACGTTAACGGCGGCCAGCAAATCGTCGGCTTTCAGAACCGGGATCTGTGCATGACCAAGAAGGCTGCTTCGGTTCGCGTTAACCTGCGCCTCGGAAGATCGTTTGACCGCGTTCACGCGGTTCTGGGCGGTGTTAAGTGCCGCTCGCGCATCTCCGATTTCATCGAGCTTTAAGATGGTTTGAACTTCCTCGGCACGGCGCGTCGGCTCGACGAGGATGAAGCGCAGGATGTCGCGCCGTGACAGCGCGATTTCGGGATGCTCGGCGATCTGCTCAAAGGCCGCTTTGATGGCAGCATCGGCAGGAACGATCTTCGGTTTCTTCGGTGCCGAAATCTTCCGGGTGATGGTGGCCGACTTCTTCAGGCCGGGAAAATAGACCTGCAGCTCGACTAGGGCGGCGTCCGGAAACCGGGCTTGATCGACATGTGGGCCATGCTCGGTAATCGAGAGGGATTTCGTGCCGGTGCCGGAAAGGCGGCTGATCCGGCCGGTCGTCACTGCGAGTTTTGTTATCATCTCCAACTTGCTGTCGAGGTACATGGGTGGCAGAGTCGTCGGCGGCTGGCGCGATTTGCTTGAACGAGTCGATGACACACAATACCGCGCCACTTTACAGAAACATTGAAACCTACAGGTGGCGCCCGAAAGCAAAGAACGTGGGTAATTCCTCGCTGGCCGCCGAGCACACCGAGCCGCGGCCGGCATGTCCCATAGCATTCGATGGGCGAATTACCCGCAGGGCAACCCAGCGGCTTGAATCGCTGTATTTTGCGTCGCACAACCGACCGTGCTTGCACGGCCTTTCATCCTGCGGTTGACTTCAGCGATGAAGGGCAGGGCGGTATTTGTTCTCTTGGGTCTGGGCACGATGGGGGCCTATCTGACCGAGACTCCGACGCCACTTGCCGAGGTCCTGATCGGGCTAATCGGCCAAGAAGTAGCACCGCTGGCGCTGTCGGCAACAAAGGTCATTCCGACTTCGATGGATGACTTGGATGTCTGGGAAGGCAAGATCGAACAAGGAGTGGCTGGTGATCAGTCAATTCCGGAAACGGATCGGTTGGCGATCATCCGGGCGCGGAAGGGGCAGGGCCTATTCAAGGACCGGGTGCGCAGGATCGAGTCCCGTTGCCGGGTCACGGGTGTAGAAAATCCCGTCCATCTGGTCGCGAGCCATTGTAAGCCATGGCGCGACGCGACCAATGAGGAGCGATTGAACGGCGAGAATGGGTTGTTGTTGACGCCGAGCATCGATCACCTGTTCGATCGCGGCTTCATAGGGTTTGAAAACAACGGGAGACTGATTATTTCTCCAGTTGCGCATCACCCCTCACTTCAGCGCATGGGCATCGATACTACCGCGGACGTAAATGTCGGCGCGTTCACAAGCGGTCAAAAGCAGTTTCTCGATTTCCATCGAAGCGACGTACTGCTTAAATCCATTCGGTCTTAGAATTCGTTCTTAGATGCCGCCAGCCGAAGTGCGTAAGTTCCATAAAAATGGATCAGCGAATTCCCGCTCTGACGGGTTTGGCGACCGGCTACTGCGGAATGCGTAGCCTGGAGCGCTGTTGGCTCCATGCCGCGGGCAGAGGCTTAAGCAACTCATCAAGTTGAAGCGTGGTGGGTTGGCGTCCGGTCAGGATCGCCTCGATGATGTCTGGTGCGAGCAGGGTCAACCGCAAGATGCGGCTCAGATAGGAATCGTTGACCTTCTCCGCTTTGGCCAGTTCTGCGGACGAGGGGTACTTGCCGCTCTCGATCATTTGGCGCCATCGGTGGGCGCGGACGACGGCCTTGACCAGGGCGCTGTCCACGCGCGGGGCGGGAGACCAGGGCGCCGCTCCTGCAGGAGACAGGATCTGCTTGCGACCGGCCCGCTGAAGAAAACTCACGGCAATGCTGACCATCGCCGTGCGCCCATCCTCGCTGATGAGGGTTTTGCTGGCTAGAGGGCTGGTCGTCATGCGGCATCCTGTTGGGTGGCGGAATTGCCGGCCAACTCGCCGATCAGTGACGTCACGCCCGCGATCCGGAGCTTGATATCAACGCGGTCCGTCCGGACATCAACCCGCTCGACGAGGAGTTCAATGATACGGGACTGTTCAGCAGGGAAGAGTTCATTCCAGAGCGGTTCGAAGGCCAGCAGCGAGTTGCGGACGTCAGACTCGGTCAAGCCCTTGATGGATTTGCGAGCGCTGCGCCAAGTCTGGACGATGATTTCGGGGGAGAGAAGGAGAAGGCGGACCTGGTCAATCACGATCTTCTCGATCTCAGCGGCGGGAACGCGTGCGACGGGACAATCGCCGGCGCCCTGCTTTAGGACGGTCTGGCTCAGATAATAGCGATAGAGCTTGCCATTCTTCCGTGTGTGGGTTGGCGACATCGCGACGCCAGAGGGACTGAAGATAATCCCCTTCAGCAGGGCGGACGTTTGTGCCCGTGTACCAGCCGCTCGTTTGCGAGGGTTTTCCTGAAATCTTGCCTGTACCTTGTCCCAGATCTTGCGATCGATAATGCCGCTGTGCTCACCGGGGTATGAGACGCCCTTGTGCATGGCCACACCGACATAGACTGGATTATTGAGCATCTTATAGAGCATGCCCTTGTCGATCAGCTTGCCGTACTTGTTACGCATGTTTTCCGCGACTAACTGCTGCGCTAATGTAGTGGCCGAGCCGACCTTGAGGAAGCGGTCGAATATCGAGCGGACGAGCTTGGCATCCTCATCGTTGACGATCAGCTTGCGGTCTTTGACCTCGTAGCCCAGCGGCGCCCAACCACCCATCCACATACCCCGCTTACGGGATGCCGCGAATTTATCGCGAATGCGCTCACCAATCACCTCACGTTCGAACTGCGCAAAGGACAGCAGAATGTTCAGCGTCAGGCGGCCCATCGATGTGGTGGTGTTGAAGGATTGTGTCACTGAAACAAAAGTGACCTTGTGTTGATCGAATACTTCGACCAGCCTCGAGAAATCCATTAGCGAGCGGGACAGCCGGTCGATCTTGTAGACCACCACGATGTCGACCTTGCCGGCCCCGATATCAGCGAGCAGCCGCTTCAGCGCAGGCCGGTCCAGGCTTCCGCCGGAGAACCCGCCATCATCATAGCGGTCGGGCACAAGGAGCCAGCCCTCGGCGCGCTGGCTGGCCACGTAAGCCTCACAAGATTCCCGCTGGGCCTCAAGGGAGTTGAACTCCATCTCAAGGCCTTCTTCACTGGACTTGCGGGTATAGACGGCGCACCGGAGCTTTTGCAGCGGGGCGGGTGTGGTGGGCGGCTTCCTGGTCATGCAGCACCGCGGTGGTTCCTTAGCCCAAAGAAGACCCAGCCGTTCCAGCGGACGCCTGTGATCTCCCGGGCAATGGCGGAGAGGGATTTATAGGGCCGTCCCTGATAATCGAAATCGTCCCCGCGAACAGTGACCGAGTGCTCGATCCCCTGCCACTCCCGGACTAGGCGGGTCCCCGCGATCGGCAAGCGTTGGCTCCGTCCCTTCGGCTTCTCTCCGGGCTTGCCGTCGTATTGCTTTCCCAGCGCCCGAAGCCGCTCGACAGTTTCCTTTTTCAGTCCACCATAAGCCAACTCCTGAATACGATAGGCTAATCGGCTTTCCAGGAAGCGTCGGTTATAGGGCGGCGGTTCCGTGTCGAACAATGTACGCCATTTAGCCTTTAGGGTGGGGGCAGTTGCGCCCTTGAGGGCGGCCAATTGGGCTAGAATCGGATCAGTCATGGGAGGCCTCAGCGGAGTAGGGAGGCACACCACCGCTCTGGTCGGGCGAGAAGTGGAACTTTCTCCGAAATCGGCAGGTTTTCGGCTGGACTTCCGGGCTTCGAGACGCGTGAGGCCGGTAGCCAGAATCTCGGCGATTTCGTCGAGATGGTCGCATCCATCTGGACCGACGATGCGGCGTGCAGGCCCTTCGACGGAGAAATTCACTTTCTGCAGCTCCGCTCCCAAGCCTCGATCATTTCGATGGGATAGACGACACGGTGGCCAAGCTTCAAATAGCCCGGGCCAATCCCTTCCTGTCGCCAGCGCTGTAGGGTGCGGTGCGAAATTGAAAGGCGTCTTGCTAATGCCTTTTCGCTTAAGTGCTCATTCATCGTCAGCTCTCCGCGTTAGTACTCGTGAGTACGCGGGGAGTGTGCTGATTCGCGGGGTCTTCGTCGGGGGGCTTACGGAGGGTGCCGGGCGGTAGAAACAATCGTTGGAAAGACAAAGAAATTTCAGTTGTGGCTCTTCCCTAAGCTCCCTCGGAGGTTTCCGGGGGTGCTTCGAGGGCTAGACGAAACATCCCCTTACCATCCGATTGGATGAGCGCTTTGCCATCCTTCCGGCCCTTCAGCACATCATTCATCTTGAATTGGGCCGAGCCGGCCAATTCCAGGACCTGTTTGCCGTTGCGCCAACCGTGTCCATCCCCAAGACGTGCAAGATGCAAAAGCCTCACTTGCTTCGGCGGAGTTTCCTCAGACCTGTCTTTCGTCGCGTTTTCGAACGTGTCGTCGAGGCGTGCATTGCGGCCGGTCTGGTTGGTGGCGAAGGTTTTGCGGTTGATGCGAGCCTGATCCAGGCAGATGCCAACAAGCAGCGTTCGATCGCAGGTCAGGATTGGCGCAAGGATCGCGATCCGGCGAGGTCCAGCCGCGCAGTAAAGGAGTATCTGGCGACCCGCGACGATACCGCATGGGGCGCTGCCAGCGACGTTGTGCCGAAGTTCGTCTCGCCATCCGATCCCGCAGCGCAGTACCGCGTAGCGTCGGAGTTGCGTAACCAGCGTAAGGGCCGGCAACTCAAAGCCGGTCGCCCCTAGTCGAAGGCTGACGGGCATCAATCGCCCGCAGCCTACTTTTGCAACAAAATCGGCACAAAGCGGAAATGGCTGTCATGATGGGCGGCGTCGGCCGTTGAGGCAAAATCGAACGCGGTATTCTTCGTCGTCTCGGCCAGTGGCCTGCTTCTTCCATAACATCTGATCAGCGAACGACGGCTTCCGGCGAAAGCGGCCATCCAGCATATTATTGACGTCGCCTAATGCGAATACCGGACCCGAGTGATATGGCCGGAATCCGGAGCTCGTGTCGGCTTTACCGGCGTCGCTTGGCGCAAGCGTTGAACAGCAGAGACTTGGGGTCGAATATCTGGGTAACTCCGGACAAATTACCTCGTACCCACCATAATCAGCTTATGAATACAGACCCATCGGTCCTGTCGCGATCCTGCCACCTGAGAGCGGTCGCCAAAGCTTCGGCCCGGCTAGCGGACACAAGCTATAATACTTCAGCGCGAACCAGCGCCACGCCACGGTCCGTAATCCCTAAATGACGCGCAGCGCCGAGTGAAAGGTCGAGGACCCGGCCGCGAACCCAGGGTCCCCGGTCGTTGATACGAACTACTACGGACTTGCTGCTCGCAAGATCAGTTACACGAACTCTTGTACCGAACGGTAGGTTGCGGTGGGCAGCGGTCAGTGAATTCCGAATGAACGGGGCACCGCTCGCTGTTTTTCCTGTCGGATATGAATAGTAAGAGGCTTTTCCAGAAAAAAACCGGTTTGAAGATCGAGGGGCTGAGCGCTCTTCCGGACGACGAGCCGTCTCCCCTCCGGTCGGAGGTTGCTCAAGCGGAGGATCCTGTCTGGGCTGGTCCTGTGCCTCGGGTGCCGGTTCTGCGTGCGCTTTTGGAATGATAGACCATCGATCAAGAAAGGTCTGTGCTGAAGCAGAATCTACGTTTACGCACAACCAAACCGGTACTGATACGATTGCAACTATTCCAAAAATAGGGCGCATGGGAGGGCCTCACAAACAAATAGTACAAATGAATAACGCAAGCTGTTCAGGCTCGGTTCCTGTCATGCAGGCGATGAAGGGATATATACCGATGCTTCCAACTCACACGTTTGGTGCTTTAGGCGCCGCAGCAACCAACGCCTATTTCCGAGGTATTGCTTAAGTGAGAGTTTGTTAGGCCTTACTGCACGCGCATATCTGTTGGCAGTTTTCGGACCTGGCGCTTCCGGTGATAGGGGCGACGCGACGCCGGTAGTGCAGGATGACGGTGACGGCAACCGACTGCGTTTAGTATCCGGAACGTGAGCCGTCAGTCAAAGCGTAATGCGCGCGCTATCGCCCAGGATGTTGCGGCTGAAGTGATCCGGCGTGCATGCGCTAGCAGGGCAAGTGCCGGCGGAGAACTTGCGTACGTCATCCATCTCATCGAGCCGCCGGCCGCAGAGGAGCGGCTGCACCTGGCGGCTTGCCGGCTGATGCAGCAGCCAATCGTGCTGGTGCCCGGCAAGTGCCTAACGATTGAGGAATGGGTGCAGCGCTATGCGAGCCAAAGTAGCGTGCGCGATTAAACGGCCACAATGGGTGAATGGTGCGCTCATTTGCTGATACGCCGCGCCGCCCGGCAACGTACATGAAAGGATGGCCACGCAGCGAGGCTTCCGCTGTCGCGAAGCCCCATAAAATGACAGTGAATGTCCGCGCTGTTGCAACATTGAAAACAGCAACTGTGTTGCTCTTGTTTACGCTACGACCAAACCGCATACGGTGGTATGCCCTTTGGACATGGAGCGCGCGATTGCATATCTGAGGGTCTCTACGCAACGCCAGCACCGCTCTGGTCTCGGGCTTGATGCTCAGCGGGCGGCCATCGAGCGCTTCGCTGCCAATGAATCCGTCACAATTGCGGGCGAGTATATCGAAGCCGAAACCGGGAAAGGGCGCGGATGCCCTGGAGCGGCGCCCGCAACTGGCGGCAGCACTGGCCGCGGCAAGGCTGGGAAATGCTGCGTAGTTGTTGCCAAGCTCGACCGCCTGTCGCGCGACGTGGCCTTTGTGGCCGGGCTGATGGCTCAACGAGTGCCCTTCATCGTCGCCGAACTCGGCCGAGATGCCGACCCCTTCATGTTGCATCTTTACGCCGCGCTGGCCGAGAAGGAACGGCGCATGATCTCGGGGCGGACAAAGGCGGCACTGGCGGCAAAGAAGGCGGCGGGAGCGACTTTGGGCAATCCGCGCAATTTAGCGCAGGCGGGCAGTTTCGGCCGAGCGGCCCTGATCGAAGGCGCGGATCGGTTTGCGGAGAGCTTAGTGCCTGTCGTCCAGGCCGTGCGGTCTGAAGGGGCCACGACCCTGCGAGCAATGGCGAAAGCTCTGAACAGGCGAGGCTTTAAATCCCCACACGGCGGCGCATGGCATCCGTCATCGGTTACCAATCTTTTGGCCCGGTCTGAGAGCTTTTTATAGACGGGAAATTCCCTTTGACTATCGCGCTTGGAACCACACCCCCTTGCGGAACTTGTCCTTGATGGAAAACAGCAAAGATCACGGGATTGTCCAGGATGAGCGCGGGCAAGACCAACCCAGAGACAAAAAGCGCGCTCAACAGTCCTCAAAGACTCCTGCCGCGGGACCGCATGCCAAACCCGAGTTGACCGACAACAGCAAAACGCCAGGTACGGGTGCACTTCCTGAGCCCGGAAAAAGCGACGACAGCACGAGCGGCTAACCTCTCCTTGGATCGCCTGTCTCTTGGGCTATGATGAAAAATGCCGATAAACGTCCTGTTCTCCTGCCCGACATGCGGCGAAGTCTATGAGGCCGCTCAACAACTCAGAGCGAGCGGGGAGCGCCATCCCGGTCAATATATCTGCGCGTCCTGTCGCACCGCCGTGCTGGCTTGGTCTGGCGCCTACGAATACTTGGACTGGAAACCGCTAGAAGCGGTGAAGTAGGAGCCACAAGCCCTAGCGGATTGACTCTTGGTTCTTGGTTCGTTCTAATCTGACATCATTATTTATAGAGCGACCCATGCCGGACCTCGACTTCGTCAGGGCTGAGATCGAGCACATGCGCGTGCAGGTCAGCCGTCATCGCAAGGAAATCCTCCAGCTCCAGCGGGTGGGGATCTCGACCGCCTCGGCTGAGCTGCTACTGGTCAGGATGCTAGCGAAGATCGATGCCCTTTGTGAGCAGAGAGAGAAGTTGAAATGCGAACAGCCAGCGCTTCGGAGAGTGCTGGGGGGTGGGAAATGGTAGCTCTCAAATACTTCGATGACGGCACCAACACACCTTCTGGTAGCACTGGAGGAAGCCCGGCGCCTCGCAACCCGGGAAGGGTATTGCTTCCAGATCAGTACGCCGAAGCCGCCACCGGCAACCGGGCTTACTTCCTCAGCAAGCCTCTACGTATCGGTTAAGCCGCCGTCGGTCCCGTTAGGCCGCTATCGGCCCACCTCGCCGCCATATTGGTCTTCATCGGGTCAACTTTGTCGCACTTGAGGCAAAGCATCTCTGTCTTGCCCGTGCGGTCGGTCAAGAGGCTGAAGCGTTCTTAGCCTGAGTCTGGCGGGACCAGGAACGGTTCTGGGAAATCCGCGTTTAAGACAATTGAACTTTGCGAGATTTCGATGAGCACACGTAGCCGAAACCTACCTGTCGCTAGTCTCAAAGAACGCTTTCTACAGACAGCCGAAGAATACCGTAAGCGCGCCGCAACGATGCCGCCTGGTAGAGAGAAAAATAAGCTTTTGGAGAGTGCGGATCGCTTCGAGGCCCAGGCGCAGGAGGGGATCTCGTGAAGTTTTTTGAATTGGTGTGAGAGCGTAGATCGTCTGGTTGTCCCGCTGGCGGCTCATTTGGCCTTGCCTGCTTGCGGAACAAGTCTGTTAGTGGCCTCACTCCGGCATATTTTTGAACTGGCGGCTTAGCTAAAGCAGGTCGTCATGTGCGCGCGAATACGTCTAGAGCAGAATCGCGTCCGCAGTTCGTGTTCACAGCGCAGATTGGGAACCCGTCAGCGTCAAGTGGATTAGCAGTCATAGTATAGCGATTGAATTTAGAGGGATTTGGATGGATTATCCAACCGAAGATGAAGTTCGTTCGCGGGCTTTTGAATTGTGGAGAGAGGCGGGCGGACCTGATGGCCAGATGGACACCTTTTGGTACTTGGCGGAAGAAGATCTCCTTAGCCGCCATAACGCCGAAGAAAATGCAGGACCGCCAGGGATCGTTCCTGGATAAGCCCCACGGTCAGCATTAGCCGTCCAACCGGGCTTTTGGGGCTATCATGCGACTTTTTGCGACAGGGATTTTGCTAATAGGTAATCAGTCGATATCGCCTTGGTTGCTTGCGGAGCGGGCGGCATCTTTCTTGACGTCGCTTGTTAGCCAGCAGCGGAAATCGCGCGCGAGATTGTTGGCGAAAGCTCAAGCCATCTGCTTCGGTTAGCTCGGCAGTTAGAGAAATGAATGGTCAGGGACGTCCTGCTATTTCTGGCGGCACTTTTCGGACATGCCGCCATGGCCCGTCAATGTCCGCTCCTGAGGTGATAGCGGACTGCGGCCGACGGATTCGCACAAGGCTATTGACCGCGTCGGCTTTGCCCCTCGTAGCTGCTGGTCACCAGACATTGTCGGCCGGAGCGGCCGGACCGTAGGCTCTTCTTTACCGGCTTGGCTTGTGATTTCAGATTGCGACACGCTATAGGGGTCAGCATGGTTGCGATGGCTTCCGAGCCAGCCACAACCCCGTGGCGCTTATGCAAAACCTTCTCTTGAGCTTTCAGCGCGGCCCGGCCTCTCACAAGGTTTTCCGTCGTACCGGAGTTCGATCTTAAGTCCCTTGTCGGTTCCATAGGTCAGCGCCGGTCTCCGGCTGCTGAATCTTCGACCTAATGGACCCGTTAGAGGATCATTGCGGGTGTCCTGATGCGATATCCAACCTTGCATGAGTTCCCGACAAATGCCCGGCTCACCCTTGGCCACCCGGATTATACTAACTTCCGCCGGCGATCCGACGGGTCTCAGATGGCATAGCGGGGCAACGGAAAGCGCTACATCCACAAGCTGCGCATCGTGCCTTACTTCAGGGACGTGCTGATCTTTCCAAAGTTGGTGGCGAGCTTGCCGCCAACGCCCTGAACTGCAGCGATAATCGCGAGGGCAATACCGGCAGCGATGAGGCCGTATTCAATGGCCGTGGCACCGGACTCGTCTTTGAGAAACCTGCTGAGTGTTTTCATGACTCGTGTAATGCAGGCAGAAGCTAACCTTCGATGAATCTCATCACAGAAAACCGGGGTGGGCTGTCATCATAGAGTGTTCACAAGTGTACACTTTGTCGGGTGCCGAGCTCTTCCCACGAGCGCCGCCGGGCCACGATGAACGCGTTCTAACGCACACGACCAGATTGTCCTTGCCGCCGTTGACGGCGTCCAGTTCGTCCACATAAAGCTCACGCTTCGCAGTCTTGGTCATCATTTCTTCTACTCCTGTCTGCAGGCCAACGGAATTGCTGTCGCCTGTGATCGGCAGCTCTATCGAATTTAGATCGATGCAACGGAGATGCTAAAGGCGAATCTGTGCGCACCGGATGGGAGGCGATGCATTCCGTGTGGTTGCAGGGCGCGGTGCCCATTCTCGGCAGCGCGCCTGAAGCACACCCGTCGCAGCCTCGCGCAAGCGGGAACTAATGACCGTCCCCGATGTTGCTAGGTAATGCCCGTCAGATATTTTGTTGCCGCAGCATTGGGGGCTGCGTGCGGACTGCTGCTTGTTTTTGCCGCCGATTTTCCGGGAACCTACATGCGTTGGGTAATGGCGCTACTCGCGCTGATCGGTGGCGCGAAGTTGGGCGCTGGTGCCTGCTACCTGTTCGACATAGCGACAGGCGATGCGCCAGATATCACACGGCCGCCACGCGACTAACAGGGCACGCTGTGTGCGCTACTATCAATGTTGCGGCCACGACCGACACGTCCGCGAAGCGTACGATCGAGACCCAGTCTTCGAACGTGAGGGGAGCGGAAGCGTGACTTCCTTATAATAAGCAGCGTTACGCTGGCCCTTTATGCAGTGGTGGCAAGTTTCTTGATTTACTCGGACAAACCAACCCGCATTCATACTTGCAGATAATTGCCGATCAGAAGTTAAGGCTGGTCTCGGAAATGCAGAGCACCGGCCGAACGCTGCGGCGCTCGCTTTGAAGCGGCTGAAGGCCGCGATGATCCCGATGCTGCAATCGGGCAGGCCTATCAGCGGCGTGTTCGATGAAGTGTTTCAGTGAAGCATCGACTGAAGGAGGCCGCCGACTGAGGCGGCCTCTTTGCGTCGGTATCGGTTAGGTCGGGGATGGCGGGTTACTCACATCCCAAACAGCACGCACAAACCGATGATCACCACAATGCCGATCCCTTGATCCATCCAAAGCGCCCCCGCGACCACAACCAGCTCGCCAAGTCGATCAAGTCAATATTCCCCGTCGCAATGTCTACGGCTGTTCCGCTGAGAGCATCCGTCATTTCTGCTGTACGTCATCCGAATGGCCAGTCATATATGAAGTTGCTATGGTAAGGAGGTGCACAGCCGCAGTCCCTAACTTCTGCATCTCCTCATCAACCGTATAGGCCGCGGAGGCCCGGCCGTACGCAATGGCTACCGTTGCGTAAGCATCAGTGATCAATGCCGCTAATTGATTGTTGTCCTCGACTGCTTGGTGTTCGCGCACCCTAACGACGTTGAGGGCGACTTCGGCAGAGGCTCGAGCGAGCCGCACGCCCTCCAACTCAGGGTCAGAAACATCAGGCTGGCACCCTGCAGCTGCTCCAGCAACCAATTCGTATATCGCTGCTTTCGATGGGCCATCCGTAGACAAGTAGTTTTTCAACAGCCGCCGAGCCCTGGCCGCAAGGTATTTGCGATCCCTCCGGATATTCTCTCGCTGCCTATTGGACTTGAACCGACTAAACACCGTTATCTCTATGGTACGGTTCGAGGGGGCGCTCGAGAATGACGACGCAGGTAGCTCTGCAAAGTTCCGCTACAATCGTGCCCGGTATTAAGCGCCGGCGTCAGCGGCTTTTTGCTGCTTGGGGCACATCGGCCGACTCATGCCGGCGTGCCATCCCGGGCCATTTTCCCGATCCTATTTTATGGCGTGAATCGAGTGGAAGCCGCAGGCATTTTCGCGCTGCGACCAACTGGGCTCAAATATTTTAGGTACGCTCGATCCGCCTTCCCGGCCTTTCGAATACTGATCCGCGCCCAGAAGATTTTGGAGTCCTAGTTGCGGTTCCAAACCAGGAACGTAGCGGATGTTGCGCGAGAGAGACAGTTAGCCAGCTGACTCGGTTGCGGCTGGTCGGCCGCATCTTTCGTACTTAATACCGGAGAGGGCGAAAGGGCAACCTAACCTCAATTGACTGTGAGTGCGAGAAAAGGCCTAGCCCGGCAGCAAGGCCAAGCGCCTGAACACCTGCGCTAAGCCGCAGTCGGTAGCTGTTCGTGCTGCTGGATGAGACGCCCTTCAAGGCCAGCAATGGTCATCCTGATATTATCTCGCCGCTCGATCAGCGACCTCGCCAGCATCGAATACTTGGCGTCAGCTTGGTCGGAAATTCTGGCGCGCTCTTCTTCGGCTACGATGTCGGATTCGATCAGCTGGGTCATGCGAACGAGATCAGCCAGCATCCTCCTAATTACTGTGACCTCGCGCGCTGTGTCAAAATGGGGCTGCATGTTCATGAGCGTGCTCCGAATGTCTGAGTTCGGCACATCTAAAGTTTCAGGCCGAACAGTTGAAGCATCCATCGCAAACGGCTTGCCAGTTGCTCCCCGTAAGAACACGGTTATCGAGCCCCGCGGACGCAGAGACCCCGTCAACCCCCGAGTAGGAGAGCCCACCGGTTCACCCCGCGGGTTTTCTTGGTTTCACCAGTCATTGCCATGCTGGAGACGATCAACGGCGACTATGAGGTCGGGCCGCGCAAGCACCTCAACCAGCCTATCCAGGAGGAGTTCGTTATTATGCGGTCGGGGTTCGAGGTACTCTTCAAGGATCCGCTGGGCTTCGCTCACGGCTGTGAGAGCCAATTGCCGGTCGGTCATCCGAAACTCCACCAAAGCAATAAGGGACTTTAAGCAAAATATTCGCAATTAGTTCCCCGCCGATTAACTCCCAGGAGCCAGGGGCCCACTTCACGATCCGGTATTCATCCCGATCGGGGCGTGCATTGGGGAGGGCATCGGCAAGCCGCTAGAGCTCGCGATGCAAAAACTAAAAACGACCCAGGACGAGTTCTGCCGCGGGCGATACAGCTGGGCTCGGTTGCCAAATCATGTCGTCAAGGTCGGGCACAATTGATGGGTCCACTTGACGGTCATGATCAGCAAGTCGATCGATCAGGACTTGAAGCCGGACGGGCAAATCGGCCGTTTCGGGGCGAAGGATCGTGCGTAGACGCTCCCCAATCTCGTTGCAGATTGCACGGCTGTGGATGCTGTCGATTTGTAGCCTGTTTGAAGTTTTCATTGTTCCGCCCCGAAATATTCTTGCGGAGACAATAAGTGTCAAATTTTAACGGGGTGATCTTGTCTCGTTTTGCATTTGATTGCAGGGCGTTACGAGGGGTTAACCGCTTCGACGCGCCGGTAGGGCACAACGCAAGATGCGAAGGCGAGCTGCAGGGTCGTTACGAACCGAGGTGAGGAGTCGGCAGACAATCTTAGGGTAGGATAGCCGGCGCAGTCTTCCGATACGCTTTTCAAGCCCGCACGCCGGGTCAGTTTAAAGGATTGCTTCCGAGACTTAGCCCCGCTTCACAGGGCCTTTTTGTTCTCCGCACTCCTTACTGCTCGCCTTCTTGGTGATCTCGGCGCGCCGTTCTGGCCCTATTGATGCTGCGTGGGCTGGCGCTCCATCGGGCTCGACCGGCGCCGGTCTGCTATCGACCGGACTCGGTTGCTGCCCCGTCGCAATATCTATCATCGACTTGGCTAGCTGGTTTGAATCACTGGGACCCTTGGGGGCTGTCATTGGCGTAGCTCGGAAGCTCTAGAGACAGATCAGCTAAACGCGACGACGAGCAAGGTAGATCCCCACAGGGCAATGCAAGTCGCCCACTCGAAGAATTCTTCGGACACGCGCATGTCATGCCTCCCGTTGCCGGAGGAGGCTGTTACGAATTTATTAAAGATTTCTGAATCGGATTTTGGGTGGTCAGTTGCCACCGGACCCGCCAGAGCCATGCGCCGGTGGTGACGCTGATCCGATCACTGCCGGATCTGAGCGCCCAACGAGACAGCCTGCCGGTTCACGTCGGCGGTTTACCTTTGTTTAACCAAACCGGCCCAGGCTAAATCTGCTGGATTGAGCGTGTTATGAAAAGCCGTCGTCGGACTGACACCGATGGCGGCTTTTTTTGCAGGGCGGTTCATGACGGAAAAGCGCAAGGCGCACAGGGTCGTATTCGAGAAGGGATTTACGGCCAACATGATGGCGATCGACGGTACTTGGCGTCGACCCTGTACAATGCTGGATGCGTCGGATACCGGCGCCAGACTTTCAATCGACGGCTCGGTTGAAGGTCTTGCCATGAAGGAGTTTTTCCTGGTGCTGTCGACTATGGGAAAAGCATATCGGCGGTGCGAACTCGCTTGGGTCAATGGCGATCAGGTTGGTGTCCATTTCATCAAACCCGGCGAAAAGAAGAAATCCTAAGGGCGCGCATCCGCTGCGTTTGTAAGCATCTAGGCCGCGGTCGTGACCGCCGGCATATCGCGTTCTGATTTGGGAACGGTCTTGCGAGATAGGCAACCGCGTCGCGCAACCTGCCGCCCGATCAAGGGGAGCATCATGCCCTCAGCTAATCGCCAATCCGATGTTGAAACCAAATGCTACACCATGGCCGAGCTTTACGAGTTGCGTCGGGTAATCATCAAACGCTCGCGTTCCATGCCGCCCGGCCCCGCCGGTAACGAGCACCGGCAGTTGGCGCGTTCGATGCGCTCTCTCTGCAAGGACGTTCAGGGGCTTGCGAGCATGCGCTTTCTAGGCGCCTCGTCCTCGTCGGCCATCCACGGCTTGTTCATCCTTCGAAATTTTGCGTCAGCGTGGACCGGCCTGCACGCGAGTTGGCTTTGTGACTTTCGACGGCGATCTTTCGCGCACGCTCCAGCTCGGCGAGCGCTTCATGCTCGCCCAGCTGGCGTAGGCTCCGTCTAGCCAACCAGGTCGTCACCTTCTGCGCACGACTACCCGTCATCCTATCTCTCATCATTCGCGCGGCTCCTCAATCGGCACATGGCAGCCTCCGCATTGTGAATTGAATTTGGCTGTCCGGAAGCTGACGCCAGTGCTCTACAATCGTCATGTAGCCGCCGGCAGGATACTCCCGAAGGAAATCGCGCGCCTGAGCGCGCGCGTCTTCGACAAAGAGGGTATAGGTTTTGGCGGAGGAAGCCGTCGGGATCGAGGCGGCGAAGATCATGTACCTCTCGCGATCGGGTGGCGGCATCGCGCGGTTTCATATGTCCTCCCGCAGTCCTTTGAAAAATGGGTGTCGCACCTTACCCTCGGCGGACTTAGCACGGTACTCGATCTCGGCCATCAACTGGGGTTCGACCCAGATCCCCCTATGCGCAATCCGTTTGGCGTAAGGCTGGGTTTTGCGGATCAGCGGCGTGAGTGCTTGGCGCAAACGCACCGCCGACCCTTTATCGAAACCATGATCGACCTTGCCGGCGTAGACCAGGTCTTTTCCTTTCCGCCGGCCGAGATAGATGCCGTCCCAATCGTTGCCGTCGAGCGCGAACCCGGCAATCGCCAGCGTCTCGCGCTGGGCGCAGGTCTTCTTGACCCAGTTGTTGCCCCGGCCGGACGCATAGACGCTGTCGCGCACCTTTGAGACTACGCCTTCCAACCTGACCTTGCAGGCGTGCTTGTATATCTCGCGGCCGTCGGTCTCAAAGCTTTCGCTGAACTGGATGTCGGTCGCGGCGATCAGTTTCTTGAGGTGCGCCTTGCGCTCCATCAGCGGCAATTTTCGCAGGTCGTAGCCGTTGAGATAGAGCAGGTCGAAGGCGACCAGCACGATGCGGGTGGATTTTCCCTTCAGTTCGTTCTGCAGGACGGAGAAATCCGTGGCGCCGTCGGCGGCCGGCACCACGACTTCGCCGTCGATGATCGCGGATCCGGCGCTGATGTGCCAGGCATCGTCGGCGATCTTCCTGAACCGGTTGGTCCAGTCATTGCCGCGCCGGGTGTAGACCTTGATCGCTTCATTGGCGAGGTGGACCTGGACGCGGTAGCCATCGAACTTGATCTCGTGGATCCAGCGTTCCCCATTGGGGACGTTGCCGATCGAGGTTGCGAGCGCAGGCTCGATGAATCCGGGGAACGGCGCCTTTACGCCGATCGCCGCCGGTTTCCTCCGCTGAAACGCCACAACGCAACTCCGTCACGGAACCGGGATTCAAGCGAAACGCTGCTGATTTGTTCCCCACACTGGAACGGGATGCCGGCTAAGCGATTAAATTAGCAGGAGGAACCATGAGCAAAGAAACCCCGAAAGACGACCCTCGCCAACGCACCGATCAAGGCTCGCACGCACAGACGGACAAGCCATGGAAGGGCAACCCGGAGAAAGAGCAGCGCAACGACGGAGCCAAGATCGACCTTGAGAAGTGGCAAAAGTCCGGAACACATTAGGAGCTGACAATGGATTGGCGTCTTACGAAATCGCGCAGCGCGGGGGAGCGGCGAGTGAGCCATGACGGCAAGGCAGAGAATGTCTATCAAACCAAGGAATCCGCATTCGAAGCCGCGGTTGCCGCAGCTTCATTGGCGCTCCGGCAGGGTCATGAGGTGATCGTCAAAGCTCCGGGCTACTGGACGGCTACGGGTGCCGCAAACCCGGGGTAAAGCTCGCAACGCTCCAAGCGAGCTAGCGAGTCAGAGTGATGAAGTGGTCTCATCCCGTGAAGAAACGCTTTGGAACGTAAAACGGCGGCCGCTGCTGACGGTCAGCCATGGGTCGGTGGACCAGCGTTCAGAGAATCCCGGAGGGCTTCAGCGGCCGAGAATGCCAGCTTCACAAGCTCCTCGTCCTTAAGCCTGGCTGGTCGCTTTGATAGTCGGTCCCACACCATCCAATTTGTGCCGCTGCCGTCTTGCCTGACAAGGAAGCGGGGTAATGAGGATTCAACCATGACAGCCTTCCGTGGCGAGGCGCGACCCGCCGGGGTGATCCCGGCCGCCCCGTCAATCGCTGCAGGACGAATTGGTTCCTAGGCGGGCGTTTCGGGGCGCCGACCGGGGTTAACTTCACGTAGGTCCCGGATTCGTGTTTCCAGAGCAGCCGCGCTCGGGATTCGGCATAGCTCGCTGGAAAGCAAGAGGGGTATCCCCGCAATGGCCGCAACGGATAGCGGGTACTGGCCGAAATAGGCCACTCGCAGATTCAAAACAGGCCACTGGGCGAAGCTAGAAGCTTAGCCACTGCATTTCCCCCTCGACCCCGGCCCCATCTCGACAAGCAGTAGCCTGTCATCCGTCATCGCATACGCGTGCACCCCCGCCGTCAAGCTTCAAAAACTGTGCTTGACGACGAGGGCTTTAGGCCTGGATTAGCAATTCCTCCAGCGCATCGGTTACGTCCGCCTAACGGGGCAGGTTTCGATGAGCACTATGCGCGCCGTGCATGGAACGGCGCAGCTGCCCGCGGGTGTACTCCGGCCGGTTTTTTCGTTGCCGTTGCTCCGATCTCGTCAGGAACGTCTTCGCCCGTCCGCGGTTAGTGCAAGCGGAGACGGAATCACGCGAGGAGCGGGACAGTCCCGGCTAAAGGCCATGCGGTGTAACGCCCGCATGGCCTTAGTCATATGTGTAGAAAGACCGGGAGCAACACTTTGACCTATAAAATAGTCGCAGAACGCGGCGACGAAACCATACGAAGCACAAGAGAGAGTGCCCTTATCGCTGTAGCCAAGGCCAAAATCTTCATCGAAGAAGGTTGGAAAACCTCTATCACCGACGAAAACGGAAGAAATTTCGAACCTCCTGATTTCCATTTGCTGCCTGCTCATCCTGCCAAATTCCTTCATCGTCCTGAGGATTAGGCGAAGAGATCGCTCCAGTCGTAACCGTTCCGTGTGAACAGACGTACGCGCTTGCCCTCGTGAGGAACGATCAGCGGGTAGCCGTCGTGCTAAACCTGATGGATCCAGCTTATGGAGGTCGGGACCTGGTGGCGCGGGGCGGGATGCAGGGTTCGAATGGCGCTACGCATCGGCCTTCAGCGAGCTTGGGGTGGATCTCGCCCGTGCCCGGACAATACACAGACGACCTCTAATCGCCGAGGCCGAGCGTCTCATGGCCACCGCTATCGAAAGATAAGATCTGCCGCTGTCTCGCAATACAAGCAGCCGGCGATCATCTTCCTCCGTCCAGGGCCTGTTCCTACTTCCAAGCATCGCAAGGTTCACGGCGTCAGGGTATACGACGTGGGGTTAATTCCAGACGCGGGGCGCTGTTCCAGACGGAGCAAGCCTAAGAGCAAACTGCATGTTCTTACCGTGGCTGTCGTGGGCCGGGGGAAGAAAGCCACTCTTGCATATGGGAAACGATTTCCGCCTGTCGTGCCCTGCGCAGAAGCTTATCGCGCTGAGCCCCCGGTGGGGTGTTCTGAGCTTCCTTGAGAAGTTGCTCGGCTCGCTCCTTGGCGCGCTCGTCGAGTGAGCTTGTTGGAGGTCCGAAACGGCGTCGCTGCATGGCGCTGCTCCAATTTGATGGAACAATAACGCGCGGACCAGCACCAGAGTTCTGTACACTTGTGCATCTACCGCAATTCGGTTTCGGTGCATGCTGGGCATTGTTGAAATCTGGATGCAACGGCCACGTTAGCCGCCTTTGAGAACCAACTATGCTTGAACTGCTCACGAAACGCGATTGGGCGCTGGTGGCCGTAATTGTAGCGGTAGCGGTCCTAGCTATTTACTGGTTGGCCTTTATCGCCTCAGGCGACCGTACCTCTTAAGCTCCGGTTGGCTTCCGATGAAGCAAGGCCTCTTTAACCTGATCGGCAAGGGTTGTGAGATGCAAGGCCAGCCGGTCAAACAGATCCCGCTTTGCCGGGTCCGTGGCGAGGTCGCTAATCAGTCTGCATTCGGCCGCGTCGGTCCTGAGCTTTTCTAACTGCTTTTGATAGTCCTTCACGGCGGGCACTCCAGCTAGCCATGAACACACCCTAACACCGCTAAGTTCAGACCGCCCTCAAAAAGCGACGGCCCTGGTGCACGAAATCCAGGGCCGTCTTGGAGGTTGTCTATCGTGCTCGGGGTTGGCACGACGCTTCGCTAATTCACGACCGCCGCGACCGTTCCATACGACTAGTCCTTCTAAGTGAGGAAGCGAACAATTGCCGGCCAACTTCGTCATACATTGACGGAGGTTAGCCATGGACCAGAATGAGGATCCCCGCGAACTGGAACGCAAGATCGAGCAGGCGACCCGGATAGCTTCCAGGGTAACCGACCAGACTACCTATCAGCGCCTTACCGCCTGGGTCGAGGAGCTGAGACAGAAGCTACGGCAGCGCCTGGCGGCGCGACGGACCAAAGAAGAAATCAGGGCGCGTGCCCACGAGCTGTCGGTGCAGCAGGGCCGCCCGGTGGGTCGGGACTTAGAGTTCTGGCTCCAGGCGGAATCGGAATTAAGAGAACGTGGAAGCGAGTAGCGCCGCCGAGCCGAAAACGATCTTGTCGGACTTGCCCTTGAGTTCGTTCTGCAGAACGGAAAAATCTGTCGTGCCATCGGCGGCCGGCACAACGATCTAGCCACGATGATCGCAGAGCCTGCACTGATGTGCCATGCGTCGTTGGCAGCTTTCTTGAACCGATTTGTCCAATCGTGGCCACGACGTGTGAAGACCTTCACCGCTTCGTTCGCGAGATGGACTTGGACGCGGTAACCGTCGAGCTTGATTTCGTGGATCCAGCGTTCGCCGGATGGCACCTTGTCGATCGAGGATGCCAGTGCTGCCGCAATGAACCCGGGGAAGGGCGCCTTGACGCCGATCGCGGCGGGTTTCTTCCGCGGCGCCATCTTCAGACCAAGCGCATCGGCAGCGGCAGTTGGACGTCTCGATACCGGCCTTCATAGCGGTCAGTGAAATCCTGCAGCGGCAACGGAAACGTGGCCGAACCTTTTCCCGGTTCCCGCACCTGGGTAGAAGGGGCTAGGCAATCAGTTCGGTGCGTAATGACGGGACACACTCAATTGGCAATAACACCGCGTGATCGCTTTCTTGAAGCGGCGCAACGGGAGCTTGTGGTTTTCGAGCAACGCGAGCGCGAGTTTTCCAAGAAGGAACGGAAAGAACGGGCTGCCGCGATGCAGCTACCCGTCGCGAACAGCAGACTGAGCAGTCAGGCGGGGGCGCCTGTAAAAAAACGGTCACGAGCCGGAATTAACAGTTGAAGCCCATCCCCCGTGGGTGGACGTCAATGGTTAAACTAAAGCCGCCCTTCGAGGCGGCTTTTTCTTTTGGCGAAGCATCCCGTCCGCGCACCCTCGGCGCAAACGGCCCCAGCGCAATGCGCAACGCTGCAGGCCGCCAACCCAGTGGGGGTTTTCTCCCGGTCAGAGGTTGAGGAGTCTATCGGGAGCGCAGAGTCGATTCCTAAGGCGCCGGAACGTTCCTAACGTCAAGAAGAAAGCTCCGCCGGTAAGGGCGGAGCCAAGTCGAGATAAGCATCCTGACCCGCGTAAGAGTCGGTGAGACGGAAACAGGCCTCAGCCTATCCGCAAGTTCTCAGCCAACTCTTTACCCCGGTTTGCGACGACCTCGTAGCTGACCCTCGCGTCGCCCTAGCACGCTGTTTCTGTGGCGCCACGATCGACTGCAGGGCGCAAGAATTTACGTATCGCGCTTTCGTTCACGGACACGATCCCGGTCCAAATCAAGCTTGCTGACGCACGCGGCGCTTGGGATTGTGTAAAGCAGCTCTGTACCCAGACTAATTCTTCCAATGTCATAGAGGCTAGGAACCAAACGCTTCGCCCAATGGTTTGAGGCTGTGTACGCAACGCGATGGACGAATGTCGGATATCAACAAGCTCACTTGGGCACAGGTTGGGCGCGTCAAAGATCCAGGTCGATACATGTTTAGGTTCGGCTGGCTGACGATAACAGCCGAGGATTTATGGGTATGGGAAAACAACCCAACCGCGGCTTTCACTCTCGTCCGAACCCTAGGCGGCCCAATAGAAACCGATGAATTTCGGCTGGGGACGTTCGAACTGCGAACAGCTTCGAATTATTCCGAAAGCGAAAAATAGCCACCCATTTTCGGGCACTTCCCCACGTCCGTCGGCACCACAAACGCTGGACCACCGCCGAATACAAGCGCGGTCAACAGGTGTTTTGTTCCAGCACGTCAACGCTGAAATACTGTGCGGCTTGCTCACCAAATCGCCTTGCTGAAACTTAGCATCCGCGCTTCGATTGATGTGCGGGTCCTTGGCGCGACACCTAGAGACTCCGAGCTTTAGCCTCATGCCATCTTTCCTGCATAACCCCCGCCGTCTTCCCAGACCGGCGGGGGTTCCGCTTTTGCAAGTTCTTTGTTTCCACCGTTGCCAAGCCTGATGCGGCATTGTCATGTCGCGTCCATGCAACACCGCTTTCTTTTATCGTGCTCGAAACATGATTCGACTCCACTTCGATTCGTACTTGCCACATAACGCATTCACCGATCGGCGGGGCAGACCGCGTGGCGCGAATGCCATGCGGCACCGACGATCGAAAATGCGATTCGGACTGGGACTTCGGGGTGCGCCCTGCGGCGATATCTTACGGGCCGGTTTGTAGTCGTTAATCCTCAGTCGGCCGGGACAATCGTTTTAACGTCCGCGCTCTCGTTTTAATCGACTCTTGGGATCGCTTGAGGATAGCGGCGATGAGCACACGAAGCCGTCCCAAAAGAAGTGGATTAAGAAAATCAGCGGCACCATGATTGCGGAGCATAGGAAACTCCCGAAGTCGTTCATCTGCGATAGGCGCGAAAGTGAAGTCTCCCAGGACCAAAAAAAACCCTCCGTGCCACGGGTCTACCAATAATCGCTTTTGCTCGGGCATAAGAACTCCCAAACGACTGCCCACTACCTAGACCATCCGTGGATTCTGATGCCATCGAGGCCGGCGTGATCCCGGACAAGGTCCCAAGGCCGCTTGCGATCGGCGCGCGGCAGTCTGTTCGCTGCAGCGATTGCAGTTCCAGAATTAACCCGCAACGCGCACATCAAGCTTAACACGCGAGTTTCGTTGCGATCGTTCTAAACAAGGTTAGCGTGGCTCGCATTGCGATTGCCCTGGAAGCAGATGCATCCTGGCGTTCCCCAATTTTGACTTATCGTATTGTGCGGACCAAAGGTCGTTTCATGAAGACCGGTATCATCGAGTTCAGCGGACGCGCGATCGCCTGTCTCATTCGTAACCAGTCCGAGACTGGAGCGGGGCTTGAGGTAGTCAGCCCGGTGGGCATCCCAGCGCAATTTACACTTCTGATCGCCGCTGATCGTATCAGGTGCACAGTGATATGGCGAACCGAGAAGTTGATCGGCGTCAAATTCCAAGAATATTTAGAGGAAAGCCAGAAACGGTTCGGCCGGCATCAGTGATACCAGCGTCGTTTCGTAGGACACGATTAATATCGAGGCCCTAGCCATGAGGAAGTTCATTGCCTACGGGGTCGACCTTAGCGGGGTCGCGCTGGCCAGCTATGACCTCGCCGCTACCGACTCGCAAACCGCCGAGCGGGAGGCCCGGCAGTATCTTGAAGAACATCCGACCATCGAGATCTGGTCTTATGATCACCGGCGGATCGCGCGGCTGGTAAGGAAGTAAGACGCGGTACTGCCTTTTTCTGTTCCGGGACTACTCACTCTGGAGCATGAACAGAGCGCGGCAGGAATACGGCGCTTACGAGGATCAAAAAGGGTTGCCCAAAAAGTGAAAGGGACCAATCGGCTAAGTAATGGTGGCAAGGGCAGCGTCCGTAGTTTTACCCGGCACAAAGCCCGGCAAAATTTGGACGTTTTAACAGCAAAGACGGCGGGGCCGTGACGCGCGGGACGGGAGCCGCCCGGCGCCACAACACCTTCTCTTGCGGGGAAGCCGGGCCGAGCCGATGCGTTAACGCCAGATCGGGGTGATAAAATCTTTGTGCAGGCAAGTTGGTTTGTGGGCACCATCGAACAACACGGTGACGCCCGTATTGCGACGGGAAACCTCGACAACGATGCCTGTCTTGCCGGCCAGCCATCGTAATCGAGTGGCTCCGAGTTCACTGATCTTGAAGCGAGCGCCGACGACCAGTCTATTAAATTCTTCTACGTCACTCACAATTTTACTCCACGACAAAAAACACCACTTGGAATGAAATTCAAACGAGTGACCCGGCCCAGCGTTCCAAACGGATGGCTGGTTTACGAAGAGGCTGCGGAGGTACTCCAAAGTAGCTCGGAACGATCCAACAAGTTGCGTTAACTTTAGTCGCCGTTGGCGTTTTTTTTGGCGTTGCGGTGGATGGGCCGGCCCCAGCGAGCTTCCCGCCCTGCTGGGGCCAGCTTCTCTGCGGCCCCCGAAATGAAAAAGGCCGCCAGCTGGGCGGCCTTACGGGCGATTGGAGCTAGTGGATAACAGGAACTCGCTCATATCAAGTGCCGTTTCAATCTGCCGAAGCTTCTGGACTAATTCGTCGCGCTCGCTGCATGGCGCAAGCGTCTCCACATCTGACCGGACCCGTCGAGCCAAATCGATCAGGCGTTCTTCAAGTGTCGTGCTGGAGCTCACAAGGTGGCGCCGCATAGCTCACTCCGGGGCTTTGACGTTGCTGTATCGCCAGCCCGCCTCGTCAGACATCGGATCGCGCGCGACGGTGCGCGTCATCGTGTGATTGCAGTTGGGGCACATCCTCGTAAGCATCATTTGTTTGGAACATTGGGGGCAGCGGGGCCGCTCAATTGGGATCAGCGATGGTTCAGGACGGGCATGAGGTTGGGGCATGTGATGTGCCCCCCTTTTTAGTCGGGCGGGAGCGCAACGCACTCTCAATCACCGATGGAAGCCGAAGGCCGAGCGGTCGGGATAATCTGGCATGTCCGGCAGCCGACGAAGTGGTCAAAATTGCTCACACCGGAAAAGTTAATGAAGGAACTGACGCCACTGCTTGGAGTGATAGGCAGCCCCGACTGAACTGCGATCGTGCCGACCTGAACGTCCGTAGTAGACGTGCCAGCAATCGGTGCGTTCGGGATGAGGGCGAGGAGTGAGTTCGGGCATGCACCGTAGAAGCGCCGGCCGGGCACCTAGCCGTAAATTATTAATCTCTTGGGGGCCACTGACCTACAGATTGTCGTGGGTGGGGGTCAACCGGATTAATTTGCTGTCTGACAGCGCCTCTCGAAAATTTGGCAGCTTCCCCGAGTGTGTGAAGCGCACCTTTAGCGCGCTGGCTCGGCCATTGGCCGGCTTCTTCCATCGCATACGCGAATGCGGTTCGCGTTTTTCTTAAACGCTCCGGCTGGCGCTCTTCAGGTCATCGGCGGTTTCGAACCGAACCGAGAACGTCGCTGCTCTCAGCTGCCATCGTGATCGCCAACATGTCGCGTTCACCGTGGTATAATTTCTGCGAGGTCGACGCTCCCGAGCGTACGAAGCTGTTGCTTTTCGAAGACTCGCGCCCGAGTTGGCACTGCCAGCAACCTATCCGCATTTATGGTGGGGGCGGTATCCAAAGAAAGCCGAGGGCAATCACCGCAAGAAGGGCGACGATAATAACGGCGGTGATAGCACCGGCCGTAATCTTGGCATTTTCATTTTTAACTGGCACCGGCAGCCTTTTTCATAATCTGGTATCCGTTGGCCGCGAGATCCTGAAGGATCGCTCTGGCGATGTGAGTGCTCTGGTCCGGCGCGATCCATTCATAGTCGAGGTTCGGGCCACCATCACCCTCGGGATACTTTATGAAAGCCGTGTGGATCGCGTTAGTGATGAGAATTTCGACGGCCTGGTCTGACATTGATGCCTCCAATATTCCGAAAGACTAGCACTAACTGAGGTCAATATTGGCGCGATTTCATAACGGCCAGGAAACGCCATTCCGCCACGGTGCAGAGTGCCGACGGCGATTTTGCAAAGCAGAGCCATACAATGGCAGCCAATGCGCTCGTGGTTCGAAACGTCCAATTGCCGAGATCACAAAGCGGCCATCGTGCCGCACAGTATGTTCGCATGTCCACCGACAAGCAGCGATATTCTATTCAGAATCAGGCCGCTGTCATAGGGGCATATGCGCATGCTCATGATCTGACGATTGTTCGAACCTACCCCGACGAAGGTGAAAGCGGACTTCAGCTAAAAAACAGGCCTGGCTTGAAGCAGCTGCTCGATGACGTTAGCAGCGGGCACGCCGACTTTGCGCACGTACTTGTATACGATGTAAGTCGATGGGGACGCTTCCAGGACGTTGATGAAAGTGCTCACTACGAGTACGTCTGCAAGAAAGCGGGCATTAAAGTAGCGTATTGCGCCGAGCAGTTCGACAATGATGGCAGCATGCTCTCAAGCATCGTCAAGAACCTTAAGAGGGTGATGGCAGCAGAATATAGCCGCGAGCTATCTGTAAAAGTGCACGCGGGTGTCTGCCGCTTCGTGCGAATGGGATTCAGGTTCGGCGCCCCGACAGGCTACGCTCTGCGGCGAGAATTGGTCGATGAGAAGCTGCAGTCAAAGGGGGTACTGAACGATGGCGACCGCAAGTATCTCATCACCGACCATATCAGACTGAGGCCCGGCGCAGCCGACGAGGTCGGGGTGGTGAGGTGGATCTTCCAGCAATTCCTGGAGTTGAGGTCCGAAACGGCCATTGCACGAGAACTCAATCGGAAATTGATACCCACTAACTCGAAAGAGCCGTGGAATCGCGCTCAAATAGGTAGGATTCTCCGGAATGAAAACTACATCGGAAATCTCATCTACAACCGTCAATCGTGCAAGCTACGAGAGAAGAAGGTAAGCAACCCGCCCGATCTCTGGATCAGGAGCGAGGGCTGTCTCGAACCGATTGTTCAGCCAGAGGTGTTCTTCAAGGTCAGGAAGACGATATTAGATCGTCGCGTTGATATTTCGGAGGCAGAGATGTTGACGCGCCTGCGTCGAACTCTGCTGAAGCGAGGGCGCCTTAGTCCGGCAATTATCAACGCAACCGTGGGCGTTCCCTGCGTTAAAACCTACATTGATCATTTCGGCAGCCTGCGCCAAGCCTATAGCCTCGTGGGCTATACGTCCAAGCGGGACTGCAACCACATCGACACCCGGCAACAGTGGCTCGACCTATTTGCTGGGCTTGCCGCGCAGTTAGCAGATGCGTTTCGAAACGCATCCGTCTGCTTCGCGTTCGATAGCGCTTCGGGTTGCTTGGTCGTGAATAAGGAGGGTGTGTCCTTTTTCTTGGCGCGGTGGCGCGGCGGAGAGCAGGAAACGTTCGCACCGCATTGGTCGATCAAGCGTCGGGTCGGTACGCCCGAGGGGTGGATCATCGCGGTCAGATTGGGAGAGCGGAATGAAGCTGTGCTCGACTATCTATTGCTTCGAACCACGGACATGACGGGATCGTTGACGAGATTTACGGAAATGGCTCGCGCGCGTCGTGGACCGGAGAGTTTTGCAAGTTTCGAAACACTGGTGAAATCACTCATCCGACGCGTAACCAAGCCAAGCCGTGCTTCAACAGCCAGGCAAGCGCAACGGAAAAAGCCACCGAAGCCAACCCGGCCCAGAAGAAAGACTGACCGCGCACGGCATTGACGGAGCGCAAATACAGATAAGCGCCGATTAATGTTCCATAGTTCCTTTTGAAGCTGCCGTTGAGTTTGGATATTTCGACTAATTCTGAAGACCTATCGAGATGTTCAGACATCGAGCTGGCTCCGTATGCGACTGCTAGACCAGCGCTTCATAAACCAGTGATTTGCCCGACGAGGCAAGTAGAATGTTACGATTTCCAGAAATTTTATCGAGCCCCCAAGTTCCCCGCAGAGGCCCGTGTGGCCCGGTGCCGACCATGCGGCCCTAGAGGGCTCCGTGGTGGCCTAGGAGGGCGGCCGAGCCTCGTCGTATTGTCGGATAAAGGCCGCTCCTGGGCACTTGCTCAGCGTCTGATGCCCGGATCCAAGAGGGAACCAAAGGTCAAGGGGCGGCCTCCATTCGCCGCTGGCTTCCTGGGTCCGCCCCCGCAAGCTGTCAGACCGTTTCTGGCGATCTCTTGGGCTGAGCCTGGCGGGGTCGGACTGGACAAGACGCCTCTGGCCCACAACGACCCGCTTGGATCCTATGGACTACTCTAGGCTACTTGGAGAAGGTTCGATCCCAGTTCCTCTCCCTCCGCCAGCCGCCTTCGCTTCGGCGCGGCATGCCTGCGATGAGCGCAAGCGACAGTGGGTGCCGCGCCATAGCTGCGGAGCAGCGACGGCGGGCTGATTCTTCCGCGATGCGCCGGCAATGCCGAGGAACCAACGCCGGAGCATTCGTCTTATTGGCGGATGAAGGCGTCGAAGTCTGCCGCGACCGACATCATCGCCGGCCTTGCGCTCGCAATCGCGCTGGGCGCGACCGGCTATTACGGCTATTTGGCGTGGCTGCTGGTGTCGCCGGATTGAGCGTGGCCTACGCCTTGCCGATCTTGCGCGGTGCAAGCGTCAACAGCCCCGCCGCGACAAATGCCAGTACCGCTGCGAGCTGAAACGTCTGCTGGAAGGCTTCAAAGAAGCCATGCGTCGCTTGCAGGATTTCGAACGCCAGAAAGAAAACCGACGCCGCGGTCACGGTGCCCAGCGTTCTCGTGAGGAGCGCAAGGCTGCCCGCGACGCCGCGCTCCGTCAGCGGAAGTGTTGCAGTCACGATATCAGAATAGGCGAGCTGGAACAGGCCGAGGCCGATACCCTGCACGATCAGCCCTGTAACCCGCAGCGCAGTCGGGGTCTGCGCCGTCCATGCGCCCAGCAGCAGAAGCCCGGCGCCAATGATGGCGGCACCTGCGATGGCCAGTCGCTCCGATGAGAAGAGCCGCCCGGTGAGGCGACCGCCGATCGGCGCTGCCAGTGCAGCGCCGGCCGCGCCAGCGGCCAGGATGGCGCCGCCCTCCGTCAGCGTGTAACCGGGCATTCGCGCCAGATAATAGGGCACCAGCAGCCAGACCGAAAAGGCTGCGAGATTGGCCAGCACGCTGACAAAGTTGAGCAGCGCAAAGCCCGGCAGTTTGAGAATGTCCATTGCGATGATCGGTCGCTCCGCGCGGGACTGGCGGAAGGCAAAGCCTGCAAACGCCACGACGGATAGCAATCCGAGCCAGACGGCGGAGAACTCTCTGACGCGGTTGATCGCCATCAGCATGGTCACCAGGCCCAGCGCCAATGCGATGCCGCTCGGAATGTCAAAGCGTTCGCTTGTCAGGCGCGGCGGGGCCGCGGGCAGGCCGCGGAGCAGCAGCAGTGCCGCGATCGCGATCGGAATTCGGAACCAGAACACCGCCGGCCAATCCCAGATCGAAGTCAAAGCGCCGCCGAGCAGGGGACCGAGCATCCAGCCCAATGCCATCATCATCGTGTAAACACCGAGCGCCCGGCTGCGTCGCTCCTCGCCGTAGAGCGACGTCACCAGCGCCACGCCGCAGCTCATCACAAGTGCCGCGCCGATCCCCTGCAGGCAGCGAAACACCAGCATCGCGCCGTAGCTGGGCGCACAGCTGACCAGAAGCAACGCCACCGCGCTGCAGATCAGGCCGGCCCGGTAGACGACCGCGTGACCGATGGTGTCGCCGATGCGCCCGAGCGCCAACAGCAGGCTGGCGTAGGTCAAGACGTAGCAGATCACCACCCACTGGATGTCGCCGATCGAAAGTTCGAAGCCGCGGGTGATGGCAGGGAAGGCAATATTGACTGACGTGTCGAGCTGCGCCGTCGCGGTGCCCAGCCCGATCATCGCGATCTGCCACCCCTTCGAGTGGAGCAGGCCGGCTGATGGGTTGGAAGGATTTGGTTCGGTTGCTGATGGCACGTTGTGTTACGCCGGTGCGAAGGTGATCGCACCATTAGCATCGACATCGCGCGTCAATCTGCCAATCGAAGCCAGCATGTTCAGATGCGCAAGCGACTCGCCAAAAGCCTGGCGCGGATTGGCGTACAGCACCCGCGGGAATACTTCCTGCGCAATCGCAAACGCATTCGTCTTGCCTGACACGACGGATGCCGCGTCGTCGAGCCGCGCCTGGTGATGTTCGCGCAGCTGGGCGAGCCGGGCATGCAGTCCGCGAAATGGCAGGCCGTGCGACGGCAGCACCAGCGTATCCGGCGCCAGCGCCTCGAGCCGCGTCAGCGCTTCCAGGTACTCCTTCATCGGGTTGGCTTCCGGCTGCGCCGATGGCACGATCACCGACGGCGCCATGTGCGACAGGATCTGGTCGCCGGCGATCAGGAGCTTGTCGCTCTCGCAATAGAACATCGCATGTTCGGGCGAATGGCCGCCCGCCGTGATCGTCAGCCACTCGCGCTGCCCCATGGCGATCACATCGCCGTCCCGGATGCGAATGAATTCGCGCGGCGGCCGCAGGCCAAGATATTTCGAT
Organism: Bradyrhizobium sp. AUGA SZCCT0182; assembly: GCF_018130185.1. Lineage (NCBI taxonomy): Bacteria > Pseudomonadati > Pseudomonadota > Alphaproteobacteria > Hyphomicrobiales > Nitrobacteraceae > Bradyrhizobium > Bradyrhizobium sp. AUGA SZCCT0182. Next base: position 43,787 of record NZ_JAFCLY010000028.1, on the reverse strand, counting down.
GGGCGCTGCGCTTGGATGATCCTGGCGGCGTCCTCGTCGGAGGCGCCGTTCCGCGTCATGAAGGCGGCAAAATGCTCGTCCGGAACCTCTTCGCGCTCATGCCACATCTTCCAGCCGCTGAGCCATTCGGCGAGCGGCATGCGCACCGTGCATTTCATTTCCTTCACCAGATATCCGGCGAGGCCGAAATGATCGAGATGGGCATGCGTGAAGGTGAGGTTCTGCAACGGACGGGCGCGCAATAGCCCGCGCCAGAGCCTGTCCCAGATCTCAAACGTGTCGTCGGTGTTCAGTCCGCAATCGACCAGCGTCCATCCCGGACCGTTGTCGAGCAGCCAGCAATTGACGTGATTGGGAATCGTCGGCATCGGCAGCCGCACCCAGAACAATCCGGGCAGCACGTCGGTCAATTCGCCATAGGCCGGCGGGCGCTGGACCGTGAATTTCAGATCATCGGACATTCGTTTCCCCTGCCACGGAGCTTACGCGATTTCGCGGGGGCAGCAACGCCGAAGGGATTTTCATGCCTCCCATGCGGCTGCAGGCAGCAAAATCTTCCACCCGGCCCTTGAGAAACAGTCGTTTTTCCTAGAGAAGGTGACGGGCAGTCACGCGCGGCGCCCCGAGGTCAGTTGGGCAAGAACAATAATGGACGCACTGAACCCCCAATCAGGGCTCAAGCCGGAAGCGGATCCCGCGCAGGACCTCGACCGGCGCGCACGTCGCAATCTCCTGCTGCTGGCTTGTTGCCAGGCGGTCGGCCAGTCCTGCAACACCATGATGTTTGCGGCGACGGGGCTGTCCGTCATCACCTTCTATCACCATCCAGAGTTCGCCAACCTGCCGGTCACGATGCAGCACCTCGGCGTCATGATCTGGGTATTCCCGGCGGCGCTCCTGATGCAGCGGGTCGGCCGCAGCATCGGCTTTCGCGTCGGCTCGCTGTTCGGGATGGCCGGCGCCATCATCATGTGCACCGGACTATACACCGCCAACTTCATGGTCATGTGTGCCGGCGGTCTCATCCTCGGCTACGCGGTAGCCTGCCTGCAGATGTACCGGTTTGCCGCGGCGGAATTGGTGCCGATCCATTACCGTGCCAAGGCGATTTCGTGGGTCACGGCCGGCGGCGTCGCCGCTGCGGTGATCGGCCCCAGCCTCGTGCGCGTGACGCATGATCTGGTGATGCCGCTGTATCTTGCGACCTATGCCGCCATTCTCGGCCTGCATGTGATCGTCTTTGCGGTGATGTCCTTCATCACCTTCCCCTCGGTCTCGGCTTCGGCCGCTGCCGAGGGTGCAGCCGCCTCTTCAGCGCCTCCGCGTCCGCTGTGGGTGATTGCCAGCCAGCCGCGCTTCATCGCCTCAGTCATCGCCGGCATGCTGGCGTTCGGCACGATGTCCTTCATCATGAGCGCTTCACCGCTGGCCATCGTCGGCTGCGGGTTTCCGCACGCGGAAGCCCACTGGGTCATCTTCATGCATGTGCTTGGCATGTTCGTGCCGTCGTTCTTCACCGGCAATCTGATCAACCGGTACGGCGCCACGACTGTGATGGCCTGGGGCGTCATGCTGATGCTGGCCGGCGTTGCTGCCGCGCTCGCGGGGCTGAGCGAATGGAATTTCCGGATCGCGCTCACCGTCAACGGCGTCGGCTGGAATTTCCTGTTCGTCGGCGCCACAACTGTCGTGACGACCTGCTACCGCCCGAGCGAGCGCGGCAAGACCCAGGCGCTCAACGATCTCCTGGTTTTCAGCACGACCGCGACGTCGAGCTTCATGGCTGGGTTTCTGCAGGATCGCTGGGGCTGGCATCCGCTCAACTGGTTTTCGGTTCTCCTGATGCTGGCCGCCGCCGCCGCCGTCATATGGCTTCGCTATCAGCGTCCGACATTGAGCCCGGCGCACTAGGAATTCCCGCATCGCTTTGTATTTGATTTGCTGACGCACAATCAGCATGATCTGACGCCATGCGAGGCGGCGCTGCCTGCTGCAGTGCGGCGTCGCAAGCGCGTGCACGACCGCAAACATGCGGCATGACAAGAAAAACCAGGGAGGACGCCGTTGTGATCAATCGGCTTTTTAGAAGCGCGCTTACGGGCTTTGGCCTCTTGCTTGGCGCGCTTGCGACGCAGGCCCAAGCGCAATCGCCCTCCAAGACTATCACGCTGGTGGTGCCTTATGCGGCAGGCGGCGGCACCGATACCGTGGCACGTCTCATCGGCGAGCGGATGTCGGGCACGCTAGGCCAGACTGTCATCATCGAGAACGTGGTCGGAGGCGGCAGCACGCTGGCCAACGACCGTGTTGCCCGGTCGGCGCCCGACGGCTCCACCATCCTGATCAATCACGTCGCGCTGCTGGCGGCGCCCAGCCTGTTCATCAATCTGCGCTACGACACGGCAACCGCATTCGAGGCGGTCGGCCTCGTCAACAACGCGCCGATGGTGTTGATCGGCCGCAAGTCGATCCCCGGCACGGGACCGAAGGACTATGTGTCCTGGATCAAGTTGCAGGGCGACAAGGCGAACTTCGCGCATGGTGGTATCGGCACCAACAGTCATTTGTGCGCTGTCATGATGGGCAATGTGCTCGGCTTCAAGCCGACCGTCGTGGCGTATCGCGGATCGGCGCCGGCGATCGGCGATCTCCTGGCGGGGCAGATCGATCTGCTGTGGGACCAGGTGACCAATGCGTTGCCACAGATTCAGGCCGGAACCCTTCACGGCATCGCCATTACGTCGCCCAAGCGGCTTGAACAGTTGAAAGACGTGCCGACCACCGCCGAGCTCGGCATGCCCGAGGTCAGCTACACGATGTGGCATGGGCTCTACGTGGCCAAGGGCACGCCCAAGGAGACCGTCGGCGCACTGAATTCGGCGCTCCGCAAGGCGCTGGCTGACCCGGTGCTGCTGGAGAAGCTGACGCAGCTCGGCACCCTGCCATTCCCTGAGAGCGAGTTGACGCCCGAGGCGCATGCACGCCTGTTCGCCGCCGACCTGCCACGGGTGGCCAAGCTGGTTGAAAGCTCTGGCGTCAAGGCGAGCGAAGCGAAGTAGGGCGCCGCGCCTCGCAGGTCAATTTCCGGATTGACACGCAGGAGTTGAAAGAACAAAATAGGAACTTGTGGAGGCTTTTGCTGCACTTCGCGCCGGTCGCGGTGACGCGGCGCTGAAGATTCGCGCAGCGCTTGCGGTTTGATTTCAACGCCTCTTATGATGGACGCTCATTTGAGTGGATCGAAATGAAATTTGCAATCAAAGCAATTGTTGCCGCGTTCTGCCTGATTGCGACGCTTTCAACCTCGGATGCCCGCGGCCCCTATGGCACGATCAATGTCGGTAACTGGAAGGGCGGAGCCTATACCCACGACCAGAGCGGCGCTTTCACGCATTGCGCTGCGGGGGCGCAATACGCCAGCGGCATCTATTTTGCCGTCACGATCGACAATAAAGCGGGATGGAGTCTGGGGTTTGCCCACGAAGGATGGGCGTTTGCGAACGGACAGGCATTTCCGATTGTCCTGACGTTTGATGGTCAGACGCCGTTCAATGTCCATGGCGTTCCGCTCTCCGACAAGCTGCTCCAGGTGCCGATGCCGGATAACTCGGCGCTCATTGCGCAATTCCGCAAGGCCAAGACGATGACGGCCTTTACGCAAGGGCAGCTTTTCCAGTTCAAGCTCGATCAGACCGCGCAATTGTTGCCCGCGCTCGCCAATTGCGTGGCTACCGTCAAGAAAGGCGGCGTTGCTGCCGCCGGCGAGTTCGCGGTCGCCCCGAAGCAAGTCGCGGCGGCCGGGCCGGCACAACCGAACGCAGCGCCGCCGAAGGGCGGCAGGTCTGTCAACCAAACGGGTACCGGCTTCGTCGTCAGCGCCACCGGGCACGTTGTCACCAATCAGCACGTGATCAATGGCTGCGTTGGCGACATCCTCGGAAATTTGACCGGCGAGGCTCCGCTCAAGCTGCGTCTCGTTTCGAGCGATGAAACCAACGATCTCGCACTGCTGCAGGCGCCGAGCGCCTTCAAGGAAGTGGCGACAATTCGGGGCAAGGCGATCCATTCGGGCGACACCGTCGTTGCCATCGGCTATCCGTTCCACGGCCTGTTGTCCTCCGATTTCACGGTAACCACCGGGATTGTAAGTTCCCTGAGCGGCATCATGAACGATACCCGCTTCCTGCAGATCAGCGCGGCGGTTCAGCCCGGCAACAGCGGCGGGCCGCTGCTGGACACCAGCGGCACGATCGCCGGAATGGTGGCAGCAAAACTCAATGCGTTGAAAGTTGCCAGGGCCACCGGCAACATCCCCGAGAACATCAATTTCGCGATCAAGACCGGCGCGCTGCGGGACTTCCTGGACAACAGCGTCGTGCCCTACCAGACCGCCGTCGAGGCAAAGGCCGAGCTGAAGACGTCCGATATCGCGCGCAATGCAAGGGCGTTCACGCTGCTGATTTCCTGCACGGCGACCGAACAGAGCGCGAGCGCGAAAAAATCAAACGAGTGATCCGCTCCTCGCCAAAACGCCTTCTCAAAAATCCAGCGGCGCGTTGTCGACGACTTCCTTCATGACGAAGAAGGTCCGGGTCTGGCGCACGCCGGGCAGCGCGATCAGCTGCTCGCCATGGATGCGGTTGAAATCCTCCATGTCGCCAACGCGGATCTTGAGGAAATAATCGAAATCGCCGGCCACCAGGTGGCAGTCGAGGACGAATTTCAGTTTCGCAACGGCGCGCTCGAACGAGGCGAAACTTTCGGGCGTGGAGCGGTCCAGCACGACGCCGACCATGACCAGCGCGCCCTTGCCGACCCTGCGCGGCGCCACCATGGCGCGGACCGCGCTGACAAAGCCGTCGTCGAGCAGGCGCTGGGTGCGGCGATGACAGGTAGCCGGGCTGACCCCGACCGCTTCGGCCAGTTCGGCATTGCTGAACCGCCCATTATTCTGCAGCAAACGCAACATCTTGAGGTCGATGCGGTCCAGTCGGTTGCTCACGGAAGAATCTTTCATAAATAAGCCAGATGGTGGACGAAAACTAACATTCTGGACGATCTTGGCAACCAATCAGCCGAAATATGGTGACAACTTAGAGAGCACCTTTCCGTCGTCTGATGATAGGCGTTCCCGCAAGATCAGACATCAACGGGGATGACGCATGCTGGAAAAATTCGAACGCTATCCGCTGACATTCGGGCCGACCCATATCGAGAAGCTGGAGCGGCTGACGCAGCATCTCGGCGGCAAGGTCGAGCTCTACGCCAAGCGCGAGGACTGCAATTCGGGACTGGCGTTCGGCGGCAACAAGCTGCGCAAACTCGAATACATCGTGCCCGATGCGATCGCATCCAACGCCGATACGCTGGTCTCGATCGGCGGCGTGCAATCCAATCACACCCGCATGGTCGCCGCAGTCGCGGCCAAGATCGGTATGAAATGCCGCCTGGTGCAGGAAAGCTGGGTGCCGCATGAAGACGCCGTCTACGACCGCGTCGGCAACATCCTGCTCAGCCGCGTGATGGGCGCCGACGTCCAGCTGGTGGATGAAGGTTTTGACATCGGCATTCGCCAGAGTTGGGAAGAGGCGATCGCAGACGTGAAGGCCAAGGGCGGCAAGCCCTATGCGATCCCGGCCGGTGCGTCCGTGCACAAATATGGCGGGCTCGGCTATGTCGGTTTCGCTGAAGAGGTCCGCGCCCAGGAAAAGGAACTCGGCTTCGCCTTTGATTACATCGTGGTCTGCACCGTCACCGGCTCGACCCATGCAGGCATGCTGGTCGGATTTGCCAAGGACGGCCGCGCGCGCAAGGTGATCGGCATCGACGCCTCGTTCACGCCCGATCAGACCAAGGCCCAGGTGCTCGACATCGCCCGCAACACGGCTTCCCTGGTTGAACTGGGCAAGGAGATCGTCGAGGACGACGTTGTGCTGATCGAAGACTACGCCTATCCCGCCTATGGCGTTCCCTCGGAAGAGACCAAGGAAGCAATCCGGCTTTGCGCGCGGCTCGAAGGCATGATCACCGACCCGGTCTACGAGGGAAAATCCATGCAGGGCATGATCGATCTCGTGAACAAGGGCTATTTTCCCAAGGGATCGAAGGTGCTGTACGCCCATCTCGGCGGCGCGCCCGCGATCAACGGGTACGCCTACACGTTCCGCAATGGCTAACGCGGCGGTGAGTGCTTAGTGCTCCGCGGCCTTCACCAGCGCGATCAACTCGTCGCCATAGTGCTCGAGCTTCTTGTCGCCGATGCCGGGAATGTTACGCAGTTGGTTGAGCGTCGCCGGGCGGGAAGCGGCGATGCCGTCGATGGTCGAATCGTGCAGCACGACATAGGCCGGCACGCCGCGTTTGCGCGCAATCTCGGAGCGCCAGGCCCGCAGCGCGGCCTGCAGGCCTGCATCGGCGGGCGCACCTTCTCCGGTAGCCCGCGGCGACAGATCGCCGCGCCTTGATTTGGTTCGGCTGGCGCGAACGCGGGTGCCGGCGGGCGCCTCACGCAGCATCACCTCGGTCTCACCTTTCAGCACGCCGCGCGCGCTTTCCGTCAGCTTCAAGGCGCCAAAGGCCTCGCTGTCGGCGTGGAGGTGGCCCATGGCGACGACTTGCCGGATCGCGGCGCGCCATTGCTTCTCGTTGAGTTCGGCGCCGATGCCGAACACGGATATCTTGTCATGGCCGAATTGCGTGACACGCTCCGTCATGCGGCCGACCAGCACATCGATCAGATGCATGGCGCCGAAGCGTTGCCCGGTGCGGTAAGCGCAAGACAATATTTTCTGCGCGATCACCTTGCCGTCGAGAAGCTGTGGCGGTGAAAGACAATTATCGCAATTGCCGCAATTGCCGGCGCTGACCGCTTCGCCGAAATAGCCGAGCAGGCGGCTGCGCCGGCAGCCCGCGGTCTCGGCGAGGCCGACCAGCGCATCGAGCTTGCCGACCGACACGCGCTTGAATGCGTCCGAGCCGGTGGATTCGTCGATCATGCGGCGCTGTTGCACGATATCAGACAGGCCATAGGCCATCCAGGCGCTGGAGGGCTTGCCGTCGCGGCCCGCGCGCCCGGTCTCCTGGTAATAGGCCTCGATGCTCTTCGGCAAATCGAGATGCGCCACGAAGCGCACGTCGGGCTTGTCGATGCCCATGCCGAACGCGATGGTGGCGACGATCACGACGCCGTCTTCGTTGATGAAGCGATCCTGGTTGTGGGAACGCAGACCGGCGTCGAGGCCGGCATGATAAGGCAGCGCCGGCACGCCGGCCTTGTTCAATGCCGCCGCGGTGTCCTCGACCTTGGCGCGCGACAGGCAATAGACGATGCCGGCGTCGCCGGCATGTCGCTCGCTGATGAAGGCCTTGAGCTGGGCGGGCGCGTTCTGCTTGTCAACGATCTCATAGCGGATATTCGGGCGGTCGAAACTGGCGACAAAGCGCGGCGCATCGGTAAGTTTGAGCCGCTCGGCGATCTCCTGGCGCGTGAGGTCATCGGCGGTGGCGGTTAGCGCGATGCGCGGCACATCGGGGAAACGCTCTGATATGACGGATAGACCAATATATTCGGGGCGGAAGTCGTGCCCCCATTGCGACACGCAATGCGCCTCGTCGATTGCAAACAGTGCGATCCTGGCGCGGGCAAGCAGGCCGAGGCAGCGCGGCGTCAACAGCCGCTCGGGGGCGACGTAAAGCACGTCGAGATCGCCGGCCAGTAGCCGCTGTTCGACGGCATTGGCTTCCTCATACGACAGCGTCGAATTCAGCACCGCTGCCTTGACGCCGGCTTCGAGCAGGCCGGCGACCTGGTCGCGCATCAATGCGATCAGCGGCGACACCACAATGCCGCAGCCTTCGCGCAACAACGACGGCAGCTGATAGCACAGCGACTTGCCGCCGCCGGTCGGCATCAGCACCAGGCAGTTGCCGCCGTCCGTGACGTGCCGGACGATCTTTTCCTGCTCGCCCCGAAAGGCCGGCAGACCGAACACAGAGTTCAGCACGGACAGCGCGTCAGGGGCTTTGTCCGGCTTGCGGTTAAGGGCTGCTTCCATATCGGCTTCAAAACGGGGTGAACAGGCGGGAATCGGGTGCGCGAGACGAACAATACAGGATTCCGGCGCCCGAGGGTGGAACTACTGGTAACTTGCCACGATATCCGACACTGCGCGTTCCAGCTGTTGCGCGGTCGCGCATTGCCGCACCACAGTGCAGAAGGTCGAATAACGCGGCATTTCCGAGTCGCCCCAGCCCCAGGCCATGCGCCCTTCGGGGTTGAGCCACACCAGCCGCTTCGATCGCTCGCCGATACGGCGAAGGATATCCGCGCGAGGATCGAGATTGTTGCTGCGGGCGTCGCCGAGGATGATCACCGTGGTCTGCGGCGTGATAGCGTTCATCCATTCGTGCTCGAAATCGGCAAAGGAATTACCGTAATCCGACGAGCCGAAGCCGACCTTGGACATGATCTCGGCCATCGCCTCTTCCGGCGATTTCGATTCCAGGATGTCGCTGACCTCGATCAGGTGTCCGGAAAAGGCGAACGAGCGGACGTCCGAGACCACTTCGTGCAGGCTGTGGATCAGCAGCAGGAAGAAATCGGATACCCGCGCCACCGAACCCGAGACGTCGCAGAGTGCGATGATTTTTGGCTTGTCGCGGTGGCGTCGTTTCCATGCGGTGAGGAACGGCACGCCGCCCCAGGCGGCGTTGCGCCGGATGGTCCGGCGTACGTCGAGATGGCCGCGACGCTGGCGCTTGCGCGGCTTGCTGTAACGCTCGCGCAGGCGGCGCGCGATCTGGCGGATCAGAAGCCGCATCTGCTCGACCTGACGCGGCTCGATCCGGGACAGCGGCGCGTTGCGCAAAATCTCGTTGCGCAAGTTCTCGGCTTCCTCGCGGCCGTACAGCATCAAGGCTTGCGAGACGGTTTCGCGCACGGTGTCACGCAAGCCGTCCAGCGCCGTCTGCAGCCGCTCCGCCAAGGCGGGATTAGTCGCGGTCAGTGCGTCGAGGTCGTCGCGCAGGCGCTGGATGCCCATCTGGTCGAGGATGCGGCCCGAGAAGATGCCGCGCTGCGTGAAGTAGCGGATGTCGGACAGATATGCGGCATTCGAAGCGTTGGCGATGGCAGCCGCCATCGCGTTGCGGTCCTGCGACAGCAGCATCTGCGCGAGCTGGCCGAGATCCTGCGCCTGGTCGCCGCCTTCGGCGTCGCCTTGCGCATCGGACGCTGCACCGGATTCCGGCGTGTCGGACTTATCCGTCTCGCTCTCGTCGGAAGGTGGTGGCGCCGGCTCAGGCTGATCGAAGAACAGATCAAAACAGGCGCCGAGCGCCTTCTTCTCGTCCTGGGTCTTGGCGAGCGTGAGGAGGAACGTGTCGCGCAGCACTGTGCGGTCGCTGAAGCCGACCTTGGAAACCGCGCGCATCGCATCGATGCTTTCGGCCGGCGAGAGCCTGACGCCTGCGCCCCGCGCCGCACGAAAGAAGCGATGCAGGTTTTCTCTCATCCGCTTTATCCGAAGACGACGCTCTGCCGCGATGTCTTGGCGATGAAGGTGGATACCTGGGGCAGTGTGGCCTCGATATCCGCCTCGTACTTCAGCAGCACGTTGAGCGTATCCTTGACGATCTCGCTGCCGAGTTCGGGCGCCTGCAACAGCACCAGCACCCGTGCCCAATCGATCGTCTCGCTCACCGAGGGCAGTTTCTTCAGGTCCAGCGAGCGAACCTCGTGGATGAAGCCGACCATCTGCTTGCGCAGCGTCTGCGAGATGCCGGGCACCCGGCTTTCGACGATGCGCTCCTCCAGCTTCTGCTCGGGGAAGCCGATGTGCAAATGGAGGCAGCGCCGCTTCAGCGCGTCGCCGAGATCGCGTTCGCTGTTCGAGGTCAGGATCACGGTCGGCGCGGCGACCGCGGTAACGGTGCCAAGTTCCGGAATCGTGACCTGGAAGTCGCTGAGGATTTCCAGCAGCAGCGATTCGAATTCGGCATCCGACTTGTCGATTTCGTCGATCAAGAGCACGCAGCCGGCCGGCTGTTCCAGTGCCTGCAGCAGCGGCCGCGGTTCGACGAATTCCTTGGAGAAGAACACGTCGCCGAAATCATGCAATTGCGCCAGCGCGTCATGCAGCGTTTCGGCGCCGCCGAGCACTTCACCGAGCTTGTCCTTCAGGATCTGCGTGTACAGAAGCTGCTTGGCGTATTTCCACTCATAGAGCGCCTTGGCTTCGTCCAGGCCCTCGTAGCATTGCAGGCGGATCATCTTCAGCCCGCGCCACGCCGCGATTGCCTTCGCAAGCTCGGTCTTGCCGACACCGGCGGGACCTTCGACCAGGATGGGTTTTTCTATTTGTTGCGATAGATAGACCGCGGTCGCGATCTGCCGGCTCGCAATATAGCCCTGCGCGGCGAGGCCGCTTTCCACTGCCTCGATCGAGGCGGTCGGCCCTTTTTCAGCCACGGGTTTCAACTCCGAAATTCACTGGATTTCAGAGTGTTCTGCCTGCGTTCCCGGCAAAGAACAAGCCTCGTTTGGTCATACGGAGACGGCAAATTCGGCTAATTCCGCCTAGCGCAATGTGAGCCCCGTCGCGGCCTCCAGCTCCGTGATCGCCTGCGCCGCATTGAGCACCTTGATCGTGGTCATGCCCATCTGCCGCGCCGGCTTCAGGTTGACGCCGAGATCGTCGAGATAGACGCAGTTTTTGGGATCGACCTGCAGCGTCTCGATCATCATCTGGTAGATGCGCGGGTCGGGCTTGCGCAGGCCGATCTTGGCGGACTCGATGACGTGATCGAACAGCACCATGACCTCGGCGACATAGAGCGACCGGCCGCTGCGGCTCCCGATCGCGTTGGCCGGAAGATTGTTGGTGATGCAGCCGGTCTTGAATTTGGCCTTCACGCGTTTGAGCGCCTCGACCATTTCGGGGCGCAGATCGCCCGAGAGCAGAGGCAACACATCCCTGCCGCGGACCTCGGCGCCCAGCGCCTTCGATTCCGTCGCGAACAGCGCATCGAAGGCTTCGATGTCGACTTCGGCGCGTTCGAATTTCGCCCAGGCGTTTTCCAGATGATTGGCCGCGTTGGTGCGCCGGATGATGTCGGCGGGCAGCCCGCGCTCGGTCTCGAACCGCGTAAACGCCTCGAACGGCGAAGTGGTCAGCACTCCGCCGAAATCCCAGATCACCGCCTCGACCATTATTTCCCCGCCATATCAATACGCGACGGGGGAGCGGCTAACACGGAATGCCTTTCGGGGCCAGTCCGATCCGCGGCTTGGCGATGTCGGTTGCGCGGGGTATTGCATGCGGCCATGAAAGTCCTCGCTCGAATAATTGCCAGTCTTGCGCTGCTAGTGGTCGCGCCCGCTTACGCCATCGTGGGAGGTGGCGCGCCATCCGCCGACGGCGTCGGTCGTTCGGTCGTCACCATTGTCGGTTCCCGCGGCAATTTCTGCACCGGCGCGGTGATCGCGCCCAAAATCGTGCTGACCGCGGCACACTGCGTGCAGCCCGGTGCCGATTACAAGATCGTCGAATATGGCGCGGACAAGCAGCCATCGTTGCAGGACGTCAAGAGCGTCGCCATTCATCCCGGCTTCAAGATGCAGGCGATGCTGGCGCACCGGGCGACGGCCGATGTGGCACTGCTGCAATTGGATTCAGCCGTCAAAGGCAAGACGCCGTCGACGCTCGGCATGCCCAATATTCCCATCATCGTCGGCAGCCGCTTTACGATCGCCGGCATCGGCGTCACGACGCGCGGCGACGGCAAGAGCGGCGGCACCATCCGCGCCGCCGGATTGGTCGCAACCGGCAAGCCGGGGACGCTGCAGATTCGGCTGGTCGATCCCGTGAGCCATGGCACCCGCGACGGGCTCGGCGCCTGCACTGGAGACTCTGGTGGGCCGGTATTCGAGGACAAGCAATCAGGTCCGGCCATCGTCGGCGTCGTCAGCTGGTCGACCGGACCCAATAGCTCGGCCGGTTGCGGCGGGCTCACCGGCGTCACGCCGCTGACGCTCTATCGCGACTGGCTGGTGCAGACCGTGCGGCAATGGGGCGCGGGGTTGTGAGCCCAACTGTCATTGCCGGGCTTGACCCGGCAATCCATCCCCTTCAAGCGATTCATTTTTGATGGATGCGCGGGTCAAGCCCGCGCATGACAAGGGAGCCTAATGCCCCGCCGCCTTGTTCGCCGCGGCGTTGTTGAGCACGATCAATCCGTCGACGGCGACGCCGACCTTGCTGTTGATCAGGAACGGATTGACGTCGATCGACGCAATGCGGGTTCCCGCGTCCGCCATCAGATTCGATAGCCCAACCAGCGCCTTCACCGCGGAAGCCTCGTGCAGCGCGGGCTTGCCGCGATAGCCCTTCATCTTGACGCCGGCCTTGGTCTTGCCGATCAGCTGTTTCGCCTCGTCTGCATCGAGCGGCGCGCCGGCAAGCGCGACGTCCTTCATCAGTTCGATATCGACACCGCCGGTGCCGAACAGCACCACCGGGCCCATCTCCGCATCGAGCGAGGCGCCGACCACGAGTTCGAGGTCGGACTTGACCTGCTGCGCGATCAGAATGCCTTCGAGCTTCGGCTTGCTCTTCAGCTTCTTGACCCGCGCGGTGATGTCGTTGAACGCCTTCTTCACCTCAGTGGCATTGTTGATGTTGAGCACCACACCGCCAATGTCCGACTTGTGCAGGATCTCGGCGCTGACCACCTTGGCGACCACGGGGAAGCCGATCTTCTTGGCGATCTTCACCGCGTCCGCCGCGGTCTGCGCGATCTCTTCCTTTGAGACCGGAATGCCATAGGCCTTCAGCAGTTTTTTCGAGGCGACTTCGTCGAGCGCCGCGGCGCCGTTGGCGCTTCTTAGCGTCTTCTCCAGCACGGCACGGGCGGAAGCCTTCGAACTCGACGCGATCTCCGGCACGACCTTGCGCAGCGAGGCATATTCGATCAGTGACTTGATCGCGCCCACCGCGCGGTCGAGGCCCTGCATCACCGCGATGTTCGGCAGCGACTTGCGCAAGCCCTTGGTGAACTCGGTAAAGCCGATCGACATCGCGCTGATGTAGACCACGGGCTTGCTGGCGGCGCCCGCCATGTCGTTGACGATGCGCAGATTGCGCTCGCGCAGTTCATGCGGCGCCTTCGGCAGTTCGGCGTCGATGATGACGATATCGGTGTCGGGATCGTCGATCATGATCTTGATCGACTGCATGTAGACGGAGGGATCGACCACGGCGGCAAATCCGGCGTCGAGCGGATTGCCGACGATGCTGCCCGGTCCGAGCATCTTTGTGAGTTTCTCGGTCGCGTCCGCGCTCAGCGGCGCGAAGTTGAGCCCGGCTGAATCGAACGCGTCGATCAGCAGGCCGCGCTTGCCGCCCGACAGCGACACCGCGGCGAGGCGATTGCTCTTCGGCGGTTCGGCATGCACGAAACATTCGGTGGTCTCGATCAGTTCGTCGAGGCCGCGAACGCGGATCACGCCTTCGCGGGTCGAGATCGCGTCGAAGGTTTGGATGGAGCCGGCAAGCGCGCCGGTATGCGCCATCGCAGCCGCACGGCCGCCCTCGGAGGCGCCGAGCTTGAGCGCGATCACGGGCTTGCCGGCGGCGCGTGCGGCCTTGCAGGCCTCACGGAACACCTTGGTGTTTCGCACGCCTTCGAGATAGACCACGATCACGCGGATCGAAGGATCGGCCGCGAAATAGGCCATCAGGTCCGGCGTCTCGAGCCCGGTCTCGTTGCCGGTCGTGACCATGTAGCCGACGCCCACGCCGCGATCTTCCAGCGCCTGCCGGATCGCCATCACGATCGCGCCGGATTGCCCGGCGATCGCGACGGGGCCCGCTTCCATGGTGACGATGCGGTCATCGATATTGGTGAACAGGTTTTCGCCCGCGCTCAGATTGCCGAGGCAATTCGGGCCGGTCACGGCAAGGCCGGTTTCACGCACCGCCTCTTTCAATTCGACCGCCAGCCGCTGGCTTTCCGCGTCCTGCAACTCGCTGAAGCCCGAGGTGACGATGGTGGCGGAACGGGCGCCGGCGGCTGCAGCGTCGCGGATCACCTGCACCGCGAAACGGGCCGGCACCAGTACCAGCACGTGGTCGGGTTTCTCCGGCAGGCTGGCGAAATCCTTGTAGCAGGGCACGCCCCAGATCGTTTCGCGCTTGGCGTTAACAGGGAACAGCTTGCCCTTGTATTGGTACTGGACGAGATTGTTCCAGATGCGCTCGGCGTAGTTGCCGGGCTTGTCGGTCGCGCCGACCAGGACGATGTTGCGCGGGTGCAGCATCGCATGGATGCTTTTGACGATGTCGCTGGCGTCGGACGAGGGCGACCAGTTTTCGGCCGAATGCGACGCGTTGACTACCCGAGCTTCCATGGAGTGTGCCCTTATCTTGTTGTTTCCTTTGGCAGACGGCGATCTCGTGCGATCGCTTCGGCCATGCGTTTTCATTCTTTTTATTGAGACTTGAGGAGGGTGGCAACACGCGTTGGCCCGATAGCGCCCTTCGCGCAGCGCACGATATCCCGGCAGGCGGAGTATTCATCGTCGCCCCGGGATTGACGGGCGGAAGAACTCAGGGAACAGGCCCAATCAAGATGGCGTGCAGGAGATAGCGATCCGGCCCCGGCGTCAACGCCTCGAACGGCCAGCAGGTCGACAGCACCAGCTCATATCCGTCGCGCAACGGATCGATGCCCGAAGCGTCGAAACGAACGATCGAGGTCGAATCCGCGCGATATCGGAATTTCCTGCCGTCGCGGCGCGTGACGTCGATCTCGTCACCGATGACGACATTTTGCAGGAAGCGGAAGTGCGTATCGCGGTGCGCGGAGTAGACCGCCACGCCGCGCTCGCCCGCATCGGGCGTGTTCTCGACATGACCCGGCCCAAACGCGAGCGCCTGGCCGCTGCTGCCCGCCAGCACGATGGTGCTGGCATGGATCCGCTTTACTTCGATGCGGGCCACCGGCCAGGTGTCCGCCCATGACCACGGTTTTGTCTCGCGGCCGGTGGCGATGGATTCAGTGAAGGCGCGCTCGAGCAGGATTTGCGCGAACAACGCCTTGGCGTGGATGTAGCCGCCCTGGCCGAACAGGATGAGGCCGGTGACGGCGAGGAGGAGAGGGAGGATGAAGCGGCGCATTCTTCGGTGTTCTCGTCGCAATGACGGTTCGGAAAAAGTCGCGCGCGCGACCCTGGGGGACGGAGGGCCGCGCGCGCATTCGGGAGGAGCTTGGGGGGCCTCCTCCGTCAAGGGGGCGTCAGGGGATCAACGCCTGGCGCCGATTGAACGCGAACAGGACAAAGCTGAATATGAGGAAGATCACACCCAGGATCATTTTCAGCTCGGCGTCGGTCGCCGTCTTCGGGAGCTGGACCGTGCTCGGCGCTGCCGTGACCGCAGGGGCCGCGCGTTTCAATGCCGCAACCTGAACCCTGGCCTCGCCGGCCTCGGCGCGACGTTCCATCGGCGTGACCGGCAGAAGCGGGCGTTCACCGAACACTTTGGCGAAATCCCAACCGGCCGGCAGGTTGATCGGCAGTTCCGAGACTTTCAGCGGTTCGCCTTCGGGACGGCTCGGCGTCTTGTCGACCGCGACGAGACTGGTCAGCCGCGTCACCAGTTGATGATCGAGTGCGAGCGCGAGGATGGTCTTGTCGGCATCCTCCGGGCTCTCCTGCCGCGTGGTGCGCGCAACTTCGGCATCGGCAATCTTGCGCCGCGCCCATAGTTTCGACAGGCCCTTGCCCTCGGCCGCATTCGCCAGCGGAAGCGTCACCACCCACGGACGGTCACCGATCCGGCCCTTGATCTCGACCGAGCCGGCCAGCTTGTCGAGCTTGGCGGTAAGAATCAGCGGCTCATCGCGGTAGAGGTCCGGGATCGCCGACGGCGTGATGTCGGCCGCAGCATCGGAGAATTTGGCAGTGAGGTTGGTCACCGCGGGATTCTCCAGCTTGGAAAACAGCCCGCGCATGCGCTCCTCGACCTGTTCCACCGAGCCGATATGGGTGAAGGCGCCGCGGCCGAGTTCGGCGGCGCGCGTCATCAGATGGGTGTTTGGCGCGGAGCCGATTCCAACCATGAAGATGCGCGAGCGGCCACGCAACGCGTTGATGGTCTCGAACAATTGCTGCTCATTGCCGATCGCGCCGTCGGTCAGGAACACGACCTGACGCACATAGTTGGTATCGCCGCCGGGGGCCGTGTCGCTGAGCGCGGCGCGCATCGCCGGCACCATTTCGGTGCCGCCATTGGCCTGCAGCGCGCCGACGAACGCGGTGGCCTGACCGACACGCTCGCGGTCAGCCGGCACGGAGGCGGGGAACAGCATCTCCATGGTGTGATCGAAGCGTATCACGTTGAAGCGGTCGGTAGGCTGCAGGCGGCCGAGTGCGTAAGTGAGGCTGGCCTTGGCCTGGATGATCGAGACGCCCCCCATCGAGCCGGAATTGTCGATCACGAAGATCACCTCGCGCGGCAGCGGCTTCCTGTCATTCTGGTCGACCGATGGCGGCGTCACGAAGGCGAGCAGGTAATCGCTGCCGCCGACATGTTCGCGGAACAGGCCGACCGACGGCGCCTTCTCCGCGGCAGGCTTCCAGGTGAGTTCAAAGTCGCGATCCGCCGGTACCGCGCCTTCGGCGAGCTTGATGATGCGCGTGCTGCCGTCGGGGCTTTCGGTCTTGATGGCGTGATGATGGCTCTTGATCTCGCCGAGCGGGAAGCCGGCCTGCAGCCGCACGGTGATGGTGGTCGGATTGACCGGCGCGTTGGTCGCGGGGTCGAGCACTTGCGGAGAGATGCGGTCGCGGTCCGGCACCGGATCGGATTTGCTGGCGCCCCAGCCGCCGCCACCGGGCCGGAAGTCGACGCTCTGTACAACGGGTGCGGGATTGTAGCGCGGCCCCACCACCATCGGCAGCCGCAGCGAGAATTCATTGCCGCTCTGTTGCACCGGTTCCTGATACTCGATCTGCACCAGCACGGTTTCGCCGGGACCGATATTGGCGACCGAATTGGTGAAGATGTTCGGCCGTTCCTGTTCGGTCAGCGCCGCCTTCTGTCCGTTACGTGCCGCCTGCTCATAGATGATGCGGGCCTGTTGCCGCTCCTTGATGTCGCCGACGATGACGCGGTCGCCGACCACCATCTTCAGCGTATCGACGGCGCCGCCGGATGGCAGCGGATAGACGTAAACCGCCTCGACCCAGTTTTGCGTCGGGTTGCGGAAAACCTGCGTGACGCGGGCGCGGACCGTGGGGCCGGACACGGTGATGTCGACATCGATGCCGAGCCGCGAGGCGTCGGCGTAGCCGTCCTCGGTCTTCAGCAGCAGCGAGCCGGAGCGGGCGTCGCCTGGCTTGAGAAGGGCGGTCTGCGTGCGCTCGGCGGACCAGGCCGGCAAACTCAAAAATAAGGCCGCAAATCCGATCAGGAGTGCGGCGGCGCCTTCAAAGGCGAAGAACAGTATTACGCGCATTTTGCGCGACAGGCGCGCACGCCTGTCGGGCTGGATTTCACCGCAGATCGTCATTTCCTTCACTCCCGTGCGACGTGTTCGTCGTGGGAGGAAATTTCCGGTAACGCGCGATCTGGCGCGAGCGGAATGATCGGCCTTGTTCAGCCTGACGCCAGCGCCGTGCGCCACGGCCTGGGCGGCTTTGTGCGGGTTTGTGATGGATTGTGCGTCTGGTAGACTGCCCAAACAGGCCGAACAGGGGTGACGATGCCGACGCCGGACAAGCAGCTTTCCGCCGAACAAAGCCGGCAGATCGCCGATACCATTCGGGAAGAGATCGCCCGCCGCCGCATCTCCCGCCAGTCGCTGGCCGAGCTCGCAAAACTCAGTCTTTCCACGCTGGAGAAGGTGCTCGGGGGCCGCCGTCCGTTCACGCTCGCGACCACGGTCCGGCTCGAACAGGCGCTCGGCGTATCCCTGCGCAAGACGCCTGACGCGCCGGCGCCGGCCGCACCGGTCAATGGCGACATCGCGCCGGATGGGTTGGGCGCCTATTCGCGCCGCGCGGTAGCGTGGATTGAAGGCGCCTATGTCACGATACGGCCGTCGTTCGGCGACAAGGACGCGATCTTCGCCTACCGTACCGAGATTGTCTGGAGTGATGCGGCCTCGTCGCTCGTGTTCCACGAAGGCGAGCGGCAGGATGCCCTGTACACCCAATTCGGCGAAGTCGCGGTGCCGAACCAGTCCGGCCACATCTATCTCGTCACCAACCGGAACGGTCAGCATCGTCTGATCACGGTGGCGCGCGTGGCCATTTCTGGCGAAATGTACGGCATCATCACCACGCTGCTGGCGGGGCGCGGCTCCATGCTGACGCCGATTGCCGCTCCGATCGCGTATGTGCCGATCAAGATGGTCGCAAACCCGAGTTTTGGGCGCATTTCGTCCGATAATGCCAATTATGCGCTGTATCGCGAACGTCTGCGACGAACAATCGACGAGCCGTTTGCCATGTTTTTACCCGGTTAACTGTTGCGCCCTTGTATTTGCCACAATCGTCGCCTATATCCCACCTATTCGAATTGTCGTTTGCCTTGTTGACTACGCCGACACCGGCCCATCCCCAAGACATCGTTGAAATCGGATCAAGCTCACGCGGAGGTCGTGTGAGCAAAGCGCATTTGCGCATCTTGGAGATAGTTACATGGCTACCGGAACAGTTAAGTGGTTTAACGCGACCAAGGGTTTTGGCTTCATTCAGCCCGACGATGGTGGAACGGACGTGTTCGTTCACATCTCGGCTGTCGAACGTGCAGGCCTGAGCTCGCTCAACGAAGGTCAGAAGATCTCGTTCGAAGCGAAGAAGGACCCGATGCGCGGCAAGACCAGCGCTGAGAACCTTCGCGTCGACTAAAGATATTTTGACGCGTTTTCTTCACGCGAACCGGGTATCCGCTTCGCTTGAAAACGCTTTGAAGGTTGCTGCTGATTACGGATTACCACGGATGTACTGGGATCCTCTAATCAGCCTCTGAGACAAGAGCCCGCCGGTGATGAACCTGCGGGCTTTTCGTTTGTCGGCGCGATCACGAGGCAATGGCCTTGTCGGTCGGCTTCGAAACGCTGAAATTCTTTCGCAGCGTCGGCTTGTGAATCTTTCCCGTCGCGTTGCGCGGCAGGGCATCGACGAACTCGATCAGCCGCGGGCATTTGAACCGCGCCAGATTGGCCTGGCAATGCGCGTGAATCTCGTCGGCCGAAAGCCTATGGCCCGGCTTGATCGCGACGATCGCCATGCCGACTTCGCCCCATTGCTCGTTCGGGATGCCGATCACGGCGGCCTCGGCAATGGCGTTGAGTTGATGCAGCACGCTCTCGACCTCGGCCGGATAGACGTTCTCGCCGCCGGAAATGTACATGTCCTTCCAGCGGTCGACGATGTAGTAGAAACCCTCTTCGTCGACGCGCGTGGCGTCACCGGTGTGCAGCCAGCCGTCGGTGAAGGATGATCGGTTGGCGTCCGGCCGGTTCCAGTATCCGGGCGTGACGTTCGGTCCCTTGACCCAGAGTTCACCGAGTTCGCCGACATCGGCGTCCGACCCATCCGGGCGAACGATCCGGACTTCCGTATGCAGCACCGGCTTGCCGGAGGAGCCGGCCTTGCGCGCGGCGTCCTCCTTGTCGAGCGTCAGCACCGCGGGGCTGGTCTCGGTCATGCCGTAACCCTGCTGCAGGGCGACGCCGCGGGCTTCCCATATCTTCAACAGCGGCACCGGCATCGGTGCGCCACCGACACCGCCGATCACGAGCCGGCTGAAATCGGCCGCAGCAAACGACGGATGCTGTGACATGAACTGGTAGATCGCAGGCACGCCGAAGAACTGGTTGATGCGGTGAGACGGGTCGCTAATCAGTTGGAGTGCAACAGCAGGATCGAACGCGCGCATGATCAGCACGGTGCCGCCGGCGTGCAGCACGGGATTGGTGTAGCAATTCAGCCCGCCGGTGTGGAATAGCGGCAGCACCGTGAGCAGCACCGACGACGGCGAGATATACGCGGGACCGCCGAGATTGACGCAATTCCAGAACGTCATGCCGTGGGTGATGATCGCGCCCTTCGGCTGGCCCGTGGTGCCCGAGGTGTACATGATGGTCGAGATGTCATCGAGCGTGACCATCTCCGCGCGATCGAGTGGTTTTGACGCCGCGATCGCCGCCTCATAGGAGCCACCAGGACCGAGCAGCAGTGCCGATGAAACGTTGCAGAGTTTGGCGACCGATAGCGCGACCTCGGCAAGATCGGTGTCGTGGATCATGACTTTTGGCGAGGCATCGCCGACAATGAACTGCAGCTCGGGAACGGTGAGGCGGGTGTTGAGCGGCAGGAACACGGCGCCGATCCGGAAGCAGGCGAACTGCACCTCCAGCGTATCTGATGTGTTCAGCGCCAGCACCGCGACCCGGTCGCCGCGCGCGATCTTGAGTTTGTCGCGCAGATGCGTGGCGAGCAGCGAGACTCGCGCATCAAACTCCGCATAGGAAAGCCGGCGCTGGCTGGCGAGGTCGATCGCCGCGATTTTATCCGGCGTGCGGCGGCCGAAATGGGCGATCCAGTCATAATAGCGGACGGACAAGGTTTCCTCCTGACGTCGCGCGGTTCTTGCGCCGCTGGTTTTGCTTGATGGCATTCTGTTTAGCAGATGAGCGGTCATAGGGGATGTTGTCTTGCGTGGAGTGGCTGGGGTGGGGGGCGATTCGGGCGGGCGACGGGCTCCATCCACCGTCATTGCGAGGAGCGTAGCAACGAAGCAATCCATCTCGCCGCGCAAAGGAAGAATGGATTGCTTCGCTTCGCTCGCAATGACGGAAGACACACCTTCGCGATCTCGCGTCGCGAAGCGACCGAGGCTCGCTATTGAATTTCCTTAACCCTCCAAACAGAGGGTGCAGGGAATGCCGGGTGCGCGCTGCACCCGGGCTCGTTGTCGCCGTCACCCCCTTGGAGCGTTCGCCCCTCGGGAGCTTGACGCCAGCATACGGGGCGTCAGGACCACACGACTTCGCCGTACGCTTCCGTCACGATCGTGAGTCGCAACATCGGCGTCCACCGTCCCATCCCACGATGACGATCGCGAAACGCCCCTCGTACCGGGTCGGGACCAGAATAATTCTGAAAATCAGAATACAAGCCAACGTGGGCGCCGGCTGGGACTCATGATGCATTGGACAACCAAGCGGGATGACGCCCTTAGCTCTCTCCGCGTCGGCGCCGAGTCAGGGCGCCGTCAATTCACGAAGTGTTTTCAGGATTTGAGCAGGGCTGTAGGGCTTCGGCAAAAAGCACCCGCCGTCGGGCAGATCGTCACGACCGATTGTGACCTGGCCGGAAGTGGCAACGATCTTGATCGGAGGCCAGCGATCTCTGACCGCGGCAGCCAGTCTTAGACCGTCCATACTGCCGGGCATTTGAATGTCGGTAAAGACGACAGTGATGTCTAACCGGGTTTCGAGAATATCAATGGCTTCATCCGCATTCGCTGCTTCGATCACATCGAACTCGCCTGCCGCAATCATTTCAGCCGCGTCCATCCGGATCAACACGTCATCTTCAACAACAAGGATGACCGCTCGTTTCGTTACTGAAATCATCGGTCAATCTTTTCAACTAACTGAGTATTTGGCGTCGCAAGCCCTTTTATGGTCAGGAACCGACTTGAACCTTTCATGGCCCATGGAGTTGGCATCCATAGCTGCAATTGGCAGGTCTCCACCCAAGGTCTCTTACGGCATGTTCTGCCTGGCGTTGTTGCTGATCTAATCGACTGCGCCAGATAAGGTTCACCAATGCTGAGGAAAAACATGGAAGCGCAAGGTGTTGGCGTCGCTGAATCGGTGCCTGTCCCGAAGCTTTCCGCAGACCCGGCAGAGAAGGCGGGCCCGCCAGT
Organism: Bradyrhizobium sp. AUGA SZCCT0182; assembly: GCF_018130185.1. Taxonomy (NCBI): domain Bacteria; kingdom Pseudomonadati; phylum Pseudomonadota; class Alphaproteobacteria; order Hyphomicrobiales; family Nitrobacteraceae; genus Bradyrhizobium; species Bradyrhizobium sp. AUGA SZCCT0182. Next base: position 21,843 of record NZ_JAFCLY010000028.1, on the reverse strand, counting down.
TTGGGATGCGGAACAGCTGCGTCTGGCTATTTCGGCGGCGGGGGTCGCGCTCTGGTCGTGGAACGTCGACACCAATCGATTTACGATGGACGAGAGAGCTTTCGATCTTTGGGGCGTGCCGCTGAATGAATACGTGTCGTTCGATGATCTGTCGTCACACATCCATCCGGCCGACCGTGATCGCGTAAAAGCTGCGTTTGCCGCCACGCGTGCGATCATCGGTCCGTATGAAATTGATTTCCGCATAATGGTTGGCGAGGAGGTCAGGTGGGTTTCGGCCCGCGGCCAAGGAAATGATGCGGGCATTGTTGGTCGCATCATGCACGGAATTTTCATCGACGTGACGGGACGCAAGCAAGCCGAGGAAGGCCATGAGTTGCTCGCCGGCGAAATGAGCCACCGGGTGAAGAACCTCTTGGCAATTGCATCCGGCCTCACAGCCATCACTTCGCGGTCCGCCAAGACGACCGCCGACATGGCGAAGGAACTTACGCTTCGGCTGGCGGCGCTAGGTCGCGCCCATGATCTTGTCCGTCCCCTTCCGGGGCAGGGTGGAAAAGCTGCGCTCTTAGGTGACCTTTTGACAGTACTGCTGGCGCCTTATGATGATCTGGGAGCATTTAGCGGTCGCGTCCGCGTCTCAGTCCCCCGCATGGGCGTCGGCGAGCAAGCAGCTACAACGCTAGCGCTCGTTGTCCATGAACTGGCCACCAATTCACTCAAGTATGGCGCGTTATCCTCCCCAACCGGTACGCTGGATATATCCTGCGCCACCCACGATACGGAAGTGGTCGTCGTATGGACTGAGCGCGGTGGCCCGCCGGTCGCGGCGCCGACTGGTGAAAGCGGGTATGGAAGCAAGCTGCTCAATCGCAGCATGACGATCCAGCTTGGCGGCTCGATTTCGTGCGATTGGAGTGCGGAAGGCGTCATCGTCACGCTTCACATGATCAAAGACCGCCTGACAAGGTAGAGGCGTTGGGCCCCGGCCCGTTACCCTCCAGGAGATCTGACGGCTGTCGCCGTTCGGGTCGCCGCACATTTGGTCCGCGTCTCGAACTCACGAACCCCGCAGCAGTTCGCTGATCACATTGAACTGGCCGTCGCGAAACTCGACCATGTAGCCGTCCTTGATGGGCCGATAGTCTTTCGGTGAGGTGTTGAGCTTGACGCCCGGCATCAGCAGCGGGAGTTGCACATCCGTGAGGTTGGCGGCCTGCGCCATGATGTTCTCGCGGCTCAGATCGTTCTTGCACTGCTCCAGCACCACCACCAGCGCCTGGGCGACCATGTAGCCATAGCCGGCGGCGAAATTCGCCGGATCGACATTCGGCACCCGCGCCTTCATGAATTCGCGGTAGGCGACCAGGTCAGGATCTTTGGAGTCGGCCGAATAGGGCTTCAGCGATCCGACCGACATGATGCCACTCGCGGCTTCGAGGCCCGCCGGCACCATGACCGTCTCCTTGTTGGCGCAGCCCGAGGAGATGAATCGGATCGGCCGCCAGCCGGTCTCATAGGCCTTGCGGATCGCCTGCGCGCAGGCGCGCGGCGTCACGCTGTAAATCAGGAAAACGTCGGCCTTGGTATTGGCAAGCGTCAGGATCTGCGAATCCACACTGGGATCGGCGACTTCGAAGCTCGATGCCAGCGCGATCGCCTTGTCGGCGTCGGCCCCAAGCGCCTCTTTCACGCCGCGCAGGTAATCCTTCCCGGCGTCGTCGTTCTGGTAAAGGATCGCAAAGCGTGCGTTGGGATTTTTGGCGCGCGCATAGCGCACGTCGATGCCGGCTTCTTCGACATAATTCGGCGCCCAGGGCAGCGCCATCAGCCAGGGCTGGTTGACCGGATCGTTCCATTTCGACGCGGACGAGATCAGGAACAGATGCGGCACCTTGGCGCTGTTGAGGTATTTCGCGGTCGCCGAACTCGGCGCGGTGCCCATGGTGCCGAACATGAAGGCGACGTTGTCGCTTTCGACCAGCCGCCGCGTCGCCTCGACCGTCTTCGGCGGCGAGAAGCCGTCGTCAAGCGAGACCATGTTGAGCTTGCGCCCGTTGACGCCGCCCTTTTCGTTGATCAAGTCGAAATAGCCGGCAAAGGCCTTGCCGACGACGCTGAGCGCCGAGGCCGGGCCGCTATACGGCATGATGTTGCCGAACTTTATTTCGGTAGGCGTGATGCCGGGCTGTTGCGCGAAGGCAGCTGACGATGCGGCGAGGGACAGCGTGAGGAAAATGGCCGGGACAGATTGGCTCCATCGGATCATGCTTCATCTCCCCGGCGTTTTGCCGATTTTGTGTTATTGCTTTTTTGCAGAAGGTTAGGGCATGGCCGGGGAACCGGTCTTGCGTTGAGTTGCTGGCGAGGGGGCCCGTCAGCCGCTCAACGCAAGTTTAGGCCGGCCGATTCAGGGCATCGTGATTCCGTCGGGAGGACAGCATGCTGGAGCGGACAAAGGCGAACAGCCCGTTTTACAACGCGGATCACGAAGCGTTTCGCGACGTGATGCGGCGCTTTGTGACGCGCGAGATCGAGCCCTATGCCCATGAATGGGACGAAGCCGGCGAGTTTCCGCGCACGCTGTACGCCAAGGCCGCCGAGATCGGCTTGCTGGGGCTCGGTTTCCCCGAGGAATATGGCGGCGTCGCTGCCGACCAGTTCATGAAAATCGTGGCCTCGCAGGAACTCGCGCGTGCCGGCGCCGGCGGTGTCAGCTCCAGCCTGATGAGCCACACCATCGGCTCGCCGCCGATCGCGCGCGCCGCCCGCCCCGAGATAAGGGCGCGGGTGCTGCCCGAGGTGCTATCGGGCAAGAAAATTTCGGCGCTGGCGATCACCGAACCGAGCGGCGGCTCCGATGTCGCCAATCTCCGCACCAAGGCGCGCCGTGACGGCGATCATTATGTCGTCAGCGGCGAAAAGACGTTCATCACCTCTGGCATGCGCGCCGATTATCTCACGGTCGCCGTGCGCACCGGCGGTGAAGGCGCGGGCGGCGTCAGCTTGCTCCTGATCGAGGGCGATACGCCGGGGCTTTCCCGCACCAAACTCAAGAAGATGGGCTGGTGGGCGTCGGATACCGCAACGCTGCATTTCGACGAATGCCGTGTTCCGGTCGAAAACCTGCTCGGCGAGGAAGGCCAGGGGTTCAAGCTGATCATGCACAACTTCAACAGCGAGCGGATGGGCATGGCGGCGAGCTGCACGGCTTACGCGCGCGTCTGCGTCGAGGACGCGATCGCCTACGCCAAGGAGCGCCAGACCTTTGGCAAACCGATCGCGCAGCATCAGGTGATCCGTCACAAGCTGGTCGACATGGCGCAGAAGGTCGCGGCCTCGCAGGCTATGCTGGAAATGCTGGCATGGCGGCTCGGCCAGGGCGAAAGCCCGGTCGCCGAAATCTGCATGATGAAAAACCAGGCGACGCAGACCATGGCGTTCTGCGCTAGCGAAGCGGTACAGATCTTCGGCGGCGCCGGCTTCATGCGCGGCATCAAGGTCGAGCGCATCTACCGCGAGGTAAAGGTCAACGCGATCGGCGGCGGCACGGAGGAGATCATGAAGGATCTGGCGTCGAGGCAGATGGGGTTGTGACGTTCGCCCTTACCCTCCCCTGGAGGGGGAGGGTCGACGCGAAGCGGCGGGGTGGGGTGACGGTCTCTCCACTCGAACAGTGCCCGTGTTGAGAGATCACCCCACCCCGTCTCACATATCGCTGCGCTCTATGTGAGCCGACCCTCCCCCTCCAGGGGAGGGTAAGAGAAGGGCCACCCACTTTCGAAATTCAAACCGGACTACAAATCATGCTCTTCACCGCCGACCACGACGAACCGCGCCGTATCCTGCAGAAATTCATCGCCGCCGAGATCAATCCGTTCGTCGATGAATGGGAGGAGGTCGGACAGTTTCCCTCGCATGACCTGTTCAAGAAGCTCGGCGATCTCGGCTTCCTCGGCCTCAACAAGCCCGTCGAATTCGGCGGGCAGGGCCTCGATTACAGCTACGCGCTGATGATGGCCGAAGAGCTCGGCGCCATCCATTGCGGCGGCGTGCCGATGGCGATCGGGGTGCAGACCGACATGGCCACCCCGGCGCTGGCGCGGTTCGGCTCCGATGAAGTGCGCCGCGAATTTCTGGCGCCCGCGATCGCGGGCGATGCGGTGGCCTGCATCGGTGTGTCCGAGCCGGGCGTCGGCTCCGACGTCGCCTCGATCAAGACCAATGCGCGCAGCGACGGTGACGATTACGTCATCAATGGCGGCAAGATGTGGATCACCAATGGCGTAAAGGCGGACTGGATCTGCCTGCTCGCCAATACCAGCGACGGGCAGGTGCATCGCAACAAGTCGCTGATCTGCGTGCCGATGAAAAGCAAGGGCGTCGAGGTCGCGCGAAAACTCGACAAGATGGGCATGCGCTCCTCCGACACCGCGCAGATTTTCTTCGACAATGTCCGGGTGCCGAAGCGTAATCGCATCGGCGAGGAGGGTATGGGTTTTACGTATCAGATGGTGCAGTTCCAGGAGGAGCGGCTGTGGGGCGCCGCGGCGTGCCTGAAGGCGCACGAGTACATCATCGCCGAGACCATCGAATACACGCGCAACCGAAAAGCGTTCGGCAAGACCATCCTCGACAACCAGGTGGTCCATTTCAAGCTCGCGGAGATGCAGACCGAAGTCGAGCTGCTTCGCGCGCTGATCTACCGCGCCGCCGAGGCGCTGATCGCGGGCGAGGACGTCACGCGGCTTGCGACCATGGCAAAGCTCAAGGCTGGACGGTTGGGACGCGAACTCACCGATGCCTGTTTGCAATTCTGGGGCGGCATGGGCTTTATGAACGAAACACATGTCAGCCGCGCCTATCGCGACAGCCGCCTGACCTCGATCGGCGGCGGCGCCGATGAGGTGATGCTGACGGTGTTGTGCAAGATGATGGGCACGCTGCCGGGTGCGAAGTAAAATTCAACTTAACCAGCCATGAACGGATATCGATATGCTCTATCAGGAGAGCCAGAAGGTTACCGAGCTGAAGCATCGCCTTCAGTCCTTCATGGATCGCCACGTCTATCCGAATGAAGAGCGCTTCTACAAAGAGGCCGAGGAGCTGGGGGCCTGGAAGGTTTTCCCGGTTGTCGAGGAGCTGAAGCCGAAGGCGCGGGAGGCCGGCCTCTGGAACCTGTTCCTGCCAGAGAGCGAGCATGGCGCCGGCCTGACCAACCTCGAATACGCACCGCTGTGCGAGGTGATGGGGCGCTCGCATCTCGCGCCTGAAGTCTTCAACTGTTCGGCGCCCGACACCGGCAACATGGAAGTGCTGGCGCGCTACGGTACGCGCGAGCATCAGGAGCGTTGGCTCAAGCCGCTGCTGGCTGGCGAAATCCGCTCCTGCTTTGCCATGACCGAACCTGCGGTCGCCTCCAGCGACGCCACCAATATCGAGAGTTCCATCCGGCGCGACGGCGATGATTACGTCATCAACGGTCGCAAATGGTACACCACCAACGCCACCGACCCGCGCTGCAAGATCTGCATCTTCATGGGCAAGACCGATCCCGATAATCCGGATCGCCATCGCCAGCAGTCGATGATCCTGGTTCCGATGGACACGCCGGGCGTCAAGGTGCTGCGGTCGATTCCGGTGTTCGGGTTCTATGGCGTGCCTGACAGGGCCTCGGAAGTGGTGTTCGAGAATGTCCGCGTGCCCGCCAGCAACATGCTGCTTGGTGAGGGCCGCGGCTTCGAAATCGCGCAGGGTCGTCTCGGTCCCGGCCGTATCCACCACTGCATGCGCTTGATCGGGCTCGCCGAACGGACGCTGGAGAAGATGTGCGTGCGGACCAGAAGCCGGGTTGCGTTCGGCAAGCCGGTTTCGGAGCAGACCGTCACGCAGGAGCGAATCGCGGAATCGCGCATCATGATCGAGCAGTCACGGCTGCTGACCCTCAATGCGGCGCACATGATGGATACCGTTGGCAACCGGGCGGCCAAGGCCGAAATCGCGATGATCAAGGTCGCGGTGCCCAACATGGCGTGCCAGGTGATCGATTGGGCCATTCAGGCCCATGGCGGCGGCGGCACCAGCAACGATTTCGGTCTGGCTGCGGCCTATGCTACGGCGCGCCTGCTGCGCCTCGCCGATGGTCCGGACGAGGTTCATCGCAACCAGATTGCCCGCCTCGAACTGCGCAAGCACAGCAATGCCTGACGCTGGCCGCCAAGATGATATTGCGGGCGCCGCTTCGGCGCTCCAAACTGGCCTGAATCGAAATTGAGGGAAAACGCCTGATGATCACGCTATATCACTGCGACGGGGCACGTTCGTTCCGTCCGCTCTGGATGCTGGAAGAGCTCGGGCTGCCCTATGAGCTCAAGATGCTGCCGTTTCCGCCGCGCGTGTTCGCCAAGGAATATCTCGCGATCAATCCGCTCGGCACCATTCCCTTCATGGTCGATGGCCAGACCAAAATGACGGAATCGTCCGGCATCTGCCACTACATCGGCACCAAATATGGCCCGACGCCGCTGGTGGTCGGGCCCGACGAGCCGGCCTACGGCGCATTCCTGAACTGGATGTACTTTTCCGACGCCACGCTGACCTTTCCGCAAACGCTGGTGCTGAGATACAGCCAGCTCGAGCCGGAGGAGCGCCGGAATCCGCAGGTTGCGGGGGACTATGCCAAATGGTTCCTGGGCCGGCTGCGGGCCGTGGAAGCCGCCACCGCAACGGCGGAAACGCTGTGCGCGGACCGCTTTACCGCCGCCGATATCGCCAACGGCTATGCGCTGCGGCTGGCCGGAAATATCGGCCTGGCCAAGGATTTCGGGCCCAATGTCGCAGCCTATTGGGCGCGGTTGCAGGCGCGTGACGGTTATAAGCGGGCGGTGGCCGCCGAGCAAAAGGCGGGCATCGAACAGAATGTGGCGCCGCGGATACGGAATTGATTGAGCGGTCATTCCGGGGCGCGAAGCGAACCTCAGATGCGCAATTGCGCATCGGGGAATCTCGAGATTCCGGGTTCGATGCTTCGCATCGCCCCGGAATGACGGTGGTTCTGTCGGTGACAGACCCCCATTTTCCGCTATGGTTGCCCCTATCGCAGCGGCCAGAGAGCCGCGCGAGGAGGATGCACCATGGACGACGCCTTGGATGACATGGGCCGGAAATCGGGCCATCTGATGCTGATCACTCCGGAACGCGTGTTCTACGCGGGCCTGCTCGGCCGGCCGCGGGAACGCTGCTCGGGTGCGTTCAACATCTATGTCGCGATCGAAGGCGGGTTGCGGCTTACAGCCGATGGCCGGAACAGCCATGCCGAAATGTTCGCTGTGCTGCCGAACACTGGGCATACCATCGCCAGCGACTATCGTTCGGTGCTGAGCGTCGTGATCGAGCCGGAAAGCGTTTGTCCCGGCGTGCTCGAAGACCTCGCCGCGCGGTTGTCGGGGCCTGAAGGCGCCGCTTTTGCCGACCGCATCCGCGCCGCCTATCTCGCCTTGCGCGAGCACCATGCGGGCGACGATTTCTCCAGCGCCGAATTCGACTTTCTGTGCCTTGGCGAAGCCCTCCCGCAACGCGTGCTCGATCCACGAGTGGCGCGCGCGATACTGCAGATCGGACGATTCTGCGGCGAACCGGTGACGGCCGCAAGCTGCGCCGCGGAAGCAGGTCTCTCGCCGTCGCGCTTCCTGCATTTGTTCAAGGAAGAGACCGGAATCTCGTTCCGCTCGTTCCGCGCCTGGAAGCGGGCGCGGCATTTGCTGCATTTTGCCAACCAGGACATCAACCTTGCGCATCTCGCGCAGGACATCGGTTATCCCGACTCCACGCATTTCAGCCACTCGATCCGCCGCTTCTACGGCTTGAAGCCGCGCGCGATCTTTTCCGGTTCGCGCGATCTGGCAATCTACCGCAGCAATCGCACCGGCGGCGCCAATAGCGGGTGGACGCAAGAAGCGGGCTGATGCGGGCCGCATGATCGCCAGCGCATGATCCGGAAAAGTGTGAAGCGGTTTTCCGAACGGATCATGCGCAAAACAAGGCGATTTCCGCCCATTTTCGAAGGCTGATCCATGAGCGACAAGGCCGTCATTACCTGCGCGCTGAACGGCGTGCTGACCGACCCGAAACAGCACAACGTACCTGTCACGCCTGAACAGATGGCGCGCGAGGCCAAGGCCGCCTTCAACGCCGGCGCCAGCATCATGCATATCCATCTGCGCCAGCAGGAACCGGGCAAGGGCCATCTGCCGTCCTGGGAAGTCAGCGTCAGCAAAGAGATTCAGCAGGCGGTGCGCGAGGCCTGCCCCGGCGTCATCATCAACCACACCACCGGGACCTCGGGTCCCAATTATAGCGGCGCGCTCGATTGCGTGCGCGAGACCAAACCCGAGATCGCGGCCTGCAATGCCGGCTCACTGAATTACCTCAAGGTGAAATCCGACAACACCTGGGCCTGGCCGCCGATGATGTTCGATAACGCCGTCGAAAAGGTGCAGGACTATCTCGGCGTGATGAAAGTGGCGGGCACGATCCCCGAGTTCGAATGCTTCGATGTCGGCATCGTGCGCTGCGTCGGCATGTACCGGCAGACTGGCATGTATTCAGGGCCGCTGGAGTATAATTTCGTGATGGGCGTTGCATCCGGCATGCCGGCGGATCCGGATCTGCTGCCGATCCTGCTCAAGCTCAAATTGCCCGAAGCGCACTGGCAGGTCACCGCGATCGGCCGCGCCGAAATCTGGCCGCTGCACCAACGCTGTGCCGACCTCGGCGGTCATTTGCGCACCGGGCTGGAGGACACCTTCTATCTCGCCGACGGCACCAAGGTGACCTCCAATGGCCAATTGATCGAAGCGATGGCCGCCTGCGCCCGCCGTGCTGGCAGAGAGATCGCCAGCCCCGCCGAGGCAAGGCAGATATTTGGGACGAGGCATTAAGTTGTCATTCCGGGGCGCGCGCAGCGCGAACCCGGAATCTCGAGGTTCCGGGTTCGCTGCGCGCCCCGGAACGACGGAGTAAACTAATTCATGGCCATCATCGAATCCACCATCGCCCCAAGCAGCGCCGGCTACAGAGCCAACCGCGACGGCATGCTGGCGCTGATCGCGCGCATGCGCGGGCTTGAGGAGCGGACGCGCACCGCCTCCGCCGCTGCCAAGGACCGCTTCCACAAGCGCGGCCAATTATTGCCGCGCGAGCGCGTTGCGCTGGTGCTCGATCCCGGCTCGCCCTTCATCGAATTGATGACGCTGGCGGGCTACATGTTCGACGTGCCGGATGCCGACAAGAGCATCCCGGGCGGCGGGGCGATCGCCGGCATCGGGTTCGTCTCCGGCATCCGTTGCATGATCAGCGCCAATGATTCCGGCATCGACGCCGGCGCGTTGCAGCCTTACGGCCTCGACAAGACCTTGCGCGTGCAGGAACTGGCGCTGGAGAACAAGCTGCCCTACGTGCAACTGGTCGAAAGCGCCGGCGCCAATCTGCTGCGCTACCGCGTCGAGGATTTTATTCGCGGCGGCAATATCTTTCGTAACCTGGCCAGGCTGTCGGCGGCGGGACTGCCTGTTGTCACCGTGACGCACGGTTCATCGACCGCGGGCGGCGCTTACCAGACCGGGCTCTCCGACTACATCGTGATGGTGCGCGGCCGCACTCGCGCCTTCCTCGCGGGGCCGCCGCTGCTTAAGGCGGCAACAGGCGAGATCGCGACCGAAGAGGAACTCGGCGGCGCCGAGATGCACACCTCGATCTCCGGCCTCGGCGATTATCTTGCCGAAGACGACCGCGACGGGCTGCGGATCGCGCGCGACATCATGACCAATATGCAGTGGGACCGGCCAAAACCGGCCGAAACCTCGTATCGGCCGCCGCGCTATGACGCGGAGGAACTGCTTGGCATCATGCCGATGGACCACAAGCGTCCGGTCGACATGCGGCAGGCCATCGCGCGCTTTATCGACGATTCCGATTTTACCGAATTCGGCAGCAATTACGGCCCCGCCACCATCTGCGGCCACGCCCGCATCGAGGGACAGGCGATCGGTATCATCACCAACAACGGTCCGCTCGATGTGCCCGGCGCCAACAAGGCGACGCACTTCATCCAGGCCTGCTGCCAGTCGCGCACGCCGCTTTTGTATATGAACAACACGACCGGCTACATGGTCGGCAAGGCTTACGAAGAAGCCGGCATGATCAAGCACGGCTCCAAGATGATTCAGGCGGTAACCTCGGCGACCGTGCCGCAGATCACCATCTATTGCGGCGCATCGTTCGGCGCCGGCAATTACGGCATGTGCGGGCGCGGCTTCCATCCGCGCTTCTGCTTCTCCTGGCCCAACGCCAAGACGGCGGTGATGGGCGGCGAGCAGGCGGCCGAGACCATGGCGATCGTTACCGAAGCGGCGGCTGCGCGGCGTGGCAAACCGATCGAGAAGGAAAAGCTTGACGCGATGAAGGCGCAGATAACAGGCGTGTTCGACGGCCAGATGGACGTGTTCTCGACCTCGGCACGTGTGCTCGATGACGGCGTGATCGATCCGCGCGATACCCGCAGCGTGCTATCCGAGGTGCTGGCAATCTGCCGCGAGGCCGAGGCACGGACGCCGCAGCCCATGCAATTCTCGGTCGCGCGGCCATGACGATGATGAAGTCGACGCCGTTCTTCAAGATATTGATCGCCAACCGCGGCGAGATCGCGCTGCGCATCATGCGCACCGCGCGCCGTCTCGGCTATGGCGTGGTCGCGGTCTATTCCGATGCCGACCGCGACGCGCTTCATGTCCGCGAAGCGGATCAAGCCGTGCGGATTGGCGAGGCGCTGCCGGCGCAATCCTATTTGCGGATCGAGGCGATCATTGCGGCGGCCAAAGCCAGCGGCGCGACGGCGGTCCATCCCGGCTACGGCTTCCTCGCCGAGAACGAAGATTTTGCTCAGGCCTGCCGTGACGCGGGTCTGGTCTTCATCGGACCGTCGCCGGAAGCGATCCGGGCGATGGGCAACAAGGCCGGCGCCAAGGAGATCATGGAAAAGGCTGGCGTGCCCTGCGTGCCCGGCTATCAGGGCGCCGACCAGAGCGACGCTGTTATGCTGGCGGAAGCCAAAAAGATCGGCTTTCCCGTGATGATCAAGGCGGTCGCCGGTGGCGGCGGTCGCGGCATGCGGCTGGTCGCGGACGCGGCGGCATTTCCGGATGCCTTGCGGAGCGCGCGGTCGGAAGCGCAGGGCGCGTTCGGCGATCCCACCGTGATCCTCGAGCGCGCCATCGTTAATCCCCGCCACATCGAGATCCAGGTGTTCGGCGATCGTTACCGCAACGCGGTTCATCTCGGTGAGCGCGATTGCTCGGTGCAGCGGCGGCACCAGAAGCTGATCGAGGAGGCGCCGTCGCCGGCGGTGTCGCCGAGACTGCGGGCGCGGATGGGCGCGGTTGCGGTGTCAGCGGTGAAATCGATCGGTTATGAGGGCGTCGGCACGCTGGAATTCCTGCTCGATAGCAGCGGCGAGTTCTACTTCATGGAAATGAACACGCGGCTGCAGGTCGAGCATCCCGTCACCGAGGCGATCACGGGCCTCGACCTGGTCGAGCTGCAACTGCGCGTCGCCAGCGGTGAGCCGCTCGGGCTGGTGCAGGAAGACATCAAATTTTCCGGCCATGCCATCGAGGTGCGGCTGTGTTCGGAGGATGCCGGCCACGACTTCATGCCGCAATCCGGCACGATGGCGTTGTGGCAGATGCCTGACGGTATCCGGGTCGAACACGCGCTTCAATCCGGCTGCGAAATTCCGCCGTTCTATGATTCGATGATCGCCAAGATCATCAGCCACGGCGCGACCCGCGATGAGGCCCGGGGCAAGCTGATCGTTGGACTGGAGCAGCTAGCCGCATTCGGCGTCACCACAAATCAGGGCTTTCTGATTTCATGCCTGCGCCATCCCGGTTTTGCCGCGGGTGAGGCGACCACCGCCTTCATCGGCAACCATCGCGATGAATTGCTGGCGCCGCGCAAGGGTGCAGCTTCGGATGCCGAGCTTGCGGCGTTGCTGCTGTATGTCACCGATCCCTCGGCACCGAAATGGAAGCCCGGACGCTCGCTGGCGGCGGCGTTCCCGGTTCCCGTTCGAGTCGAGATCGGCGGTGCGGTCCATGAGATCGAGATCGTGCGCGAGCGTGACGGCAGCTATCGCGGGCTCAACAACACGCTCTATCGAATCGAAGTTCACGCCGTCGGCGGCGACACCATCCGCTTCAGCCGCGACGGTCTTTCGGAGTCCGTCAAATTCCTGCGTGACCGGGACCGGCTCTACTTCCTGCACCGCGGCGCCACGATTGCGGTTCGTGACCTGACGCTGGCGGCACCGGTGTCGGCCGCGGCCAGCGGCGGCGACGGCAAGGTGAGGGCGGCGATGAACGGCCGCGTCGTCGCCGTGCTGGTCAAGCCGGGCGATCAGGTAACGGCCGGCCAGCCGGTGATGACGCTGGAGGCGATGAAGATGGAGCATGTGCATACGGCGGGTGTTGCGGGCAAGGTCGCGGCGATCGATGTGGCCGAGGGCGAGCAGGTGACGACGGGGAAGATCGTGGTCGAGATCGAGGCGGCGGTATAGCAGCAAACCATATCTCGTCCCGGACAAGCGAAGCGCGATCCGGGACCCATACGCCGCGGCAGTTATTGTTGAGCACAATGGTCGACGGCTTCTTCCAACAACAGATGACCGGGGTTATGGGTCCCGGCCTTCGCCGGGACGACGATAGAGTTTACTCCACCCGCGTTCGCCGGGACGACGATGGAGGTTACTCCGCCCGCCCGGTCCCCTCATTGAGCCAGCACGCGACCTGATGCCGCGCGCCGGCATCAAGCAGCGACGGCCGTTCGACCTTGCAGCGGTCCATCACGTAGCGGCAGCGGGTGTGGAAGGCGCAGCCCGACGGCGGGTTGATCGGGCTTGGCACGTCGCCGTCGATCATCGGCGCGAGCTTCTTCGCCTTCGGGTTGGCGACCGGCACCGAGGCGAGCAGCGCCTGCGTATAGGGATGGCGCGGGTTGGCGAACAGCTCGGTCTTGTCCGCGATCTCGACGATGCGGCCGAGATACATCACCGCGACGCGGTGGCTGATATGGGCGACCACGGCGAGGTCATGGGCGATGAACAAATACGAAAAATTGTTCTTGCGCTGCAGGTCGATCAACAGATTGATCACCTGCGCCTGGATCGAGACGTCGAGCGCCGATACCGGTTCGTCGCAGACGATCAGGCTCGGCCCGAGCGACAGCGCGCGGGCAATGCAGATGCGCTGCCGCTGGCCGCCGGAGAACTGATGCGGATAGTTCTTCATCTGGTCCGCGCGCAGGCCGACCTGGGCGAACAGTTCGGCGACCCGTTCCTGCTGCTTAGCGCCGGTGGCAAGGCCGTGGACGCCGAGCGGCTCGCCGACGATGTCGCCGGCGGTCATGCGCGGATTGAGCGAAGCGAACGGATCCTGGAATACGATCTGCATCGAGCGCCGATGTGGCCGCAGATCCGCCTTGCTGAGGTTGGTGATGTCAGTGCCGTTGAGCTTGATCGCGCCGCTGGTCGGTTCCACCAGCCGCAGCACGCTGCGCGCGACCGTCGACTTGCCGCAGCCGGATTCTCCGACCAGCCCGAGCGTCTCGCCCTTGCCGACCGAGAAGCTGACGCCGTCGACCGAATGCACGGTGCCGATGCGCCGGCGCAGGATGCCCCCGCGCACCGGATAATGTTTGACGAGGTCGGTCACTTCGAGCAGGGGCGTTGCGTCGGTCATATCGCGGCCACCATTTCCGCCGCGCGCCAGCAGGCCGCAAAATGATTGTCGCCGAAATCCAGTAGCGGCGGATATTCGGCGCGGCAGCGGTCGATCGCGAACGGACAGCGCGGTGCAAAGGCGCAGCCCGGCGGCAAATTGGTCAGCGACGGCACCATGCCGGGAATTTCGTTCAACCTGACATCCTCTTTCGCGCCAAGCGAAATCACCGCCGGCATCGAGGCCATCAGGCCGCGGGTGTAGGGATGCCGTGGATTCTCGAACAGCGCCTCGACGGTAGCCTCCTCGACCTTCTTGCCGGCATACATCACGATGACGCGCTGCGCGGTCTGCGCCACCACGCCGAGATCATGGGTGATCAGGATCAGGCCGGTGCCGAGGGTCTTTTGCAGATCGACGATCAGCGCCAGGATTTGGGCCTGGATCGTGACGTCGAGCGCGGTGGTCGGCTCGTCCGCGATCAACAGCGCCGGCCGGCACGCCAGCGCCATCGCGATCATCGCGCGCTGGCGCATGCCGCCGGAAAGCTGGTGCGGATATTCATGCGCGCGCCGCTCCGGTTCGGGAATCCGTACCAGCCGCAGCATCTCGACGGCTTTCGTCCACGCTTGCCTGGACGTCATGTCCTGGTGCAGGCGCACCACCTCGGTGATCTGGTCGCCGATCCGCATCACCGGATTGAGCGAGGTCATCGGCTCCTGGAAGATCATCGACATCCGGTTGCCACGGATCTTGCGCATGTCCGCTTCGCCGATGCCGAGCAGGTCGGTGCCTTCGAGCGTCACCGAGCCGCCGACGATTCGCCCCGGCGGGTCCGGCACCAGCCGCATGATCGACAGCGCGCTGACGCTCTTGCCGCAGCCGGATTCGCCGACGATCGCCAGCGTCTCGCCGCGGCGGACGTGAAACGATACGTCATCGACTGCCCGGAACAGGCCCGAATTGGTGAAGAACACCGTCTGCAGGTTCTTCACATCGAGAACCGTCTCATCCGCGCGTGCCTCGGTCATCAGCCGCGCTGCCTCGGGTCGAGGATGTCGCGCAGCGCGTCGCCGAACAGATTGGTGCCGAACACCGCAAGGCTGATCGCGACGCCGGGGAAGATCACCAGCCAGGGCGCGGTGCGGACATATTCCGCCGCCGATTCCGACAGCATGCGGCCCCATGACGGATAGGGTTCGGGAATGCCGAGGCCGAGGAACGACAGCGAGGCTTCGGTGAGAATGGTGGAACCGAGCTGCGCGGTCGCCAGCACGATCAGCGGCGCCAGCGTGTTCGGCAGCACGTGGCGGATCGCGATACGAGTCTCGCTCATGCCGATCGACTTGGCGGCCTCGACGAACGGCAGTTCGCGCAACGCCAGCGTGTTGGCGCGGATCACGCGGGCCACCGTCGGTATCAGCGGGATCGCGATCGCGATGATGACGTTCGGCAGCGACGGCCCCAACGCCGCCGTCATGACCAGCGCCAGCACCAGCAGCGGCAGGGCCTGCAAAATGTCGGTCACGCGCTGGAACAGCAAATCGACCCAGCCCGAGAGATAGCCGGAGACGAGGCCGACGATGACGCCGAGCGTTGAGCCCAGCACCGTGGCGCCGATGCCGACGGCCAGCGAAATCCGGGCACCATGGACGATCCGGCTCCAGACATCGCGGCCGAATGAATCGGTACCCAGCCAATGCACGGCGTCCGGCGCCGCCAGCCGGTGCGTGGAATCGACGCTGAGCGGACTGAAGCGGCAGATCAGATCGGCCGATATCGCCACCCAGACGAACATCACCATGATGAAGAGGCCGATGGTGCCGAGCATGTAGCGTTGCGCGAGAAACGTCAGCCGGCGCCAGCCATGCGTCGAATGGGCGCCGGCGCGTTTCAGTTCGCTATCGTAATTGACCACGGCCAAACCTGAATCTCCTAATCCCCGTACCGGATGCGCGGATCGATCGCGGCGTACAGCAAGTCGACCGTGAAGTTGGCGAATACCACGACGACGGCGATCAGCATCACGAGGTTCTGCACGATCGGGTAGTCGCGCCAGCGCAGCGCCTCGACCAGGAAGCGGGCGATGCCCGGGATATTGAACACGGTTTCAGTGACGATCAGCCCGCCGATCAAAAAGGCGGCCTCGATGCCGATCACGGTGATGACGGGCAGGATGGCGTTTTTCAGCGCATGGCGATAATTGACCGAATTCTCCGAGGCGCCCTTGGCGCGCGCGGTGCGGATGAAATCCTGGCGCAGGATTTCGAGCATCGAGGAGCGCGTGATGCGCATCGTCAGCGCGGCGCTGCGAAAGCCGACCGCCATCGCCGGAACGCAGTAGATGGCGATCGCTTCGGTCCAGGTTTTCGGATTGGGATTGAAGATCGGCATGGTTCCGAACATCGAAACCGACGCCATCAGGATCAGCAGTCCGAGCCAGAACGAGGGCAGCGACAGCCCGCTCAGGCTGACGATACGCAAGGCATAATCGAGCCTTGTGCCCTGGTGAACGGCGCTGATGACGCCCAAGGGAATACCGATCGCTGCGGAGAACAGCAGCGCCAGCCCTGCCAGCCGCGCCGTGATCGGAATCCGCGGCAGGATCTCCTGCAGAGCCGGTTTTTCCGACACATAGGAATAGCCGAGATCGCCGTGCAGCAACCCGCCGATCCAGCGGAAATACTGCACCACGATCGGGTCGCTGAGACCGAGTTCCTTTTCCAGATTAGCCTTGTCGGCGGGATCGACGAAACCGGCCGCGTCGAACAGGATGTCGACGATATTGCCGGGAACGACGCGCAGCAGCACGAAGATGATGATCGAGATCCCGATCAGGGTCACGAACATCAAGGCGAGGCGTCGCACGATATAAGCAAACACCTGGCTATTCTCCCTGGCCGGCCGACGTAATGGCGGACGTTACTTGTCCATCCATACATCCTCGTAACGATAGCCGTTATAGGAGCTGTTCACCATGATGGTGATGCCCTTGACGTAGGGCTGCCAGCAGGAACCCGAGCGGCCGTGGTAGATGATCGGGCGGGCGACGTCCTCCTGCAACTTCTTGTCGATTTCCCAGACGATTTTCTTGCGCTTGGCGACGTCGGTCTCCTGGGACTGCTCGCCGAACAGCTTTTCGATGTCCTTGTTGCAGTAGTTGGTGTAGTTGCGCTCCGAGCCGCAGGAATAGTTCTCGTAGAACGACTGGTCGGGATCGTCGACGGCATTGCCGGTCAGATTGAGGCCGAGCGCATAATCCTTGCGCGCGACTTTCGAGAACCAGTTCGCCGTCTCGACCACGTCAAGCTCGCCATCGATATAGATGCTCTTGAGCTGATCGATCAGGATGATGGCGGGGTCGCGATAGATCGGAATGTTGCGCGTGGCGACCTTGACCGCGAGCCGCTTGTCCGGCCCAAAGCCCGCCTTCTGCATCAGCTTGCGCGCTTCTTCCCGGTTGGCGTTGATGTCGGGGCCGTAGCCCGGGATGGTCTCCAGCATCTCTTTCGGCATCGCCCACAACCCGCCCGGCGCGGGAAGCATGGTGCCGCCGATATCCGCCTGTCCCTCGAACAGGATCGAGATGAACGCCTTGCGGTCGATCGCCAGCGCCATCGCGCGGCGGATATCCAGGCTGTCAAACGGCGGCGAGGACGAGTTGACGATGATGTTGGTCGAGACGTTGATCGGCTCGACGACGCACACGGCATTCGGCGACTGCTTCTTGACGTCCTTGAGCAGCGGGATCGACACTTCGGTGGGGAAGGTCATGTCGAACTGGCCGGAGATGAAGCCGAGAATGGCCGTCGACCGGTTGGTGATGATGGTGAATTCCATGCCGTCGAGATACGGCAGGCCCTTCTTCCAGTAATCCGGGTTGCGCGTCAGCTTGATCGATTCATTGGCCTTGAACTCGACGAATTTGAACGGGCCGGTGCCGGTCGGCTTGGTGCGCATGTCGCCGGGCGAGACGTGGCAGGGATAGACCGGCGTATAGCCGGAGGCGAGCAGCGCCAGCAGCGCCGGCTGCGGCCGCTTCAGATTGAACGACGCCTCGAAATCGCCTGACGTGGTGACGTCGACGACCTCGTCGTACCAGGATTTTCGCGGGTTCTTGCGGAATTTCTGCTGCGACTTGCCCATCAGCATATCGAAGGTGCATTTGACGTCGGCGGAGGTGAACGGCTTGCCGTCGTGCCATTTGACGCCCTGCCGCAGCTTGAAGGTGAGCTTCTTCTTGTCGCCGCTCCACGCCCAGCTCTCCGCGAGGTCAGGGACGATCGACTCCATGGAGTTCTGCGGGACGTCCTGCTTGTAGATCACGAGGTTGTTGAAAACAGGCATGAAGGGAATGTTGACCGAATAGGTCGCCTCCTCGTGGATCGAGGCGCTGGCCGGGCTGTCGCGGTGATAGACCTTGAGGATGCCGCCCTGCTTGGGCTCGCCCGC
Source organism: Bradyrhizobium sp. AUGA SZCCT0182 (assembly GCF_018130185.1). Lineage (NCBI taxonomy): Bacteria > Pseudomonadati > Pseudomonadota > Alphaproteobacteria > Hyphomicrobiales > Nitrobacteraceae > Bradyrhizobium > Bradyrhizobium sp. AUGA SZCCT0182. The sequence continues at coordinate 3,619 of NZ_JAFCLY010000028.1, read as the reverse complement.
CGATGCAACATGGTAGGCCGGCAGCAATAACAACGCCGCGACGGCAAGCGTTCGCACGCTCCGCATGGTGTCCCCTCCCGAGAATGTTCGGTCTCAAATGGCCGATTACCGCCGACGATAGCATGACCATCCTGCCGGGCAACCGGCCAAGGCCGTGCGGAGGTTGGCAATTCGGACGAATGAAACTCCGTATGGCGGAACTGGCCTGACTTTTGCGACCGTTTGCACGGATATGGCTGAGCAATTGGCGCCGTCGTTGCGACGCACACAAGATGATCGCGCCATAATGCCTCACCCGAGCGCTCACGCCGTCACGTTCCGGCATATTTCGCATCAACGCGGTCGCGCGTTTGCCAATCCTGAGCTCCTCACACGATCCGCGAGGTCTTGTTGCCCCAATAGCGGTCGCGCAACAGGCGCTTGTAGAGTTTGCCGGTGGGCAGCCGCGGCAGCTCCTTCTCGAAATCGATCGAGCGCGGCACTTTCTGGCGCGACAGCGACTGGCTGCAGAACGCGATCAATTCCTCCGCGAGATCCGCTCCTGGCGAAACGCCGGGCATTGGCTGCACCACCGCCTTCACTTCCTCGCCCAGATCCGGATTGGGTACGCCGAACACCGCGGCATCGGCGATTTTGGGATGGGTGATCAGCAAGTTCTCGCATTCCTGCGGGTAGATGTTGACACCGCCGGAGATGATCATGAACGTCGCGCGGTCGGTGAGATAGAGGAAGCCGTCATTGTCGACATAGCCGACATCGCCCACCGTGCTCATGCTGCCGTCCGCCGAGCGCGCCTCCTTCGTCTTGGCCGGGTCGCCGAAATACTCGAACGGCGTCGCGGTCTTGAACCACACCGTGCCCGGCGTGCCGACGGGAACGGCCTGCATGTTCTCGTCGAGAATATGCAGATCGCCGAGCAGCACCCGGCCCACGGTGCCGCGATGGGCAAGCCACTCCTGGCTGTTGCAGGAGGTGAAGCCGAGCCCTTCGGTGGCGCCGTAATATTCGTGGATGATCGGTCCCCACCATTTGATGATGTCGTCCTTGACCGCCGCGGGGCAGGGCGCGGCGGCATGGATCGCGATCTCGAGCGAGGAGAGATCGTATCGCGTGCGCACCTCTTCCGGCAGCTTCAGCATCCGCGAGAACATCGTCGGCACCAGCTGGGTGTGCGTGATGCCCCATTTCGGAACCAGCGAGAGATAATGTTCGGGATCGAACCGTTCCATGATGATGGCGGTGCCGCCCATCTTGATGGTGAGGTTGACGGCGGCCTGCGGCGCCGAATGGTAGAGCGGCGCCGGCGATAGATAGATCATGCCCTCGCGGTACTGCCAGATCTTCACCAGGAAATCGAACAGCGGCAAATTCTGGTCGGCCGGCAGTTCCGGCAGCGGGCGCAGAATCCCCTTCGGCCGGCCGGTGGTGCCGGAGGAATAGAGCATCGCGGTGCCGACGCATTCATCCGCGATCGGCGTGTGCGGCAATCCTGCCGTTACGTCCAGCAGGCCGACGATGCGATCGCTTTCGGGCCCACTTTCTCCTTGGCCATCGGCGACGATGCAAAGCTCGACGTGCGTGCATTCCTTCAGCGCCTCGCGCGCGACATCGAGTTTTTCCCTCGATGTGATCAGGATGCGCGACTGGCTGTTGGTCAGGATATAGGCGAGCTCGCTTGCGGTGAGGTAGGAGTTCACGCAGGTGTAATAGAGGCCGGAGCGTTCGCCGGCGCCGCAGGCTTCGAGATAGCGGCTGTTGTTCTCCATGAAGATCGAATAATGGTCGAGCCGCTTCAGGCCGCGTTGACGGAACAGATGCGCCAGCCGGTTGGAGCGCGCGTCGAGTTCGCGATAGGTGACGGTCTCGCCGGTTCCCGCCATGATGAAGGCGGGCTGCAGCGGACGAAGTTTTACATGCTTGCCGGTGTACATTTACTTTCCGTCTATCCCTTTGTTTTGAGCATGATCATCTCGGAAAACCGGTGCCCACTTTTCCGGATCATGCTCTAGGCCGCCAGTTCGAGAATCTCGCGCACCTGTGCAGGTCCCTCGATCTTGCGTGGGTTGCGCGGCACCCACGGCGTCGCCATCGCCTGCCGCGCGATGCGGTCGAAATGCTCAGGCCCGACTTTGACCTCGCGCAGGCTGCGCGGCATGCCGAGGCCGCGAATGAAATTATCGAGCACGTCGCCGGCATCCTTGCCCGGATGCCCCATCGCGGCTGATACCAGCGCCTGGCGCTCGGCATTCACAGGCTTGTTCCAGCGCATCACGAAGGGGAGCATCACGCAGGAGGTGTGGCCGTGCGGCACGCCGAACTCGGCGCCGAGCACGTAGCCGATGCCGTGGCTGGCGCCCATCGGCACGCCCGCGGCCAGCGGCCCGGTCGAAAGCCAGGTGCCGATCTGGCAATCCATCCGCGCGTCGAGATCGGCGCCATCGGCCTTCACCCGCGGCAGCGCCTGCGCCAGCAGCGCAAGCCCCTTCAGCGCCTGGGCGTCGGCATAGGGATGCGCCTCGCGCGCACAAATGCCCTCAACGCAATGGTCGACGGCGCGGATGCCGGTCGACAGCCACAGCCATTCCGGCGTGTGCAGGCCGATCGCGGGGTCGAGGATCACGGCGCGCGGCATCACCAGCCGATGGCGCAGCGCTTCCTTGACCTTGGTCCGCTCGTTGGTAACGCCGGCGTTTGCGGTGAATTCGCCGCCGGCGATCGTCGTCGGCGCGCTGATCTGCCGCACCGCCGGCGGGTTCATCGGCGGCGGCGCGCCGGCAACGGCCCTTATTTTGTCGATGCCTTCGACGGTCGTAATGTCATTGGCGAGGCAGAGCTGCACCGCCTTGGCGCCGTCGGTGATCGAGCCGCCGCCGACGGTGACGATGAGATCGGCTTTGGCTGATCGGGCCTGTTCGGTCGCTGAGATCACGGCCGCGCGCGGCGTGTGGGCGGGCATCGCGTCGAACGTCGCGACGCAGCGCGGCCCCAGCACGTCGCGAATGTTCCTGATCACGTCAGTCTCGCGGTTAAGCGTGCCGCTGACCATCAGGAACGCTCTGACAGCGCCGAGCCGGTCCATCTGCTCGACGATCACCTCGGATGCAGGCCGTCCGAACACGACCTCATCCATGGCGCCGAATACCACACGCCCTCTATGCACGCTTGTCCTCCCCGGACATTTTGAATGGAGGTTAGCGGAGGAAATTCCGGCCGTCATGCCCGAAGATGATGCGGGGGGAGCGGGGGTGCATCCCGGCAGTACCAAGTCTTCATACCGGCGCATGCGTTGCTTTCACCCTCCCCTGGAGGGGGAGGGTCGGCTCGCATTGAGCGTAGCGAAATGTGAGACGGGGTGGGGTGATCTCTCAACACGGGGACTGTCCGAGGGGATAGACCGTCACCCCACCCCGCCGCTTCGCGTCGACCCACGAGCAAGCTTCGCTTGTCTCGGACCCCTCCAGGGGAGGGTAAGCAAACGCACCTTCGCATTCTCGCGGCGCGATGCGCCCGAGTTGTGCTGGAATTCTTCGCCCCCAAAATTCAGAGGGCGCAGGGAATGCCGGATGCGCGCTGCACCCGCGGTCTCGTGTGCGAATAGTGCAAAGAAAGCTGCACACGA
>NZ_JAFCLY010000027.1:0-117757 GCF_018130185.1 Bradyrhizobium sp. AUGA SZCCT0182 | reverse complement strand
ACCCGGCCTTCCCTGCGCAATGGCTTTACGGCTTATGCCGTGATCTCCCCGGAGACGAGTTCTTGGTTGACTCCGTCACCGCCGGTTCAGCTCTCGCCTACCCGACGGCTTGACGCCAGCAACGGGCGCCAGGACCACACGGTTTTGCCGTACGCCTATCCACGCCATCGTCGAGGCGTAAACCAGCGTCCACCGCAACCCGCCCAACGTCCGTGACGACGGCCGACGCCCTTCTGAGTAGGACGGGATGGCGATAGATGCGCACTGATTTGGGTCGGCCGACAACAGAAATATTTTTGATTTACAGAACTTTTCTACTTGACACGATTTCTGTAAATCAGAACTGATTTGCCCGTCGGGTTGTTTTGTCGCAGTCGGCGCCCGGGATCGCGCTTGCGCGAGGAGCAACGCAGCTCACGCCGGCAGCCCCGCCTCCGCGCAATTGACGAGCCGCGCCGGCATGCCGACGGCGGTACATCCGGCCGGCACGTCTTGCTCGATGAGCGCGCCGGCGCCGATCTTGGCGAAGTCGCCGATGCTGACGTCGCCTAAAATCGTGGCGCCGGTGCTGAGCAGCACGCCTCGGCCGATCCGCGGCGCGCGGCCCGGCAGCGCCTGCTTCCGGCCAATGGTGACGTTTTGCAGGATCGTCACCTCGTCGCCAATCACGGCGAAGGCGCCGACGATGATGCCGGTCGCGTGATCGAGAAACACCGAGGTGCCGATCGAGGCGGAGGGGTGAATGCTGACCTGCAGGGAATCCGACGACAGGCTTTGCAACAACAAAGCGAGGTCGGTTCGCTCGTGAAGCCAGAGCCAGTTGGACACGCGCCAGGCCTGCAGCGCGACGTAGCCCTTGAAGTTGAGCAGCGGCGGCAGCAGCCCTTTGGTCGCAGGATCGTGAACAGCAATGCTTTGCAGATCGAGGCTTGCCGCGTCGATCAGGTCTGGCGCGGCGTGAAAGGCCTCACGGGCCACGCGTGCGAACAACTCGCGGTCATCAGCGGTCTTACCGAGCCGTTCGCCGATCTGATGGGCGAGCGCGCGACCGAAATCGGCATGATCGAAGATCGCTGATGACAGCGAGGCGCCGAACAGCGGATCGTTGGCGAGGATATTTTCCGCCTCGCGGCGAACGGATCGCCAGAGCTGGTCGACTGGTGCAATTGCGTTCTGGATCATCGCCATCACCTCGGGTGCGCCGGCCCGAAATATAGGTCGTCCGGGGGACTTCGCCAGCGCAAGCGGTGCACCAAAAGCAAACCGTTCGTCGAAACGTCAGGACTGTTCAAAGGCAGCCCACGCCGACTCGGCGGCCTGGCCTTGCCGCGCGATGGGGCGGAAAAGACGAATTTCGATAGGGATCTGCAAATCCGCAGCGCCGGCTTCAACCAGTCGTCCAGCAGAAATGTCCTCCTCGGCCAAAGTCCGCGGCAGCCATGCCACGCCGTCTCCAGCGCGCGCCATCGAAAGCAGGGTCGCAGCCAGATGGGAAGTAAAGATCGTTTCGAGCGCAAAGGCTCGATCTTTCGTTCCCCATTGGGCGGCCACGATGCGTCCCAATCCCGACTGCGCACTATAGGCAAGGTATTTGACCGGCTTGCCGCCGCGAAGCCGCCAGTGCGGAGCTCCATTTTTGCCGGGCGCGCTGAGCGGAACGAGCGTATCGGATCCGACCACGATGCTCCTGAACTGGCGGGACTCGAGCCGGCTGCTCATTTGCCGGTGGTGGTGGCAAAGCAGAAACTGCGCATCGCCGCGCAGCATCATCTGCTCGCACGCCTGCATGCTGTCGGAAATCAGGTTGAGATTCCCAAGGGCCAGAACCCTTTCATTGCCGCGAACCCACTTTGGAAAAAAAGTGAAGGAGAGCGCGTGCGTCGCCGCGATCGACAAGAGCTTTGCAGTGCTGCCGGAAACTTCCAGCGTGTCGCGGCGCAGTTGATGCACCGCGCGGGTCAGTATCTCCGCCTGATTGTGGAAATGTTCGCCCGCCGGGGTCAGCGCGACGCCATGCGTCGTGCGGGTGAACAAGTCAGCGCCGACCCAGCTTTCGAGCGCGCGAATTCTGCGGCTGAAGGCCGGCTGGGTGACGTGGCGTGCCTCGGCCGCCCTTGAGAAGTTCAGGGTTTCGGCAAGCGCCAGGTAGTCCTCGAACCAGATCAGTTCCATTAGTAATGCCGTATCAACATAACCAATTCAGGTAATAGCATTGGCCTTGAAGCAAATCCAGCCGTACTAGCCATTCCGAACGGGCTTGCTGCTGTCGTTATCAGCATGACCAGCGCCTCCAAACAACGGCCGATGGACGGAAAACATCATGCGTATCGTCGACGTCGTCGAAATCACCAAGCCGATCGCCTCTCCGATCCGCAACGCCTATATCGACTTCTCGAAAATGACGGCGAGCCTCGTCGCCGTGGTAACGGATGTCATGCGCGACGGTCGCCGCGTCGTCGGATACGGCTTCAACTCCAATGGCCGCTATGGTCAGGGCGGCCTGATCCGGGAGCGCTTCCGCAATCGCATCATCGAGGCCGAGCCTGCAAGCCTGCTCGACGACGCCGGCACCAACCTCGATCCGCATCGCATCTGGGCAGCGATGATGTCCAATGAAAAGCCGGGCGGGCATGGTGAGCGCTCGGTGGCGGTGGGCACGCTCGACATGGCGGTCTGGGACGCCGTCGCGAAGATCGCCGGCAAGCCGCTGTTTCGCCTTCTCGCCGAAAAGAAGGGCCGTGAGGCCAATCCACGTGTCTTCGTGTACGCGGCAGGCGGCTACTACTATCCGGGCAAGGACAATTCGGCGCTGCAGACGGAGATGCGCGGCTATCTCAACCGAGGCTACAACGTGGTGAAGATGAAGATCGGCGGCGCCTCGATCGACGAGGACCGCGGACGGATCGAAGCCGTGTTGAAGGAGATTGGCTCGGAAGCGCGGCTTGCCGTCGACGCCAACGGACGTTTCGATCTCGAGACCGGGATCGCTTACGCGAAGATGCTGCGCGATTACCCGCTGTTCTGGTACGAGGAGATCGGCGATCCGCTCGACTACGCTCTACAAGCCGCCATGTCGGAATTCTATCCGGGTCCGATGGCGACCGGCGAAAATCTCTTCTCGCACCAGGACGCGCGCAATCTGCTCCGCTACGGCGGCATGCGGCCGGATCGCGACTGGCTGCAGTTCGACTGCGCGCTGTCGTACGGGCTTGTCGAATATCTGCGGACGCTCGATGTCCTGGCACAGCATGGCTGGTCGCCGTCACGCTGCATCCCCCATGGCGGACACCAGATGTCGCTGAACATCGCGGCAGGTCTCGGCCTCGGCGGCAATGAGAGCTACCCGGACCTCTTTCAACCGTATGGCGGCTTTCCCGACTCCGTTCGCGTCCAGGACGGCCACATCGTGATGCCCGACCTTCCCGGCATCGGCTTTGAGGGCAAATCCGACCTGATAAAGGTGATGCGCGAACTGGCTGAATGACGAGATCGGCCGTGAGTTACAAGGCTTCCGACCAAACCTGCAAGACGCCGCGTATCCGCACAAAGCAAACCGCCCGTCTGTGCTGATCACAAACGGGCGGCTCGTTAGCCTTCAGGCGCTATGGGGGCACATCGCCCGAGGCGTTCGCTCACGACTGGAAGTTCAGCTTTGCGGCTGATCGTTCGGCGGGGTCGGACGCGGCTTGTGCTGCGCCATGAACTGGTCGAACTCTTCCTTGTCCTTGGCGTGACGCAGGCGATCGAGGAAGTCGCGGAATTCGACCTGCTCTTCCTCGAGGCGCCGCAGCGTTTCGGTGCGGTATTCGTCGAAGGCGCGGTTGCCGCTCGAGGGCGGGCCGAAACCACCGAAGCCGAAACCACGGCGCTCCATGCGGCCGCGCATCCGGTCCATCTTGTACTGCATCCGCTCCATCTTGTTCTGCCAGCGATCCTGGTGACTCCAGCAACCCATTTTTCTGCTCCCGAGTGTGAAAAAGAGAAGGGCAAGCCCGATCGGCCACCAGATGATGAAGCCGAGGATGGTTACGGCGATCCAGCCAGGATGCCAGGGGCTATCCAGCATATGCGGGGGCCGACTGGTTTCTTCAGCGGGGCCGCGCCATCGATTGACATCTGCGGTGTAGGCCATTTCCTTCTCCATGACGGCGATCACGCCGTTGTGAATGTAAATAACATTTACATACCTAAACCATCCACGTTTTTTGTCAAGCGGGCGGCAAGCGGCCGTCGTTAAATTATTTTGGAGAGCCCCAAGGACCGGCCGGGGGAACCGGCGGCGGACCGGACGGCTTCTCGCTCGCCGGGTCCTTCGCGGCAGGCCTGCGATCGGTCGGGAAGCCGAGACCGCGCAGATAGATCAGCACTTCGGCTTCCAGCAGATCCTCGGCCGACATCGGCAGCTTGCGGCGCGCCGCATCGCCGCGGGCGAACAGCGACGCCACGCCGTGCGACATCGACCAGATGTGCAGCGCCATCATCATCGCCGGCGGCCGCGGCATGCCCGGCGGCACCAGCGCAGCGAGGCGCTCGGCTGCCGCCCTGATCACCGCGAAGGCGCGTTCGCTCGCCGCCTGCAATGTCGGACTGAGATCGACGGGAAGGCCGGATTCGAACATCGCCGAGTAGAACGCCGGCTCATTGCGCGCGAAGGCGAGGTAGGCTTTGCCGAGCCGTTCGAACGCCGTGACGGTGTCGGGGCGGCCGTCGTCCCAGGCTTGCAGCAAGAGCGCCTCGAACTGCTCGAAGCCGCGCTGCGCGATCGAGGACAGCAATTCGTCGCGATCGCGAAAATGCCGGTAAGGCGCCGCCGGGCTGACGCCGGCCATGCGCGCGGCGTCGGCAAAGGTGAAACCGGCCGCGCCCTTTTCGGCGATCAGGCCGAGCGCCGCCTGCAGCAGCGCCTCTTTCAGATTGCCATGATGGTAGCCGCGCTCGGCGCGGCGCTCTTCCTTGCGCCAACTCATGTGAAAGGCTTTTACATGAGTTGGCTATAAAGGTCACTTATTTTGAGCGTTCAGGAAGGTTAACAGGCGGAAATGCGTGGGTCCAAGCTGCTCCACCGCCTCAAACGGCGTGCTTCGCTCGTCTGGAACCAAAAAACGGAAGAAGCGAGCGCAAGCCGGGAGAGGTTCCAGCGCCTCACCGCGCCTTGTGCGCATTTCCCGTCTGCAACTCCTCGAAGCCTTTGGCTGCCTTCTGCACTTCCTCCGAGAAATCGGCCATTTCCTGCACCTGGCGGATTTCGATGATCTCGTTCTCGGAAGCCGGGCACTTCTTGGCCCAGGCGATCGCCTCCTCCCGCGACGCGACGTCGATCATCCAGTAGCCGCCAAGCACTTCCTTGGCCTCGGTGAAGGGACCGTCGGTGACGACAGGCATGCCGGTCGCGAACGACACCCGCGCGCCCATCGACGGCGGGTGCAACCCGTCGAGCGCGATCAGGACTCCGGCTTCACTCAGCGCCTCATTGTATTTCATCATCGCCGTGACGCGCTCGGGATCGAGCTGCACGTCCGGCGCCGCGGTCTCATAGCCCAGGGGGATCATCAGCATCATGAATCGCATGGTGGGGTCCTGTTCGGTTTGGCGTCATTCCGGGGCGACGCGAAGCATCGAACGCGGAATCTGGAGATTGCAGCGCGAGATTCCGGGTTCGGCTCTTACGAGCCGCTCCGGAATGACGGTGTTGAACTTATTTCTTTCCCGCCTGCGCGCGCAGGCGATCTTCCTGCTCGCGCAGTTCGGGGGTGAAGGCCTCGCCAAAATCCTCGGCCGCGAACACCTGGCGGATTTCGATCTCGGCGCCGCCGTCGAACGGCGCGCGCTTCATCCACGCGATCGCCTCATCGAGCGATTTGGCGTTGATCAGCCAGAAGCCGGCGACGAGGTCGCTGGTCAGAGGGAACGGCCCCTTGGCAGCACTGCCCTCTCCGCCCTGATATTTGACCCGCGCGCCTTTCGAAGAAGGATGCAGGCCCTCGCCCGCCTCCATCATGCCGGCCCTGACCAGTTCCTCGTTGAACTTGCCCATCGCGGTCAGCATTTCCGTGCTCGGCATGACGCCGGATTCGGTATCCTTGCTCGCCTTCACAATCACCATGAATCGCATCGTTTCGCTCCGTTTGTCTGTCTGGCCGGTCGGCCGGTACTATCGCTCGTCAACATGACGAACCGGGTTTTGCGGCACCGACATGGCTTCCGAAATTATTTTGGAAGGCCATTTTCCGCGGACCAGATGGGATCGGAGGGACTTAGCTGTCGCCCTGGCGAACGAAGGCGCCGTTTTCATAGGTCGCGCCGAAATAGACGTCGATGCGCCTGATCCTGTCGCCCGCAAAAGCGAAGAACTCCGTATTGCGGAAACTTTTCCCTTCCTTGGCGACACATCGATAGGTCACAAACGCCGCCTCGCCCTCGACCATGATCCGCTCGATATCCTGTCGTTCGATCCAGTCGCCGTTCTTCCAGCACCGCGCGAAATAGCTCGCCTTGTCGATTTCGTCGTCATAGGGGCTGGTGAAACGGAAATCGTCGGTGAAGGCGGCCTCGACCGCCGCGCGGTCGTTCGCCAAATAGGCGGCGAACAGGTTGCGGATGATCCCGGTCTTGCTTGCGGCGCTCATTCAGCGCTCCTTCGGCACCATGCCAAAATAGGGCTCGGCCTCCTTCAGCACCCGTACGAACGACGGCCGGGCCTTCAGGCGTTCGAGATAGGCGGCGAGGTTTGTTTCGCCGTCGCCGAACGGCACCACCATGCTGCCATAGAACAGCGACGGCGCCGCGGCGCAGTCGGCGAGGCCAAAATCTTCGCCCATCGCCCAGGTGCCGCTGATCATCTGCTGCTCGATCATCGCGTATGAAGTGCGCAACTGCGCCCGCGCCTCCTCGACGCCGTGCGGATCCTGCTTGCCATCGGGGCGAAGCCGGTCGCCCATGATCTTCTGCATCGGCAGATGCACATAGAGATCGTAGAAGCGATCGCGCAGACGGGTCTGCAAGGCGCGCTCGGGATTATCGGGAATCAATCGCGTGCGACCGGGATAATGGCGGTCGAGATATTCGATCACGATGCTCGATTCCGGGACGATCTGGCCTCGCGCTTCGTCCTGCAGCACCGGAAATTTTCCGATTCCCCACAGCTTCAGCAGCGCGGCGCGTTCGGCCGGATTGCCGAGATCGACCAGATTAGGCGTGAACGGAACGCCGATCTCGTACAGCGCAATCAGCGCCTTCCAGCAGAACGATGACAGCGGGTGGAAATGCAGGGTCAGTGACATCTGGACTCCGGAGTGTATTGGGCACGTCAGCAAGACGGACCAGGGTTTGGCAGGCCGACATTTGCTCCGAATTATTTCGGAGCGGCGGGTGCGTAGCGCAGGATCACGATCCCGGTCGACAACGCCCGGCTGTCCAGCAGCTTCAGCTTGATCCGCGCGCCCTGTTTGAACAACGGCGTTCCGCCGCCAAGGATGATCGGGTTCAGCGCGATGCGGAATTCGTCGATCACGCCGTGCGGGATCAGGTGCGACGCCAGATCGGCGCTGCCGAACAGAAAGATATCCTTCGGCGCATCGCGCTTCAATTTGGTGACGGTATCAGCCACATCGTCCGCGAACATCCGCGTGTTGTTCCAACCGGATTGTTTCAGGGTGCGCGAGAACACGTATTTCGGCGCCGCGTTCATGAAGTCGGCGACTTCGCCGGTCGCATTCGGCCAATGGTTCGCCATCAGCTCATAGGTGACGCGGCCGAACAGCAATCCGCCGGCGGCGGTGAGCTGCTCGATCGACAATCGCTCCAGTTCTTCGCCCCAGACGTCTTCATGCCAGGAGATGTCCCGGTTCGGCCCTTCGACGAAGCCGTCCAGCGTCATCAGGTTCCACATGATCAGCTTTGCCATCCCGTCGCTCCTGCCAACTGATTGCGATTTGCAACTGGTTGTAGCCTGAGCCAACCGGTGCAATATTGCAAGCAGTTTTTCGGGGACGCTTCCATGACCGACGATCGACGCTCCGGCTGCCCGATCAACCTCACGCTGGAAGTGGTCGGCGACAAATGGAGCCTGCTGATCATCCGCGACATGATGTTCGGCAACCGGCGGCATTTTCGCGAGCTATTGACCAAGTCCGAGGAAGGCATCTCCTCGAACATCCTTGCCGACCGGCTGAAGACGTTGCTCGACGCCGACATCATCACCCGCGAGGACGATCCCAGCCACAAGCAGAAGGGAATCTATTCGCTGACCGAACAGGGCATCGAGTTGCTGCCGGTCCTCGCGCAGATGGCGGCCTGGGGTTACCAATACCTCCCGGTTTCCGAAGAACTCGGCATCCGCGCCAGGCTGCTCAGCGAGGGCGGGCCTAAAATGTGGGCAGAGTTCATGGACGAGTTGCGCGAGACGCATCTGGGTCAGGTCCGGCGCAGGAAGGGTCCGTCGGTCGGTGAGCGGCTCCAGGCGGCGTATGAGAGTGTCGTGAACCGGACATAACGTTCAAAAAGCTCAAGAATTCGCTCCGTATGAATACGTAGGCCGGCAGGCTTGGGCGGAGGCCTTCACTCTGCCCATCAACGTGCACACACGACAAATTATCGTGATGGATGAAGGCGCCTACGAAGTTCACACCGGGGAGCGCGTCGCACGAATTTCATCAGGCGAAACATTGGCGAGCGAGATGGTTTACCGTTGATAAACGGGTATCTGCAACTTTTTCCCGTACTGAATTATCAGCCATCCATTTTTAAACAGCGCGCGGAGCCTCACGTGTTCAATCTGCAAAAGAAAGCAAACACCCAAAGCGCGCTTGCCCAAGCCGCTGCCATCAACAAGTCGCAGGCCGTGATCGAGTTCAAGCTCGACGGCACCATCGTCACCGCGAACCCGAATTTTCTCGGCGCCGTGGGTTACACGCTGGCCGAAATCCAGGGCAAGCATCACGGCATGTTCGTCGATCCGGCCGAGCGCGAGAGCGCGGCCTATCGCGAATTCTGGGCGCGGCTGAACCGCGGCGAATTCCAGGCCGCGCAATACAAGCGGTTCGGCAAGGGCGGCCGCGAGATCTGGATCCAGGCGTCCTACAATCCGATCCTCGATAGCGGCGGCAAGCCGGTCGGGGTCATCAAGTTTGCGACCGACATTACGGCGCAAAAGATCCACAGCATGGAAGACGCCGGCAAGATCGCCGCGATCGGCCGGGCCCAGGCCGTGATCGAGTTCAACATGGACGGCACCATCGTCACCGCCAACGAGAACTTCCTCGGCGCGGTCGGTTACCCGCTCGACGAGATCCAAGGCAAGCACCACAGCATGTTCGTGGTCCCGGAAGAGCGCGACAGCGCCGCCTATCGCGAGTTCTGGGCGCGGCTGAACCGCGGCCAGTACGAAGCCGCCGAATACAAGCGCCTCGGCAAGGGCGGCAAGGAAATCTGGATCCTCGCCAGCTACAATCCGATCCTCAACGAGGCCGGCAAACCGTTCAAGGTGGTCAAGTTCGCCACCGACGTCACCGCGCAAAAGCTGAAGGCCGCCGACAATGACGGCCAGATCTCCGCGATCGTAAAATCGCAGGCCGTGATCGAATTCAACATGGACGGCACCATCCGCACCGCCAATCCGAATTTCTGCGCCGCGCTCGGCTATTCGCTGCCGGAAATCCAGGGCAAGCATCACGGCATGTTCGTCGATCCGAACGAGCGTAACGCACCGGCGTATCGCGAATTCTGGGAAAATCTCAACCGCGGCCAGTACCAGGCGGCGGAATACAGGCGGATCGCCAAGGGCGGCCGCGAAATCTGGATCCAGGCGTCCTACAATCCGATCCTCGACCTCAACGGCAAGCCGTTCAAGGTGGTGAAATACGCGACCGACATCACCGCCCAGGCGATCGCGCGCAAGAAGGCCGAGAACGCCCGCGGCCTGATCGAGTCGGTGGCGGCGGGCAGCGAGGAGATGAGCGCCTCGATCCGCGAAATCTCCGAGACCATGACCAAGTCCAAGGCGAATGCCGCGAACGCGACCGCCCGGGTCGAAGCCGCGGACGCGCAAGCCGTGAAGCTCAGCGCCGCTTCGCAGGCCATGAGCGGGATCGTCGAGCTGATCGGCAACATCACCGGACAGATCAACCTTCTGGCGCTGAACGCCACCATCGAATCGGCGCGGGCGGGCGAAGCGGGCCGCGGCTTTGCCGTGGTGGCCTCCGAGGTCAAGAACCTCGCCAATCAGGCCAAGCACGCCACCGACACGATCTCGAAGGAGATCGAACAGCTCAACGGCGTCGCCAGCGAAGTCGTGGGCTCGCTCACGGCCATCAAGGAGGCCATCGCCAGCGTCAACGAGTTCATCGCCTCCACGGCCGCCGCCGTGGAAGAGCAGAGCGCTGTCACATCGGACATGTCGTCCAACATGCAGCGCGCCTCCGCCGAATTGGCCTGATACGGGACAGCCAGCCCCTCGTATCGGCTCAATCAGCCTTCGGGAGCCATCCCGAAGGCGAGCTTAACCGGCACCGCAGGCGCAGAAGCGCAGCGGTGCCGGCTTTTTTATAGGGGGGCGTTCGCTCAGACCTGGTCCCACCGCCGCGTCACTTCCGTTGAGCCCTCCACCGTGGCCTCGAAGATTGGCGACGCCAGCACGGCATGGATGTGTAGCATGTCGGTGCCGGAATTGCGGAAGCCGTGCAGTTGCCCGGCCGGCACGATCAGGGATTGCCCCGACGTGACGATGCTGCGTTCCTCGCCGAGCCACATCTCGGCCTCGCCCTCGCGCACGGTGAGCACCTCCTCTACGGGGTGCGAATGCGTCGGGGCGCCGGCGCCGGGCGCGATCCATTGCTCGAAGATGCACAAATGTGCCGCGCCGTTGCGCGCCGAAACCAGCATGCGGGTTTCCACTCCCAGCCGCCATTGCTCCGGTGGCATATCCCTGACGTCGACCACCATCATTGCCGGACCCTTTCGGTTGCCGTGACCTCGCGTGGTTTGAGAACGTGCGCCGGATGCGGCGCAGCATGCAAGCGCGGGCTGCCGGCAGGTTCGAGACACAATGAGCGGCGTGGGGTATAGAGCGAAAGAATCAATCACCAGCGGACCCCCTCCATGCCTCCTTCCCTATCAAAAGTCGCACTTGTCACCGGCGCCGCGCGTGGCATCGGGCTTGCGACCGCAAAACGCTTTCTCGCCGATGGCTGGCGGGTGGCGCTGCTCGACATCGAGGGCGAATTGCTGCGTGGCGCGGTCGCGGCGCTGGCCGATCCCGACAACACGCTGGCGCTGCATTGCGACGTCAGCGATGCCGGCGCGGTGGCCTCCGCGATGACAAATGTGATCGGGCGTTTTGGCCGGCTCGATGCGCTGGTCAACAACGCAGGTGTCGCGGTGTTCGCACCCCTGCTCGAGACATCGGACGAGGACTGGAACCGGATCCTCGCGGTCAATCTCACCGGGCCATTTATCTGCACCAAGGCCGCAGCCCCCCTGATGCGCGAACATGGCGGCGGCGCAGTGGTGAACATCACGTCGATCTCGGCGGTGCGCGCCTCCACGCTGCGCTCGGCCTACGGCACCAGCAAAGCGGGACTTGCGCATTTGACGAAGCAGCTCGCGGTCGAACTGGCTTCGCTCGGCATCCGCGTCAACGCCGTCGCTCCAGGCCCGGTCGAGACCGCGATGGCGAAGGCGGTTCATACCCCGGAAATCCGCGCCGATTACCACGATGCCATTCCGCTCAATCGCTATGGCCTCGAAGAAGAACTGGCGGAAGCGGTGTTCTTCCTGTGCAGCGACCGTTCCAGCTACATCACCGGGCAGGTCCTGGCCGTCGACGGCGGTTTTGATGCCGCCGGCATCGGCTTGCCGACGCTGCGCGGGGAACGAAGGAACGGCTGACGGAGCCTTGCCGGACGCGCCAACGTTGACTAATTCAACAGCTCCGGGACGAAGGAGCCGCACATGCGAATGGCGCTCATCAAGGCAATTGCTGTTGCGGCGGCGCTGTGCGCTGCGGTTTCACCTGTTCGTGCCGAGGTGCGCATCCTCGCCAGCCCCGGCGGACAGGTCGGCCCGTTTCTCGACCTGTTCGAGCGCCTGCGCGCGTCCGGCGAGCGCGTCGTGATCGACGGGCCATGCCTGTCGGCCTGCACGCTGGTGCTGAGCACGGTGCCGAACGAGCGCATCTGCGTGACGCGCCGCGCCGTGCTCGGCTTCCACGGCGCGCGCTCGATCGACCGCCGCGGCCGGATGTATGCCGAACCGGAAGCGTCGCAGGCGGTGCTGGAAGCCTATCCGGAGCCGGTCCGTAACTGGATCAGCCGCCGCGGCGGATTGACGTCGCGGATGTTGTTGCTGCGCGGGCGCGAACTCGCCGCGATTTACCCGTCGTGCAGGTGAAGGGCTTTGTAGCTTTGTAGGATGGGTAGAGCGCAAGCGTGCCCACCAATCCCTGCGCGACGTAGATGGTGGGCACGGCGCAAGTGCGCCTTTGCCCACCCTACAACGTCAATTACCCACCATCATGACTGCATATCTGCCGGGCAGTTGACCATCCAGGGCGTGCCGAACTTGTCGACGCACATGCCGAAACCATTGGAGAAAAAGGTCTTGGCAAACGGCATCTTCACGGTGCCGCCATCGGCCAATGCCTTGAAGCGGCGTTCGGCATCGGCGGGATCATCGACCTGCAGCGCGACCGCAAAACCCTGCGGCTGATGGAAGTCGCCGGGAAATGCATCGGAGGCCATCACCACCTCGCCATCGACCGTGAAACTGGCGTGCATGATCTTCTTCTTCCATTCCGCCGGGGTCGGCATGTCGGCCGGCCCGCCTTCATAGCGCATCATCGCGTCAACCTTGGCGCCGAGCACTTTTTCATAATACTTCAGTGCTTCCTCGCAATTTCCGTTGAAGAACAGATAGGGATTGACCTGCATCGTTGGCTCCTTGGGTGGACAGATTTGGCGTGAACGAATTTGCGATGAACGTACGCTACTTCTCGGTGAGCTTTTTCAGATTGGCAAGACCAGTCTCGAAATCCTTGCCGATCATGCGGTCCAGGTTCATGAACACCTGCATCACCTTGGACAGGAACACGGCGGGCCCGGTCATCGTCCAGGTCAGATGGGTAGCATCGCCCTGCGGCAGCATTGTGAATTCGGCGGTGTTGTGACCTTCGAACGGCTTGAAGAAATCGAGCTTGATGAGGATCCTCGAGGGTACTGACGTTTCGAGGATTTCCATGCGGCCGGACCCGACATTCTTGTTGCCGTCCCAGGCATAGACCGCGCCCTTGCCGCTGTCGGCGCCGCCATAGGTGCGCTTCAGCGCCGGATCCCTGTCCTCATAGGGCGACCAGCTGCGCCATTGGTGAAAATCGTTGATCAGCGGAAATATCCGGTCCGCCGGCGCCTTGATGCTGATCGCGCGCTGGACCTGGAACGTATCCGGCTTGGTCGCGGCCAGAATCAGCACCGCGGCGATGGCAATCGCCAGTACGACGGCGACGATGGCAATGATGTCGAGCATGTCAGTCTCCGTACGGGCTGGTGATTATGATGCAGGTCGGCGGCGGAAAGGAATGAAATTGCGCAAGGCCGGATCGCGCAGCCACAACCCGCCCCATACCATCAGGCCGAGATAAAGCCCGAACAGCGTGTGGGTGAACAGCGGGCTGTCGATCCGGACATGGGATGCCATCGCGCCGCCGAGATAACCGGTCAGCAGGATGGCGCCGAGGATCGAGGTCGGCGGTACCGAATACAGCACCGTGCAGACGATGGTGATGATGCCGAGGCTGCGCGCCAGCGTTTCGCTCGAACCATAACCCATCTTGTCCATCGTTTCCGTGACGACCGGCCACGGCACCAGCTTGATGGCGCCGTCGAACAGCAGGAACACGATGACCAGGCCGGAGAGAGTACGGCCGATCAAGCGGGCAGTTTTGGCGACCGGCGCGGGCTCGGCAATCGCAGACATGGTGGACATGGCTTTCTCCTGTCATTTGCACAATTCCAGGACGAACGAGCCTGACGCAAACAGACTGGCGGGCCGAACTTTTTTCAGCGGCCGCACCTCACGCCGCACAAGCAATGGGAGGTGGGCCACATGAATCGACGGAGCACGCCGCCAACGCAGTCTCTGGCGAGGGCATCTCTGATCGAGATGGCACACATCACCATGGCCGATTTCATGCGTGCGATCAGCGACATGCGATTGAAATAACCGCGCGCCTGGCACGAACCTTTCATCGCGAAGGCGCGACTAACGGCTGTCAATCGAAACAGCCACCCCCGGCAAAACCCATCCATTCTGGAGCACGACCAATGTCCTGCGAACAAACGACGCTTGTCAAAACAACCCGGCCTGAGGACTCGATGTCCTACGCGATGATCGTCATCGGCGGCGGTGCCGGAAATCTCGCGGCAGCAATTTATTCTGCTGTTGCAAACGGCCTGCGTCGCGTCCTGACTGCGCAAGCGCCGGCGAGGGAACGCCATCTCCCGGCTGCATATTCTCAGCAGGGTTAATTGCGATCGCAGCTTCCGCGCAGCTTTTGATAGCGAAAGCACGGCCAACAAAATTCATCGAAGACCAATCATTGCAGATCATTCATTCTGGAGCACGACCATGACCCCCGACCAGAAAGCGCTTGTCAAAACGACCTGGAGCCTCGTGGTCCCGATCGCCGATACCGCCGCGACATTGTTCTACGGCCGGCTGTTCGAAATCGACCCCTCGACGCGCCCCATGTTCAAGAGCACCGACATGCCGGAGCAGCGCAAGAAGCTGATGCAGGCACTGGCGACCGTGATCGGCGGTCTCGACAACCTCGCGCCGCTGATCCCGGTGCTGGAAACGCTCGGCAGGAAACATGTCGCGTACGGCGTCCTCGACAAGCATTACGATTCGGTCGGCGCCGCGTTGCTGTGGACGCTCGAACAAGGCCTGCAAACCGCGTGGACACCGCCTGTGCAGGACGCCTGGATCGCGGCATACACGGCGGTTGCCGGCGTGATGCGCAATGCGGCGAAGACGGTTCCGAACGCCGCATGACCGGCGCCGCTGCTGCTTGTCGAACCTCGGGCGAGGTTGAGGCGACATAGGTCCGTTCATCTCGAACGAGAGTGGAAGGACATGGATCCGCAATTGGAGCTCGATTCGATCCTGATCGCCCTGCGCGGCGCAAGCCTCGAGGAGCAAGCGGAGATCGGCCGGGGCGATCTGGCGTCCCTGCTTCATGTCGCGCCGCCGCAACTGGTCGACAAGATCATCAAGATGGCGCGGCGCGACAACCGGGTCAGGAATGCGCTCGCCGCGTCACGCTATTATTGCGGCCTTGGAAAGACGATTTGCGACAAGATTGATTCGGTGGTCAGCGCGCCGTTTCCAGCGGCGCTTCAGCCCAAGCGGAAGCCGTCCTCCAGGCGCTAGCTATCGATCCTGCTTTCCAATTCCGTCCACGCAATCAGACCAGGCCACGCAGAACAACGTGAACACGAAGATGTTCCAGCTTGGCTGGATGTCACACCACGCCGCCACGACAGGAACGGGCAAGGCGAACAGAAGCGGCCGGGCGATCCAGCGCAGGCAGAAAAATCTCGCGCTGGCAGGTTCGCCGAAAGCGACTTTTCGCAGAATACCGATCATCACGAGCCCGTGCTCCACCGTTGCCGATTGGTCGCGGGGCGTTAGGGCGCGGTTCAAATCCGGGAGGCCGGATGGCCTGACGCCGCGCGGAACGAGGCTATTTCCCGGCCTTGGCGCCGCGGGGCTTGCTGTCGCGCATCAGGCGGTCGAGATGCATGCGGATGTGGGCGGCTTCGGCCGAGGTGTTGGCCAGTGCGATGGCGCGGTCGAAGGCGACACGGGCTTCCTCGTTGCGCCCGAGCTGCATCAGGAAGGCGCCGCGCACGCCGAAGTAATGAAAGTAATTCGACAGCCGCGCCGCCAGCGGCTCGATCATGTCCAGCGCGGCTTCGGGACCTTTCACCTTCGAAACGGCGACAGAGCGGTTGAGCGTCACCACGGGTGACGGCTGCATGATTTCGAGCGCGCCATACAGCAGATCGATCTGGGTCCAGTCGGTATCCTCAGGCTTTTCGGCGCGGGCATGCAGGGCGGATATCGCCGCCTGAATCTGATAGGGCCCGCTGCGGCGATGGCGCATCGCCTTGTCGATCAGCGCCAGCCCCTCGGCGATCATCTTGCCATTCCACAGCGTGCGATCCTGGTCGTCGAGCAGGATCACCGCGCCGTCGGCATCGAACCGCGCCGCGGCGCGCGCGTGCTGCAGCAACAGCAGCGCGGTCAGCCCCATGATCTCGGGCTCGCTCTGGAACAGCCGCAGCAACAGCCGCGCCAGCCGGATCGCTTCCTCGCACAAAGGACTGCGGATCTCGGCGGTATCGCCGCTCGCCGAATAACCCTCGTTGAAGATCAGGTAGATCATCGCGGCTACCGCAGCCAGCCGTTCGGTGCGCTCCACCGCGCCCGGGGTCTCGAACGGCACATCGGCATCCGCGACGCGCGCCTTGGCGCGGGTGATGCGCTGCTCCATCGCGGCTTCCGAAACCAGGAAAGCGCGCGCGATCTGCTTGACGGAGAGGCCCGAGACGATGCGCAGCGCCAGCGCGATCTGCTGCGTTGCCGGCAAATCCGGATGGCAGCAGATGAACAGCAGCCGCAGAATGTCGTCACGGTAATGCGAGCCGTCGAGCCGCTCGGCGAGTTGCTCCTCGGCGTCGCCGGTATCCGAGATCGCGTGGTCGTCCTCGGGCAGCGGCTCCTGCTTGCGGCCTCGCCTGATGTCGTCGATCGCGACGTTGCGCCCGACCATGATCAGCCACGCCGCGGGATCGCGCGGCGGGCCATTCTGCGGCCAGCTCTTCAGCGCTCGCAGGCAGGCGTTCTGGAAGGCTTCCTCGGCGGTGTCGAGATTGCGGAAATAGCGCAGCAGCGCGCCGACCGCCTGGGGGCGCGCCGAGGTCAGCGCGCTATCGATCCAGGCGGTGTCGGTCATTTCGGCACACTCCCCGGCGTGAACATGCCGACCGGGCGGATCTCATAGGCACCGCCGGGATTGGCCTTGCCGAGATCCCGCGCGACATCGAGCGCCGCGTCGAGATTCTCGCAATCGACGACATAGAAGCCGAGCAATTGCTCCTTGGTCTCGGCATAGGGGCCGTCGATCACGACCGGCGGATCGTCCTTGCGCAAGGTGGTCGCCGACGTGGTCGGCAACAGCCGCGCCACCGGGCCGAGCCGGCCCTGCTTGGTGAGCTTGTCCTGCACGACCCGCAGTTTCGTCATGACCGCGGCGTCCTGTTCCTTGGTCCAGGAACCCGTAAAATCTTCGTCGTGGTAGCAAAGGATGGCGTACAGCATGCGACCCGCATCTCCGTTGTCTCTTGATGAGGCATGATCTTATCGGAAAACCGGAGCCCACTTTTCCGGATCATGCCTAGGACGAACGATTATGCCCGCTGCCGACAGCGGAGCGAAAGAAATTTTCGAGTGTTCCACGCCCGGTCAGAGACCGACAATCGAAATGCCGGCAGGTGCATGACAGCCATGACCACAGCCGGAATTACGATGATTTGGTCATTTGGTATCTCCCTTGCTTGGTGAAAGGAGGTTAGAGGAATGGTTCAATCCTCAGAAGGTACCGGTCGCGCTGCGTGGCGATACGAAGGGAAAATCAATGAAAAAAGGGGCGCTTGCGCTGCTGGTGCGTGGCGGGACTGATAACTGGGCAGCGTCGCGGTGGATGAAGCGGTTTGGCGACGTCTGCCCGGATCGCTCCATAGTGGAGATGCCGGATGCGTCGTTCGACCCGGCCGAGGTCCATTACGCCGCGGTGTGGAAGCCGAAGCCCGGGGAGGTCGCCGCGTTCAGGAATTTGCGTATCATCTTCAATCTCGGCGCCGGCGTCGATGCGCTGATGGTGGATTCCACGCTGCCCGACGTGCCGCTGGTGCGGGTCGCGGTCCCCGATTTGACCGAGCGGATGACGGAATATGTCGTGCTGCACGCGCTGATGCATCACCGGCAGGAGCTTTATCTGCGCGAGAGCCAGCGGGTGAAACGCTGGTCGCCGCAGCCGCAATGGGCGGCCGGCGCGATCACGGTCGGCATCATGGGGCTGGGCGCGCTGGGTGCCCATGCCGCCGGCGTCCTCAAACATGTCGGCTTCAAGGTCGTGGGCTGGAGCCGCAGCCCCAAGGAGATCGCCGGCGTCCCCTGCTTTCACGGCGAGCAGCAATTGGAAGCGTTTTTGCGGCAGACCGACATTTTGGTCAGCCTGCTGCCGCTAACGACGGATACGCGCGGTATCCTCAATCGCGCCGTGTTCGAAAAACTCAACCGCTCAAGCCCAATGGGCGCGCCGGTCCTGATCAATGCCGGCCGCGGGGCTTCGCAGAACGAGGCGGATATTCTGAGCTGCCTGGAAGACGGCACGCTCGGCGGCGCCTCGCTCGACGTCTACGTCACGGAGCCCTTGCCTGCCGACAGCCCGTTCTGGACCCATCCGAAGGTCGTGCTGACCCCGCACAACGCCGCCGATACCGACCCCGAGGAAATCTCGAAATACGTCGCGCGCCAGATCGAGCGCTTCGAGGCCGGCGGAGCGCTCGAGAACGTGGTGGATCGCAAGCAAGGGTATTGATTGGGATGTCGTCCCGGCCTTGAGCACAGATGCGCAATTGCGCATCGGGGGACCCATAACCACCGGCGATTATTGGTTTGCACGCTGATCGTTGCCTTCTTGTCAGACAACATCCGCCGCGGCGTATGGGTCCCGGCCTTCGCCGGGACGACAACTACCCCCGCGCCATCACATCGACCGCGCCGTTGACGAGCGCTTCCAGTTCGGCGCGCGGCATCTGGGCGCGGGCGCGGATTGCGATGGTGTGGATCGTCGCCGACGCGAGATTCGCCAGCACTTGCGGATCGGCGGAGGCGGACAGTTCACCCCGTTCCTGGGCGATCTTGAACAGACGGGCGAAGAAGCGGTCCATCTCGACGAGGCCGCTGACCACCAGGGCGCGGATGTCAGGGTCGAACACCGCTTCCGAAGTCGCGGTCATCACTGTGAAGCAGCCGCGCGGGCCGCCTTCGCCCGACAGATACATGTCGAGCGCGATGCCATAGATCCGAAGCAGCATCGGCCGCAGCGGCATGTCGGCCGCGAAGGCTTCGCTCATCCGCGCGCGGGCGCGGTTGCGATAGCTCTCATAGGTCTTCTTGTAGAGTTCGCGCTTGTCGCCGAACGCGCCATAGAGGCTCGGCCGGTTCATGCCGGTGGCGGCGCTGAGATCGTCAAGCGAGGTCGCGGCAAATCCGTCCTTCCAGAACACATCGAGCGCGCGGGACAGCGCCACGTCGGGCTCATAGGCGCGCGGCCGGCCGCGGCGTTTTGGTGGGGCGCCGCCGGCCGGGGGCTGCGGCTTCGCAGGCTGAGGCTTTGCGGGCTTCAGCGATGCAGCCTCGGGCCGGGCCCGTGGCGCCGGCGGGTTTCTTTTTTGTACCATCTTGCAAATAATCCTTGACGCTTATTTATACTGAGCGGTACATAAATCAAGCTTAGCCGTTACGACCGCCTGAACCCAAGCGCAAAAGTGACCCAAGGGAGATTCGTACATGGACCTTTATTTCTCGCCCCTCGCCTGCTCGATGGCAACCAGGATCGCGCTGTATGAGGCCGGCAGCCAGGTCAACTTCATCGAGGTCGACCCCAAGACCAAACGCGTGTTGAAGGACGATTCGGATTTCTACGCGGTCAATCCGCTCGGCCTCGTGCCCGTGGTGCGGACCGACGACGGCGTAACGCTGACCGAGAACGCCGCGATCCTGCAGCACGTCGCCGAGTGGTTGTCCGATTCCAATATCGGCGCCAGACCCGGCATCGAACGGTCCAAGCTGCAGCAATGGCTGTGCTTCATCGGCACCGAACTGCACAAGGGCCTGTTCACGCCGCTGCTCGGCAAGACCGTGCCGGCGGAGGTCAAGGCCTATACGCTGGAGCGGTATCTGTCGCGCCTCGACTACCTCAACAAATATCTCGAGGGCCGTGAATTCGTGCTCGATCATTTCAGCGTGGCGGACGCTTATCTCACCACCGTGCTGAACTGGAGCATCGCAACCCCGATGATCGACTTTTCGAAATATCCAGCCGTGAAGGATTATCTCGAGCGGATGAAGAAGCGGCCGAGCGTCGCCAAGGCGCTGGCCGAAGAGTTCGCGCTGTACCAGGCCGAGGTCGCGCGGCACAAGGCGGCGGCGTAAGGCGGAATCTCACCACGAGTCGTCCCGGCGAACGCCGGGACCCATACTCCGCGGCGAGTGTAAATTGCAGGCGGTGTCTGCCGGCTTTTTACCGATAGATCACGCGGTATGGGTCCCCCGATGTGCAATTGCACATCTGAGCTCAAGGCCGGGACGACGCGGATGGTGTGTCTCACTTCGCCAGCAAACGCGCCTTCATATCCACCATCGCCTGCCCGAACACTTTGGTATCGTCGAGCGCGCGCGCCAGCACCAGCGCGCCCTGAATGGTCAGCAGCGCATCGGCGGAGCGCCGCCGCGCCACGCCTGCACTGAAGCCGGCGCGCCGCAGCGTTTGCGCCAGCGCATCGTTCCAGCGGCTGAAATAATCCTGCACCTGCGAGCTGAAAATATCCCGCGATGCCCCGAGCGCAATCACGCCGACTAGGCAGACGCGGTGGCCCGAGCGGAAATAGCGATCGACACCCGCGGTCATGTCGGCAATCGCCTGTGCGGGATCATCGGACTTGCGCAGGGCCGCGAAGATATTGACCTCGAACCAGTGATCGATCTCGGCCAGGACTTCCGCGGCCATCTGCGCTTTGCCGTCGGGGAAGAAATGATAGAGGCTGCCCTTCCCCAGACCGGTGGCCTTGCCGATCAGCGCCAGCGTCGCGCCTTCATAGCCGTGGCTGCGGAACACCTCCGAGATCAGCGGCAACAGATCGGCGCGTTCGGAAACGGTTTTGGCCATAGCCAGCTAGAACGGGCTCTCGCTCAAGCCCGTGACATCCGCCGGACGCGGTCCAGGCGCGGCCCAATGAAAGCGGCGGTCTTTCTCGGCAATCTCGACATGATTGATGCTGGCCTCGCGCCGGCGCATCAGGCCATGCTCGTCGAACTCCCACTGCTCGTTGCCGTAGGAGCGGTGCCACTGCCCGGCCTCGTCATGCCATTCATATTGAAAGCGCACCGCGATGCGGTTGGCATCGAACGCCCAGAGATCCTTGATCAGGCGGTATTCGTGCTCCTTCGCCCATTTGCGGGTGAGGAATTCGACGATCGCATCACGGCCCTGAAAAAATTCGGCGCGGTTCCGCCAGCGGCTGTCCTCGGTATAGGCCAGCGAGACGCGGACCGGATCGCGCGAATTCCAGGCGTCCTCCGCCATGCGGGCTTTCTGGGCGGCGGTCTCGCGCGTGAACGGCGGCAATGGCGGACGCGACATCAAGTATCTCCAGCTCTGAATAGAGCTCGAGACTGTACCGATCGGTACAGAGAGTCAAGTACTCGGCGAAATTAATCCAGATCGGCCTTCATCAGCTGCCGCAGCGATTTCGGGATCGGTTTTGCGCGGCCCTCGCAGATGAACGCGACGCGCACCTTGGCGGTGACCAGCGCCTCTTCGCCGCGCCGCACCTCCTGCGCCAGCGTGATCGAGGCGCCCTTCACCGCGATCGGCCAGGTCACCACATCGAGCAGATCGTCCATCCGCGCCGGGCGCAGGAAATCGATCTCCATCGAGCGCACCACGAAGGCAAAGCCCGGCGTCTCAGCCTGAGCCTGTTCGAACAGCGCCTGCTGATCGGCACCCATCAGCCGCAGATGATTGGTGCGGCCGCGCTCCATGAAGCGCAGATAATTGGCGTGGTAAACGATGCCGGAGAAATCCGTGTCCTCATAATAGACGCGGACCTGCATGTGATGGCGGCCGTCGCGGACCTCGCCGTCGATGTGGGGCGTCATTTCGACAACTCCCGCTCGATATCCATCCGGCTGTCAAGCACACGAACGATAACAATCTGGTCCGGTTCGACCATGTAGAATGCAGTATAGCCGTCCATTAAAAGTCCTCGCAGCGACGCGCGCAGTTCGCTCCGATCAGGTCCAAGGAAGGGAAACTCGCGGAGTTCATCGAACCGTTGAGAAAATCTGGCCAACATTCGATCGGCGACGACGGGACTGCGTTCAGAGAGATATGAATGAATATCGAGAATATCGGAACGAGCCCGCAACGAAACGACGACCCGCACGACAGCACCTACCCCTGCGCCTTTGCCCGTGCTTGCTTGAGGAAGGCTTCCAAATCCCAGGGAACAACCCTTCCCGCTTCGACGTCAGCCATTCCTTCGTCAATGGCGTCCTTGAGCGCACGGAATTTTCGGGCCTGAGACAGCAAATAATCGGCGGCCTGCTCCTGCATTTCCGCAGGCAGCAGTTCCAGGGCTTCGACAGCTTTTTCGACGGCTGAGGTCATGAAGATAGATTAACATATTTCAGACCGGGTGCACAGGTGCACCGCAGCTCACGCCATTGCGTTTCCGACAACTTATGCCACGGCCGGGCCCTGCCCGCCCAGCGTCACCAGCACGATCTCCGGGGGAACGCCGATGCGGAACGGCATGATGCTGCAGCCGAGGCCACCGGAGACGACGATGTCGTGCTTCATGCGGATGTGGCCATAAGCGAGCCGCTGGCCGGACGGTGCGACTGGCGACCAACCCAGCAACCGCACCTGACCGCCATGGGTATGACCGGAGAGCTGCAGTGACACCCGCGACGGCACGCGCTTGGCGATGTCGGGCTCATGCGCCAGCAGAATGACCGGCGCGTCATCGGTGACCTTCGCCAGCGTGGCGCCGAGATCGTCGACGCCGACCCGCCGCACCGGGCGGAAACGGCGTGCCGGGAAATAGGCCAGTTGATCGCCAAGGCCAGCCAGCCAGAACGGCCGCCCGTCCTTGGTGAGGCGCCTGGCGTCATTGTCGTAAACCGGAATGCCTGACGCCTCCAGCGCGCGGCGGGCGAAGGTGTGCCCCTTGCCTTCGCGCTGCACTTCCTTGTCATCCCACCAATCATGATTGCCGAGAATGGCGTGCACGCCGAGCGGGGCCTTCAGCCCGGCCAGCACCGGCGCCCATTCATCGGCCGGGATGAAGCGCGTCACCTTGCGGTGCCCGGCCACGTAGTCGCCGAGCATGACGATGACGTCGGCCTTCAGTGCGTTGGTTCGTTCAACGATCCCCTGGATGCGGTCGAGCGACATCCAGGGATCGCAGGCGTGCAGGTCGGTGATGACGGCGATCTTGAGCTTGAGATCGGTGGGCCATTGCGGCGGCGCAAGGTTGTATCGCGTGACGCGAAGCTGCAGCGCGGGTTCGGAGAATCCGTAGGCCGTGGTCGTGACGCCGAGGGCGCCCAATCCACCAAAGAATCGAAAGAAATGTCGGCGTGAAATCATGGCTGGTCAATCGTGATGCATCGCAAACATGGGCGGGTATTGAGCCGGAATTGGGGTGCGTTTGTGCAGATCGTCAGCAGTCGCATTAAGGTTACCACCTGTTCTCCCCGACCAGCGCGTCGAGCCGGGCCCTCAATTCGTCGGAGGCGCGGTAGTACCAGACGCCGCCCAAGAGATCTCGAAAACGATCGCTGGCCTGCGCCTCGCGCTCGATGCGGTCGATGGTTTCCATGCTGATGACATCCTCGAGCGGACCGGCGGCGAGCAGCGACAGCAGCGCCGGATTGGTCTCGATCTCGAGGATAGCGACGATCAGATCAATAGCCCTGTCCGGATCCTCACCACGCAGTTCGCTCTCATAATCCATCATCGCAAAGAAATTGTCATCGCGGTCGCAGTCGGATTTCGAATGTTGTTCGACCCAGGCGCGAGCCAGCTCCGGCAGCGTCATGGCTTCGCAATCGAGCGGCTGTTTTGGGGTCCGTCGCGCGATGTCGTCGGCCTTCCAGCCCTTGAGGTCGGCGATCGCCTGGATGCGTTGCTTCAACGGCTTGTTTGGACCGAGCAGAACGCCGCCGAGCAGCCAGCGCAGCCGGGCGTTATTCTTCGCCTCGGCCTCGATCCGGTCGATCACGCTTTCGCCGTGGGCATACATCAGCGACATCATGAACTTTTCATTGAGCTGCATCACGGTCGGTTTGTCGGATTCACTGCGCAGCACTTCAAGCGCAAGATCGAGCGCGCGATCCGGCTTGCGGTGCGGCAGATGATCGAAATAGAGCTTGGCCGCCCAGGCGCCGGAAGTCTGGTCGCGCTTGCTCAGCCGCTGCAGCACAGCCCACAATGAGGCCAGCTCGTCGACAGGCATCGCGTTGAGGACGTCGGAATCGTCGGGCGTGCCCAGTTCCGGCGCTGCGACAATGGCCAGCACCTTGGCGTCTTCGGTCGATTTCATCTGGCACTCCACGGCAAAAACAGCCGGTCCCGCGCCGAGGCGCGTCGCCGACTTGTTGATATTTACCGTTAGTGCGTGATTAGGCCGATTCGGTTCGATAGCGTTCAGTCATCGCTGTCACCGCCGCCGAACAGGCCGAACTGCGCCGTATCGCGGGCGGGTTCGGCGAGGCCGAGATGCTTGAAGGCGTGCGAGGTCAACAGCCGGCCGCGCGGGGTGCGCTGGAGATAGCCACACTGGATCAGGAACGGCTCGATGATGTCCTCGATCGCATCGCGCGGCTCCGACAGCGCCGCCGCCATGGTTTCCACGCCGACCGGACCGCCGCCATAGTTCAGCGCGATGGTCGAAAGATATCGCCGGTCCATCGCATCGAGGCCGGCGGCATCGACTTCCAGCGCGCTCAGCGCGTGGTCGGCGATGGCGCGATCGACAGAGGTGGCATCCGCGGCGGACGCAAAATCCCGCACCCGGCGCAGCAGCCGACCGGCGATGCGCGGCGTGCCGCGGGCGCGGCGCGCGATCTCGTTGGCGCCATCAGGCGTCATGCCGATGTTGAGCACGCGGGCGCCGCGGGTGACGATCATCTCCAGCTCTTCCACGGTGTAGAAATTCAGCCGCACCGGAATGCCGAAGCGGTCGCGCAGCGGATTGGTGAGCAGGCCCGCGCGCGTGGTGGCGCCGACGAGGGTGAATTTCGCCAGCTCGATTTTTACGGATCGCGCTGCCGGCCCCTCGCCGATGATGAGATCGAGCTGAAAGTCCTCCATCGCAGGATAGAGCACTTCCTCGACCGCCGGGCTGAGGCGATGGATTTCGTCGATGAACAGCACGTCGCGCTCTTCGAGATTGGTCAGAAGCGCTGCGAGGTCGCCGGCCTTGGCGATCACAGGTCCGGAAGTGGCGCGAAAGCCGACGCCAAGTTCACGCGCCACGATCTGCGCCAGCGTGGTCTTGCCGAGACCGGGAGGGCCGACGAACAGCACGTGATCGAGCGCCTCGCCGCGCTTGCGCGCCGCCTCGATGAAGATCGAAAGGTTTTTGCGCGCCTGCGCCTGGCCGACGAACTCGGACAGCAATTGCGGGCGCAGCGCGGTGTCGCCGACATCGTCGCTGCGGCGTTCGGGGGTGACAATGCGGGACGGCGTGTTCATGCGGCAGTTCTAGCACGATGCAGGGGTTTCGCGAGCCACCAGCACAGGCTGGCCGGAATGACCGCCAGCACGGCAAGGATCGCTGACAGCGACAGCGCCTGTCGTGCAGACCGGACATCCGGCAAAATCACGGCCGATGATTCCGAGGGCACCAAGAATATGCCGAATACGACGAAACCGGCGACGGCAATGGCCGCGGCGAGCCACGCCATCCAGATCATGTTGATGCCGCCATAGACCGCAGCCAGTGCGAATATCAGGCCGGCCGCGACCGATGGCAGGAACGACGCGAGCATCGTCGCCAGTGCAAGCAGCACGATCGCGACAGAGACGATGGTGCGCAGTGCTTCGAGTTCGAGAAGCGCGAGAAACATTTGCAGCAGCGCGGCTCCGAAACCGACCACGATCAGCGAAATCAGCGCCGCAATCGTCAGCGGTCCTGCAATGGAAAAAATCAGGACGATGCCGATCGCGCGCGCGAAACGCCCGGCAACGGCGCCTGCCGAATAGTCGCGACGTTCTGCCGTGACGTTGCGGGAGGGCCTGGTCATGCGGCCGTTTTCGGAAACAATGGCCGGAAAAATGACCGTTCATAACGGATGAAGCAGCGCGTCCGTTTTGCAAAGGCGACCGCCTTCTGGCAGTCGGGATCGGTGCTGGCATCCTTACGATACTGTTCATAGGCCGCGAGGCTCGGAAAGCTGAACATCGCCAAAGCGACGTCGCTCTCGCCTTCGGATGGCAGAAAGTAGCCGTGATGGACGCCGCCGAAGCGCGGCAGCAGCTCCAGCCACATGGCGCCGTACGCCTCGAAATCGGCGAGCTTGTCCGGATCGAGCCGGTAACGCAGATAACACGTAATCATTTTGTAATGCTCCAGCGCAGTTCGCTCACTTCGCGAGTTCCTTCAGGCCCAAGCGGATCAGCTGCGCTGTTTCCGCATTCTCGCCGGCGCTGCGCGAGGCCGACGCGATGGCGGCCGCGGCCTGCGGCTGGCCGTAACCGAGATTGACCAGCGCCGAGATCGCGTCGGTGACCGGGCGCGGCGCGCGGTCGTTGTCGATGGCGCCGGAAAGATGCACCAGCGCCGGATCGACGTTGGCAAAGGCCGGCGCCTTGTCCTTCAATTCGGTGACGATGCGCTCGGCGACTTTCGGGCCGACGCCGGGCGTGCGCGTCACCGCGGCCTTGTCGCGCAGCGCGATCGCATTCGCAAGCTCGGCCGGCGGCAGCGTCGAGAGCACCGCCAACGCCACCTTGGCGCCGACGCCCTGCACGGTCTGCAAGAGGCGGAACCATTCGCGCTCGATGTCACCGCGAAAGCCGAACAACTTGATCTGGTCTTCGCGCACATAGGTCTCGATCGAGAGCACCGCGGCCTCGCCGGGCGCGGGCAGCGCCTGCAGCGTGCGCGACGAACAGTGCACCTGATAGCCGACGCCGCCGACGTCGAGGATCACGTAGTCCTCGCCGTAGGAGTCGATCAGGCCTTTCAGTTTGCCGATCATAGGCCTGCCACCTTCAGCCGCAGCGCCGTGCCGGCGCGGTGATGGGCGTGCGTGATCGCGATCGCCAGCGCGTCGGCGGCGTCGGCGGATTTCGGCTCGGCCTTCGGCAGCAGGATCTTGAGCATGACAGCGATCTGGTTCTTGTCGGCATGACCGGCGCCGACCACGGTCTTCTTGACCTGGTTGGGCGCGTATTCGGCAACCGATATGCCGAACATCGCCGGCGCCAGCATGGCGACGCCGCGCGCCTGCCCGAGTTTTAGCGTTGCGACGCCGTCCTTGTTCACAAAGGTCTGTTCGACCGCAGCCTCCATGGGGCTGTAGTCGCCGAGCACGGCAGCGAGGCCTTCATGGATCGCGAGCAGCCGGCTCGCCAGCGGCAGGTCGTCCGGCGGCTCTACCGAGCCGCAGCCGATGAAGACCAGGCGGTTGCCCTCGGTCTCGATCACGCCCCAGCCGGTGCGGCGCAGGCCGGGGTCGATGCCGATAATCCGGACGGGTTGGCGAATCGGAGGAGATGTCATGGCCTGTGATAACGCCATAGCACCGTGAACGAAACATAAAGAGAACAGTCATCCCCGCTAAAGCGGTGGGACGTGCCCCGGACGCAACGCAGTGCGCCGCGTTTGCGGCGTGGTGCGTTGCTGAGCCGGGGCCCATCCATCAGCTCATTCTGCGGAGACATGGGTCCCCCGATGCGCAATTGCGCATCTGAGCTCTGCGGAGCAGCGCTCCGCGCTGCACCGCGTCCGGGACACGAGATCCCTACCCGCCCATCTTCGCCATCAGCGCGTCCGAGACCTCGAAATTGGCGTAGACGTTCTGCACGTCGTCGTGCTCGTTCAAATGGTCGATCAGCTTGAGCAGCTTCTCGCCGGTCTCGTCGTCCACCGGCACCGTGTTCTGCGGCTTCCAGGTCAGCGCCGCCTTGCGGGCCTCGCCGAATTTCGTCTCCAGCGCCTTGGCGACCTCGCGAAACGTTTCCTTGGAGGCATAGATTTCGTGGCCGCTCTCGCTCGAGATCACGTCGTCGGCGCCGGCTTCGATCGCCGCATCCAGCATCTCATCGTCGGAGGCCACCTTGGCGTCGTATTCGATGATGCCGGTGTGATCGAACATGAAGGAAACCGATCCGGTTTCGCCGAGGTTGCCGCCGGACTTGGTGAAGTAGGAGCGGATATCGGAGGCCGCGCGGTTGCGGTTGTCGGTCAGCGCCTCGACGATGACGGCGACGCCGCCGGGGCCATAGCCCTCGTAGCGAATCTCGTCGTAGTTCTCGCCCTCGCCGCCGCTCGCCTTCTTCACGGCGCGCTCGATCGAATCCTTCGACATGTTTTCCTGGCGAGCGGAAATGATCGCCGCGCGCAGCCGGGCGTTCATCGACGGATCAGGCTGGCCCATCTTGGCCGCGACCGTGATTTCCCGCGCCAGCTTGCCGAACAGTTTCGACTTCTGGGCATCCTGCCGCCCCTTGCGGTGCATGATGTTCTTGAATTGGGAATGGCCGGCCATGCGGGTCTCTTGGATTCGTTCGTGAGCGGATTTGGATGAAAACGCGGCCTTATAGGCCGACAACCGGCCAAAATCAAAGATTCACGGCCGTTTTGGTACTTAAGTAGTGCCCCGTATGCCGGAATATCAGGCAGTTGTTAACCATGACTTCATGCCCGGATGAGAGGATGCGCCCCACATTCTCAACTTTTAAGAGCCCTCATGGCGTTCGGTTTATTTCGAAAGCGAGAGCCGGAAGCGACCACGGCTGCCGTCGAGCTTAAGGTTCCGGCGGTTGCGGCTGCGGCCGACGCGCCCGCGCCCGAAGGCGATTCAGCCAAGGAAATCCTTGAACTGCTGGAACTCGAACTCGGTGGCATGATCCGCCAGCTCGAGCGCGCGGCCCATTCGGTCGCCGGGGGCGCCGAGGCGACCGCGGCCACACTGACCACCATCCGCCACCGCACTGACGCCCTGACCGGCCGCACCACCGCAGCCCAGAGCACCGCAACCACCTTCTCGCAGGCCGCTGACAAATTCACCCATTCGGCCCAGGGCATCGGCGAGCAGGTCCGCGATGCCGGCAAGCTCGCCGACCAGGCCAGCGAGGCCGCCCGCGAAGCCAGCGCCAATGTGGACCGGTTGCGCGAATCGTCCGCGGCGATCGGCAATGTCGTCAATCTGATCGCGCAGATCGCAAGGCAGACCACGCTGCTGGCCCTCAATTCCACCATCGAGGCCGCGCGCGCCGGCGAAGCCGGGCGCGGCTTTGCCGTCGTCGCCACCGAGGTGAAGGCGCTCGCGGTGCAGACCCAGAACGCCACCGAGGAAATCACCAGGAAGATCGAAGCGCTGCAGCGCGACGCCGCCGGCTCGGTCGACGCCGTGCATCGGATTTCGCAGGCGATCGAGTTGATCCGGCCGGTGTTCGACAACGTCAACGGCGCGGTCGCCGAGCAAAGCCAGACCACCGGAGAAATGTCCGACAATGCCGCCTCCGCGTCGCGCTTCATCGTCTCGGTCGGCGAAAGCGCCTCCGAGATCGGCGTCGCGACCAAGGAAGCCGAAGCGCATGGCGAAAACGTCGCCAATGCCGGAAGGGCGGTCACGACCTTTGCGCAGAAGCTCAAATCGCGCTGCGCGGTGCTGCTGCGCCAAAGCGAGCGCCAGGGCCAGCGCAAACAGGAAAAGCTGCCCTGCAGCCTCCAAATCGAAATCCAGACCGCGCGCGGCCTGATCACGGCGCCGGTCTACGAGATTTCGATCGACGGCATCCTGATCAGCGGTCCCGACGCCGAAAAGCTGACGCCCAACCAAAGCCTCGACGCCACGCTGCCGGATATCGGCGCCTGCAAAATTCGCATCAGCGAGCGTTCCAAGGCCGGCGCGCAGGCGCAGTTCGAGCGGCCGAACGCCGCTTTGCGCGAGGCGATCGAAGACAAATTGTGGGCGATCCACGACGAGAACACCGAGTTCGTCACCCGCGCCATGGAAGCAGGCGCCGCGTTGACCAGGATTTTCGAGCAGGGCGTCGCCAGCGGCGCGATCTCGATCGAGGACATGTTCGACACCAACTATGTCGAAATATCCGGCAGCAACCCGGTGCAGCACCGCACCAAAATTCTGGACTGGGCGGACCGCGCGCTGCCACCGTTCCAGGAAGCCTTCCTCGCCAAAGACAAGCGCATGGCGTTCTGCGCTGTCATCGACACCAACGGCTATCTGCCGGTTCACAACAAGATCTATTCGCATCCGCAACGTCCGGGCGACGTCACCTGGAACACCGCCAACAGCCGCAACCGCCGCATCTTCAACGATCCCGCGGGCCTCGCAGCCGGCCGCAACCAGCGCGCCTACCTGGTGCAGAGCTACGCCCGCGACATGGGCAACGGCAACACGGTGATGATGCGCGAGATCGACGTGCCGATCCGCGTCAAGGGCCGCCATTGGGGCGGGTTCCGTACAGCCTACAGGCTCTAGATTCTTGATTGACGCGTTTTCTCGACGCGAACCGGTATCAACCCCCGGATCAAGTCCGAGGGCATGCTTCGCTCGAAAATGCTCCAGTTCGCTCTCAGGCAAGACACCAAGGCGCGAATCGCGTTCTAGACTTGCAATTGGAATGCGCTCGCCGCGGTGAGCCGATCATCGGCTCTGACTGGAGAAAGCTCGAGCATGTCCTTTGTGCAGCGTGCGGTCCTGGACACTCACTCCAACCAGACACTGGCCGAACGCCTCATTGACCAGCTTGCCGACCGCATCGGCGGGCTCGGCGTGGAACTTGCCGATATCGCCGGCAACGTCCAGGAGGTCGCCAGCCGCGTCGCGAACCAGTCGGACCGGTTCCACCACTTGCAGAAGACGGCCCAGACGATGGTCTCGGCCAACCGCGACATCGCCAATGCATCGCAGGCGGTGCAATCGACCACGTCCGCAGCCGTCGGAGAGATCGTTCAGTCGCGCAGCGCGGTGGATACGGCCGTCAAGCACATCGCCGAACTCGTCGACGCGGTCGGCCGTATCGAGGCCCGGCTCAGCGCCGTCGGCTCGGCCCTGTCGCAGGTTGCAAAAGTTTCCGGCTCGATCGAGGCGATTGCGAAACAGACTAACCTTTTGGCGCTCAATGCCACGATCGAGGCGGCGCGCGCCGGAACCGCCGGCCGTGGCTTTGCCGTGGTCGCGAACGAGGTGAAGAGCCTGGCGGAGGGGACGCGCCAGGCCACGCAGCAGATTTCCGAGACCATGCGCGATCTCGACGGCCAGATCGGCAGCCTGATCGGCGAGAGCAGCGACGCCTCGCTCCGCGCCAAGAGCGCTGGTGAAGGCGCACAGCAGATCAGCGGCATCATCGCGCGCGTGCACCAGGGCATCGCGTCCGTAGGCTATGAGATCGACGGCGTCGCCAAGGCCGCGACGTCCAATCTCGGCCATTGCGACCGCGTGATCGAGGAACTCGGCCAGCTTGCCCAGGGCGTCGATTTGTCCTCCAGCGAGCTGAAGCAGGCCGACGGACGGGTGGCGAAGCTGCTCGAACTGTCGGAAGGCCTGATCGCATTGATCGCCGACAGCGGCGTCGAGACTTCGGATGCGCCGTTGATCCGCGTGGTGATCGACACCGCAAAGCAGATTTCCGACGCGTTTGAGGCCGCCGTCGCACGCGGCGAGATCACGGTCGAGCAGTTGATGGACGAGAAATACCGCGAAATATCAGGGACCGATCCGAAGCAATATCTGACCGACTATGTCGCCTTCACCGACCGCGTCCTGCCTTCGATCCAGGACCCGATCCAGAAGAGCGATCCGCGCATCGTGTTCTGCGTCGCCTGGGCCAAAGGCGGCTATCTGCCGACCCACAATCCGAACTACCGCCTGCCGCAGGGGCCCGACCCCGTCTGGAACAACGCCAATTGCCGCAACCGCCGCCTGTTCAGCGATCGCGCGGTGAAGAAGGTGGCGACGAACACAAAACCGTTCCTGCTGCAGACCTATCGCCGCGACATGGGCGGCGGCAATTTCGTGCTGATGAAAGACCTCTCCTCGCCCATCCACGTGCGCGGCCGCCATTGGGGCGCCTTCCGCATGGGTTTCCGGCAGTCCTGAGCGACAGACGTCAAAACGCCTTGCCCGGCGCGCGCTGTCACACCCCTGACATGCGCATTTGAAACTAACGGTGATGCCGTGCATTTCCTTTTGCGCTTCCCTGGGCGGAGTATCCTGATGACCGAAAAACCAGTCAATGGCTCGATCCATGATCGCATCCACGCGGAAATGATGGACAGTTTCGACGAGGAACTGGAACTCGAGATCGACGACGACCGCCTCGACGCGCTGACCAACGAATTCGAAAGCCATTCCGCCGAGGAGACCGTCGACCGCCGGCTTTATTTCAAGGAACTGTTCCGCCTGCAGGGCGAACTGGTCAAACTGCAGAGCTGGGTGCAGCACCAGAAGCTGAAAGTGGTTGTCATCTTCGAGGGACGCGATTCCGCCGGCAAGGGCGGCGTCATCAAGCGCATCACGCAGCGGCTGAACCCGCGGGTCTGCCGGGTCGCCGCACTGCCGGCGCCGAACGAGCGCGAACGCACCCAATGGTATTTCCAGCGTTACGTCTCGCATCTGCCGGCCGGCGGCGAGATCGTGCTGTTCGACCGCAGCTGGTACAACCGCGCGGGCGTCGAGCGGGTGATGGGATTTTGTACCGAAGCCGACGTCGAGGAATTCTTCCGCTCGGTGCCGGAATTCGAACGCATGCTGGTGCGTTCCGGCATCATCCTGATCAAATACTGGTTCTCGATCACCGACGAGGTACAGCATCTGCGCTTCACCATGCGGATCCACGATCCCCTGAAGCAGTGGAAGCTCAGCCCGATGGACGTGGAGGCGCGCAGCCGCTGGGAGCAGTACACCAAGGCCAAGGAAGCGATGCTGGAGCGCACCCATATCGCCGAGGCGCCGTGGCACCTGGTCGAGGCCGTCGACAAGAAGAAGGCGCGGCTGAACTGCATCGCCCATCTGCTTGAACAGATTCCCTACAACGAGGTCCCGCAGACCCCCGTCATCCTGCCGCCGCGCGTGCGCAATCCGGATTACCAGCGCGGTCCGGTCCCGCCGGAGATGTACGTACCGGCGCGCTACTGAGCGCGTACCGCTAATCCGGCAAACCCGCGTCCGGACCGCTGGCCCGGAATCTAGCGCAGGGCTGCGGGCAATTCGAAGCCCTTGTACTCGCGCAGCAGCATCGCCTTGAGCACCGGCATTTCCGGCTTGGCGTCGGGCCCGGGCAGCGGATTGCTGTCCGCCTTGATGAAATCCGGTGGCGTCCCCGGCAATTTGTAGAGATTGAAGCCGTTCCGCCGCACCGCGAAATCGGCCTGCAAATAGCCGTCCGCCATCATGGTGCCGGCAGGCGCGAGGTAGAATCCGTCCTCACGATAGGGCCCGAGCATCGAGTAGGTCTTCGAGCCTTTCCGGACTCCGCTGAGCTGGCTGCTCAACCTGATCAGCTCGGTTTCGCGGCCGTCGATATTCACATAGACCCGGCGCAGCGGCAGCTCAGCTGAGTCCTGCGTCACCACGCTGACGAGCACGAGCACATGCTTGGCGAGCGCGCGGTGTTCTTCGGGACTGGAAGCCCAGGAGAAATCCACCGAGGATCCTCTTGCCGCGCCCTTCGGCGCGACCTTCGCCGTGTCGATCGCGGACTTCTCCAGTCGCCCGGTCATGTCTTGCAGCGATACCGGGTCCTGCGATACCGGGCGCTGGGTGAGCTCTTGCGCGGACGCCGCCTGCGACAGCAACAACGCCAGCAGGAAGACCAGAAACCTTTGCATCACACCTTCTCGTAACCCGGTTCAGTGGCCGGTCCAAAATCCCGGCACTGCCGGCTCCAGCCTGCCGCCCGCCCGCACTGGCGCTATTCGCAGCGCCAGTCCGGTGGCATCGTCGGTTTCGACCGCGACCCCGCTTAGTGTCGCCACACCGAACGCCGGTTCGAATCGGCCGGAGGGAATGCCGGTGACGAAGCGGTGCAGCGGCTCTTCCTTCTGCATGCCGATGATCGAATCGTAATCGCCGGTCATGCCGGCGTCGCTCATATAGGCGGTGCCGCCGGGCAGCACCTGATGATCGGCGGTCGGAACGTGGGTATGGGTGCCGACCACGAGGCTGGCGCGGCCGTCGCAGAAAAATCCCATGCCCTGCTTCTCGCTGGTCGCCTCGCCATGAAAATCGATCACGATGGCATCGGCGGCCTCGCGCAGCGGACAGGCGTCGAGCTCCTTGCCGACCGCGTTGAAGGGATCGTTCAGCGGCTCCATGAAGACGCGGCCCATGGCGTTGATGACCAGCGCACGCTTGCCGTTCTTGGTATCGATCAGGGCGGCGCCGCGGCCCGGCGTATGGCGCGGAAAGTTCAAGGGGCGGATCAGGCGCGGCGCGCGCTCGATGAACACCAGCGCCTCCTTCTGATTCCAGGCGTGGTTGCCGAGCGTGACCGCATCCGCGCCGGCGTCGAGGAAATCCTGATAGATCGCCTCGGTGATCCCGAAGCCGCCGGCCGCGTTCTCGCCGTTGACGATGACGAGATCGAGCGACCAGTCTCTGACCATGCCGGGGAGATGCTCGGAAATGGCGGTGCGGCCGGTCTTGCCGACGACGTCACCGATGAAGAGGATGCGCAAAATTCAGCTCCGGAAATCGAACACTTTCTTTTCCGTTAGCACAAAATCCAGCGCCACGTCGTGCGGCTGGGCCGGAACCGCCTTTATTTGCTGCACGGCAAACGCAGCACCGACGGCGACAATGGCTTTCGCCTTGCGCAAATGCTCCAGCGTGAAATCGTAATGTCCGGCGCCATAGCCGATCCGGTGCCCCGCGGCGTCGAACGCCGCCAGCGGCACCAGCATGATGTCGGGAATGAGTTCAGCGGCCGCCGGCGACGGTTCGAGAATGCCGAGCGGCCCTAACATCAGCCGGTCGTTGGGGGACCACGCCCGGAACGCCAGCGACTTGCCGCGCGCCATCACGGCCGGCAGCGCCAGCCTGGCGCCCGCTTCCGCGAGCTTGCGCATCAACGGCGCCGGGTCGATCTCGCTGCGGATCGGCGAATAGCCGGAGACAACCATTCCGGGCGCGATCTCGAACGGCAGTTTACGCTTGGCGAGGGCTTGCGCCGCGTCGGCGCGCTGCTCGTCGCTCAATGCATCGCGCTTTGCCAAAGCGGCAGCGCGAAGTTCTGCTTTCGAAGCACTTGCCGTCATGCAGCGTTCTGTTCCGCCGAACATCGCCCGCGAAGACGGACGAAGCGAAAGTTGCAGGGCCTAGGTGGTGAAGCCGGTAGAGTAAAAGCTCGACGCAAAAATCAACCGAAACAAAAGTGCGAAGCCGTAATGGCCGTTGAAGCGCTCGATCCCGGAGTTCCCTACGAAAGTAGGTGGGCACCATATGACCGGATCCACGGACCCGGCCAGGGACAGTTCCCGGAAGGATCGATAAGGCCCCGGGGATATATGGCTTCTGACGCGCAACACAGCTTCGCCCTGCCAATGTAGCTACGATGCGGCCAAACCGCCAGCGTTAAGCGTGAGTTTTCAGCGTTTTCCGGGATCGCCATCGGACATAAGGTAAAAGCCCTTCGACGTAATCAGCCATTTGCCATCGATGCAGTGCCAAGTCAGATAATCCACGAATTCCATCGTAGCGATCTGCACGCGCGCCTTCACGAAGGCCATATCCGCGGAAGCAAAATCCATCTGCAGGATCTCATCGGCGCGAGCGGCGCCAAGCGACTTCGGCGATTGGCGCTTATCGAGGACGTTTTTGTAGGTCTCCATCGACCACGACATCATCTGCCCGTCGCGAAATCCGTGAAGGTGGGCGGTGGATCGAAAGACCTCAAGGAGGTGCGACGTATCGCAATCGTACATAAGGTCGAAATATTTCTGCACGGCCTGAGTCAGGCTGGTTCGGCTAGCAGGGCTCACGGCGGGCGCGGTCAACTCTTGAAAAACCACGCCTTGAGAAGTTGGGGTCATCGAAGCCTCCGTTTGACGGATGAACAGGACCAGCCGCCGCACCTGAGGTCAGGGCATTTCAACTGGCCCGCTTCCGTTACGCCGGCGGCACGACCGGTAGCAAATTCATAATATGTAGTTCCAATATTCCATATCGGTCACTTCGCGATGACGAGCGAAAGCGCCTGCTCGATGTCATCAAGCGGTCGAGACAACCGTCCCAATTGAAGCCGGCGAATGAACCATGTCGAGACCGCAGGCTGAAAGTCAGGGACATGAAATGTCTTGATCTTTCGCTTGCCCGCAACCGCATTCAATTGGCTCACGGGCAACAGCCCAAAGCCAGCGCCGCGCGCGACGACCGATAGCTGCAGATCCTTGCTGAACGCTTCGACGATCACCTTCGGCGGCCCGGCGCCCTCGCGCTCAAGCGCCTGTGTCAGGGCCGTGCGATAGCCGCAGCCTTCCGGCTGAATCACCCAGCCGATTTCATTCATCGCCCGCAGCGAGCGCCAGCGCGTCGGCGAAAGATTGGCAGCACCCATGATTCGTACCTGCTCCTTGCCAAGTCGGCGCGCCGGAAGTTCGCTTCTTGGCTTGCCCTCGGTGAGCAGCGAAATCACTGCAGCGTCGAGAGCTCCGCTATGCAATCGCTCGATCAAGGCTCCGGCCCAGTCGATGGAAATCTGGAGGGTGAGATCCGGAAACGTGGATCGCAACAAATCCAGCGGGCGTTCTGCGACAAGCTCAGCCAGCACGTGAGCGGCACCGATACGCAACACGCCGCTCGGTGCCGCCGCGGGCGAGAGAGCCTCGGAAAACGCGTCCGTCGCACGGAGGACACGTTGCCCATGCTCAAGCGCGACCCGACCATCGTGCGTCAGAATCAGGGGCTTGGTCTGTCGGTCAAACAACGTCGCGCCGAGATCGAGCTCAAGCCGCTGAACCAGCCGTGACACCGCAGACTGCGTCATATGCAACTGTCTGGCGGCGCCCTGGATCGACCCGACCCGCGCCACCGTCACAAATGTACGAATCTCGTTCAGGTTCACGAAAGCCTCCCGTCACGAACATTCCATTTCGGTAACATCTCCGGCAATGACTTGCAAAAACCGAATGGAGGACGGATGCGGCATTGCGAACCAGCGGGTCGCGTG
This sequence comes from Bradyrhizobium sp. AUGA SZCCT0182, assembly GCF_018130185.1. NCBI lineage: Bacteria > Pseudomonadati > Pseudomonadota > Alphaproteobacteria > Hyphomicrobiales > Nitrobacteraceae > Bradyrhizobium > Bradyrhizobium sp. AUGA SZCCT0182. Next base: position 80,487 of record NZ_JAFCLY010000027.1, on the reverse strand, counting down.
AATGCGCGCCTCGTGACAGGCTCCGCGAAGCAATCCATGGGTCATCAAGACAGGATGGGTTGCTTCGTCGTTGTGCTCCCCGCAAAGGCGGATCAGCCTGCGGCGGGCAACGTCCTACCCGATCGCGACGCCGCCGCCGATGGTGCGGTTCAGCATCTGCGTGGTCTTTTCGATGCGGTCGGCTGCGGCATTGAGCGCGTTGGCGACCGCGGTCTGCGTCGTTCGGGCGCGATCGGTGGCTGCGACGCGCACATTGCGCAAGGCGTCGAGTTCTTCCTCGAGCGCACGGATACGCTGGTTGGCGTCGAGCAGTTCGTCGCACACGGTGAGCGCCGCCATCACGGTAAGCCGCGCATCGCCGATCTCGCCGAACTTGCCGCGCAGCGATTCGACGCGCGCTTCGAGGTTCTCGGCGAGCTTGAGCAGACGCACTTCCTGCCCTTCCTCGCAGGCCATGCGGTACTGCCGGCCGTTGATGGTGACGTTGATGTGGCTCATGAGCTTTCTCCGGCGTCCAGCACGGCGCGGATGGTGCCGATCGCGGCGTCGAGTTTTTCCGATATCTCGCGGTTGGTGCGCTCCAGCCGCCGGGTCTTCACCAGCGAGCCGTCGAGTTCGTCGGCCAGGCGTGAGCGGTCGGCGCCGAGTGCCTGGATCCGGCTCGCGAGTTCATTCTCGTCACGGTCGGCATCGCGCCGCCGCTCGGCCGCAGCTTCCAGCGCATCGAGCGCCGCCATCAGCCGCCGGGTTGCAGCGTCGATGTCGGCAAAGGCGAGCTCGGGGTTGCCGGCCCCGTTGGCGGGACGATCGCTCATGAGAGACAGCGCGCACCTTCGGTTAAGCCGGCCGCACAGCAAAATCTGCGGTTCGGCAAGCGGTTAGGCCGCTAAATTTACGTGGCAAGCGAGGACAGCGCAACGCCCGCGCGAAGCTATGCACCGGTAGATCGGGACCACCGGTCATCCCGATCTACCGGTCTTGTCTGAGCATGACCTCTTCGGAAAACCGGTCTCCACTTTTCCGGGTCATGCATTAAGCAACCTTTCGCACCGGATTGGCGTTTCCTTGCCTTGGACTCCGGGATTTGAGGTGCTATCCAGCCCAGACTTCCCTAGGCCAAAGCCCTCGTATTGCGGCCCTTCCCGGTACGCACCCCGCAACCAAGCACCTCATTTCAGGCGGATTTTCATCATGACGCAGGTCGATCATTCCCGTATGGCCAATGCGATCCGTGGCCTCGCCATGGATGCCGTCGAGAAGGCGAAATCCGGCCATCCCGGCCTGCCGATGGGCGCCGCCGACATCGCGACCGTGCTGTTCACCCAGTTCCTGAAATTCGATGCCGCCGAGCCAAAGTGGCCGGACCGCGACCGTTTCGTTCTCTCGGCCGGGCACGGCTCGATGCTGCTGTATGCGTTGCTGTACCTGACCGGCAACAAGGACATGACGCTCGACCAGATCAAGAATTTCCGCGCATTGGGATCGCTGACGCCGGGTCACCCCGAGAACTTCCACACCAAGGGTATCGAGACCACGACGGGTCCGCTCGGCCAGGGCATCGCAACGTCGGTCGGCATGGCGCTGGCGGAGAAGATGCTCGCCGCCGAGTTCGGCAAGAAGGTGGTCGGCCATCACACCTATGTGCTCGCCTCCGACGGCGACCTGATGGAAGGCGTGTCGCAGGAAGCGATCGCGATGGCCGGTCACTGGAAGCTCAACAAGCTGATCGTGCTGTATGACGACAACGGCATTTCGATCGACGGCCCGACCTCGATCGCCGATTCCGTCGATCAGGTGAAGCGCTTCAAGTCGGCCGGCTGGGCCGCCGAACTGATCGACGGCCATGATCCGAAGGCGATCGCAGCCGCCATCACCCGTGCCCAGAAGTCCAACAAGCCGTCGATGATCGCCTGCAAGACCACCATCGGCTTCGGCGCACCGACTCGCGCCGGCACTGCAAAAGCCCATGGCGAGGCGCTCGGCGCCGAAGAACTGAAGGGCGCCAAGGAAAAGCTCGGCATCTCGCTCGAGCCGTTCTCGGTGCCCGACGACGTCCTGAAGGCGTGGCGCGCCGCCGGCAGCCGAGGCGCCGCTGCGCGCCAGGAATGGGAAGGCGTGTTCGGCGAACTGGGTCCGCGCAAGCGCGCCGAATTCGAGCGCCGGCTGCGCCATGAGCGCCCGGCCTCGCTCGCCAAGGCGCTGCGCGACCACAAGAAGAAGCTGCTCGAGACGCCGCAGAACGTCGCGACCCGGAAATCCTCGGAATCGGCGATCGAGGCAATCGCCGGCGCAATGCCGATGGAATTCCTCGCCGGCTCGGCCGATCTGACCGGCTCCAACAACAACAAGGCAAAATCGGCTGTCGCGTTTTCCGCCAAGACGCCGAAGGGCCGCTTCATCCATTACGGCATCCGCGAGCACGGCATGGCCGCGGCCATGAACGGCGTCTTCCTGCATGGCGGTTTTGCGCCCAATGGCGCCACCTTCCTGGTGTTCACCGATTACGCGCGGCCGGCAATGCGGCTCGCGGCGCTGATGGGCGCGGGCGTCGTCTATGTCATGACTCATGATTCGATCGGGCTGGGCGAAGACGGACCGACGCATCAGCCGGTCGAGCATCTGGCGGCGCTGCGGGCGATTCCCAACATGCGCGTGTTCCGGCCCTGCGACGCCGTCGAGGTCACCGAATGCTGGGAGCTCGCGCTCAACCGCATCGACGGCCCGACCGTGCTGGCGCTGACGCGCCAGAACCTGCCGCAATTGCGCACGACCGCGCCGAACGACAATCCCTGCAGCCACGGCGCCTATGAACTGGTCGCCGCCCAGGGCGAGGCAAAGGTTTCGCTGTTCGCCTCCGGATCCGAGGTCGAGATCGCGGTCGCCGCCCAGAAGCAGTTGGCCGAACGCGGCATCGCGTCGCGGGTGGTTTCGGTGCCCTCGCTCGAATTGCTGCTGGCGCAGCCGGCGGACCGCCAGAAGGCCGTTATCGGCAACGCGCCGGTCAAGATCGCGATCGAGGCCGCGGTGCGCTGGGGCTGGGACGCCGTGATTGGCCAGGATGGTGAATTCATAGGCATGCACGGCTTCGGCGCCAGCGCGCCCGCCAAGGACCTCTACAAGCACTTCGGGATTACCGCCGAGGCTGCGGTTAACGCTGCCCTGAAGCGCCTCTAGAACCTTGTCGGTTCTGATTGAATCAGAACCGAAGCTCTAGACTCTTGTTTTGACGCGTTTTCCTTCGCTCGAAAACGCACTATTGCCCGTTTCCGAAGTTCGCGCGCCATTTGCGGCCCTGCGAACTTCGGACACAAAAGGGCAGTAGACGGCAGTTAACTTTGGTGTGCCGCTTATCGAAGTTCCTGACCGTGCTCTGCGCAACCATTGCAGGAACTTCAACTCGGCGGCGCGCTGCTGACGGTTGAGCTTGTTGGCAAAAAGGTCTACCTAAAAGCTCATCTTGACCGTTCTCGCCCGGCCGAACCGGGCGATCCGCCGTAAGCACCGCCGTGGAACCATTCCACGGGGGTGACACCAGCTATTAAAGGAGAAACGAGCATGGCAATCCGGGTCGCGATCAACGGATTTGGCCGCATCGGCCGCAACATCTTGCGGGCGATTGCGGAATCCGGCCGCAAGGATATCGAAGTCGTAGGGATCAACGATCTCGGCCCGGTCGAGACCAACGCCCATCTGCTGCGTTTCGATTCCGTGCATGGCCGTTTCCCCGGCACCGTGACCGTCGACGGCGATTCGATCAACCTCGGCAACGGCAAGATCAAGGTTTCCTCCGAGCGCGATCCCTCGAAGCTGCCGTGGAAGGAACTCGGCGTCGACATCGCGATGGAATGCACCGGCATCTTCAGTGCCAAGGCCAAGGCCACTGCGCACCTGACCGCCGGCGCCAAGCGCGTGCTGGTTTCCGCGCCGTCGGATGGCGCCGACGCCACGATCGTCTACGGCGTCAATCACGACAAGCTGACCAGGGAGCACCTCGTCGTCTCCAACGGTTCCTGCACCACGAACTGCCTGGCTCCGATCGCCAAGGTGTTGAACGACACCGTCGGTATCGAAACCGGCTTCATGACCACGATCCACGCCTATACCGGCGACCAGCCGACGCTCGACACCCTGCACAGCGACCTCTATCGCGGCCGTGCGGCAGCGATGTCGATGATCCCGACCTCCACCGGTGCGGCCAAGGCGATCGGCCTCGTGCTGCCCGAACTTCAGGGCAAGCTCGACGGCGTCGCGATCCGCGTGCCGACCCCGAACGTCTCGGTGGTCGATCTCAAGATCGTCGCCAAGCGCGCCACCGACGTGAAGGAAATCAACGCGGCGATGAAGCGCGCCTCCGAGCAGGAGCTGAAGGGCATTTTGGGCTATACCACCGCGCCCAACGTCTCGATCGACTTCAACCACGACCCCCACTCGTCCACCTTCCATGTGGACCAGACCAAGGTGCAGAACGGCACGCTGGTGCGGGTGATGTCCTGGTACGACAATGAATGGGGTTTCTCCAACCGCATGGGCGACACCGCCGTGGCGATGGGGAAGCTGCTGTAAGTTAGTCTCGTGTCCCGGACGCGGTGCAGCGTTCTTCACGCTGCTCCGCAGAGCCGGGACCCATTTGCACCGCGACCCGCCCAACCATGGGTCCCGGTTCTGCACGGCGGCGTTTCGCGCCGCAGTGCGCCCGGGACAAGAGACCACCCCAATGACAAAATCATTCCGCACCCTCGATGACGTCGACGTGAAGGGCAAACGCGTGCTGCTGCGCGTCGACCTCAACGTCCCCACCGACAATGGCCGCGTCACCGACGCCACCCGGCTCGAGCGCGTCGCCCCCACCATCACCGAGATCTCGGGCAAGGGCGGCAAGGTCATCCTGCTGGCGCATTTCGGCAGGCCGAAGGGACGCGACGCCAAGGAGTCGCTGAAGCCCGTCGCGGCGGCGCTGTCGCAGGTCATCAAGAAGCCGGTCGGCTTTGCCGATGACTGCATTGGCGAGGCCGCCGCAAACGCGGTCGCCGCGATGAAGGACGGCGACATCCTCTGCCTGGAAAACACCCGTTTTCACAAAGAGGAAGAAAAGAACGATCCGGCGTTTGTCGCCGAATTGGCAAAGCTCGGCGACGTCTGGGTCAACGACGCGTTCTCGGCGGCGCACCGCGCCCACGCCTCGACCGAAGGTCTCGGCCACAAGCTGCCGGGCTATGCCGGCCGCACCATGCAGGCCGAGCTCGACGCGCTCGGCAAAGCGCTGGAAGCGCCGACCAAGCCCGTCATTGCAATCATCGGCGGCGCCAAAGTCTCGACCAAGATCGATCTTCTGGAAAACCTCGTCAGCAAGGTCGACGCGCTCGTCATCGGCGGCGGCATGGCCAACACCTTCCTGCACGCCCAGGGCATCGGCGTCGGCAAATCGCTGGCGGAAAAGGATCTGGCGGCGACCGCGCTGCGGATCATGGAAAAGGCCGAGGCCGCCAACTGCGCCATCATCCTGCCCGTGGACGCCGTGGTCGCCTATCATTTCGCGGCCAATTCGCCCTCGCATGCCTATGGCCTCGACGCCATTCCGGCCGACGGCATGATCCTCGACGTCGGCCCGCAATCGATTGCGCGGATCCACGCTGCGATCGACGACGCCGCGACGCTGGTCTGGAACGGCCCGCTTGGCGCCTTCGAAATGACGCCGTTCGACCGCGGCACCATGGTATCGGCCAGGCACGCCGCCGAGCGCACCAAGGCCAAGAAGCTGATCTCGGTCGCGGGCGGCGGCGACACTGTCGCTGCCCTGAACCAGGCCGGCGTGGCCGGCGATTTTTCCTATGTTTCGACCGCGGGCGGCGCGTTTCTTGAATGGATGGAGGGGAAACCCTTACCCGGTGTCGAAGTTCTAAAAATTCGCTAGTACCTTCAACTGACAGCAGATGAGCGCTTAGGGCGCTGTAAATACAAGGAGAATTCGGATGGCTCGGATTACGTTGCGTCAACTGCTCGACCACGCGGCGGAGCATGATTACGGCGTGCCGGCCTTCAACATCAACAATATGGAGCAGGCGCTCGCGATCATGGAGGCCGCCTCCAGCCTCGATGCGCCGGTCATCATCCAGGCCTCGCGCGGCGCGCGCTCCTACGCCAACGACATCATGCTCAAGCACATGATGGACGCCGTCACCGAAATCTATCCGCAGATCCCGGTCTGCGTGCACCTCGATCACGGCAATGCTCCCGACACCTGCATGACCGCGATCCAGGCCGGCTTCACCTCGGTCATGATGGACGGTTCGCTGAAGGCCGACGGCAAGAGCCCGGCCGACTGGACCTACAACGTCGGCGTCACCAAGACCGTCACCGACATGGCCCATCTCGGCGGCATCTCGGTGGAAGGCGAGCTCGGCGTGCTCGGCTCGCTCGAAACCGGCATGGGCGACAAGGAAGACGGCCACGGCGCCGAAGGTAAATTGTCGCACGACCAGCTGCTGACCAACCCGGACGAGGCGGTAAAATTCGTCCAGGAGACCAAGGTCGACGCCCTGGCGATCGCGATGGGCACCTCGCACGGCGCCTACAAGTTCACCCGCAAACCCGACGGCGACATCCTCGCCATGAACGTGATCGAGGAGATCCACCGCAAGCTGCCGAACACGCATCTGGTGATGCATGGTTCGTCCTCGGTGCCGCAGGACCTGCAGGAAATCATCAACGCCAACGGCGGCAAGATGAAGCCGACCTGGGGCGTGCCGGTTTCCGAGATCCAGCGCGGCATCAAGCACGGCGTGCGCAAGATCAACATCGACACCGACAACCGGATGGCGATGACCGGGCAGATCCGCAAGGTTTTGAAGGACAATCCGGAAGAGTTCGACCCGCGCAAATATCTCAAGCCGGCGATGGAAGCGATGACCAAGCTGTGCAAGCAGCGGCTGCAGGAATTCAACACCGCGGGCCAAGCCAGCAAGATCAAGAAGGTGCTGACCACGGCCGAAATGGCCAAGCGCTACAGCAAGGGCGAGCTTGACCCGAAGGTTGCCTGACCCCGCGCCATCGCGCCGCGGAGGCTGCCGGCCGCGACGAACGTTTTCTAGGCAATTGCCCGAGAACCGCCTATTTTGGTTTGCAAGGCAGGTGTCTGGAGAACGGATCAATGAATCTCGCTGACCTCAACAAGGTCGCCCTCGCCATGGTCACGCCGGGCAAGGGCGTACTCGCCGCCGACGAGTCCTCAGGTACGATCAAGAAGCGCTTCGACGCCATCAGCGTCGAGTCGACCGAGGAGACGCGCCGCGACTACCGGGAAATGCTGTTTCGCTCGCAGGAGGCGATGAGCAAATACGTCTCGGGCGTCATCCTCTATGACGAAACCATCTGGCAGAATGCCAAGGACGGCACGCCGCTGGTCAAGCTGATCGAACAGTCCGGCGCCATCCCCGGCATCAAGGTGGATGAAGGAACCCAGGGCTTGCCGAACTGCCCCGGCGAATTGATCACGGCTGGGCTCGACAAGCTCGCCGAGCGTCTGAAGAAATATTACGAGCGCGGCGCACGGTTCGCCAAATGGCGGGCGGTGATCGACATCGGCCAGAATATTCCCACCATGACCGCGATCCATGTCAACGCGCATGCGCTCGCCCGTTACGCCGCGTTGTGCCAGCAAGCGCAGATCGTGCCGATCGTCGAGCCGGAAGTGTTGATGGACGGCGATCACGACATCGACCGCTGCTACGAAGTGACCCAGCGCGTCCTGAACAAGACATTCCAGGAATTGCGGATCCAGCGCGTCGCGCTGGAGGGCATGATCCTGAAACCCAACATGGCGATCGCAGGCAAGAAAAGCGCAAAGCCATCGCCCGTTGAAGAGGTCGCGGAGAAGACCATCCGGCTATTGAAGAGCTGCGTTCCGGCGGCCGTTCCCGGCATCGCCTTCCTCTCCGGCGGACAATCCGACGAGGATGCGACCGCGCATCTCAATGCCATGAACCGGATCGGTGGTTTACCCTGGCGGCTGACCTTCTCCTACGGCCGCGCGCTGCAGGCGGCGCCGCAAAAAGCGTGGTCGGGCAAGGCCGAGAACGTCGCGGCCGGCCAGCGCGCATTCACGCACCGGGCGCGAATGAATGCGCTGGCGAGCAAGGGTGAGTGGGAAGCCGGCCTGGAAAAGAAGGTCGCATAGCATTGGCCGCCAAACCCGTTCCGCAGCGCCCGGTGCCGCGCCTCTATCTCGCGACATCAGTCGTGGACGATCCGTCGCAGCTCATCGCCAGCCTCCCCGGCCTGCTCGCCGCCGCCGACGTCGCCGCCGTGCTGCTGCGGCTGCGCGAGATCGACCAGCGCACCATGATCTCGCGCATCAAGGCGCTCGCCGCCCCGGTTCAGGACGGCGGCGCGGCGCTGTTGCTGGATGGCCATGTCGAGCTGGTGGCGCGCGGCGGCGCCGATGGCGCGCATCTGACCGGGTTAGCTTCCATCGAAGACGCCTTCCCGTCCCTCAAGCCCGATCGCATCGCCGGCGTCGGCGGCCTCGCCACGCGGCACGATTCGATGGCCGCGGGCGAAGCGGGCGCGGACTACGTGCTGTTCGGTGAACCCGACGCCAGGGGCGAGCGGCCATCGGCGGAAGCGATCGCCGAGCGCCTGCAATGGTGGGATGAATTGTTCGAACCGCCCTGCGTCGGTTATGCGGCCTCACGCGAGGAGGCCTGCGAATTTGCCGCCGCAGGTGCGGATTTCGTGCTTGTCGGCGATTTCATCTGGGCCGATCCGCGCGGGCCCGAGGCGGCGCTGATCGATATCGAGCAGGCGATCACGCAAGCGCACGCCGCCGCGTTTGGAAAAAACAAGAGCACGGACACCACCGAGCAGACGACCGGACGGGGATAGCGCCGGACATGAGACTGCTGCGTCCGATATCGATCCTTGGCTGCTGCCTGATGGCGGCGGCCGGCGCATCGGCGCAGATCTCGCTGACGCCCCCCGCGGCGCAGACGCCCGCGCCTGCCAGCAAGCCGGCCGCGAAGAAAGATGCGCCCAAAGAGACTTCCAAGGATGCTTCCAAGGAGGCCCCGAAGCCGAAGGCGCCCACTGTCGCCAAGAAGCCTGCAGCCACGCCCAAACCGGCCGCGCCGCCCACTCCGGCAGCTTCACCCACGCCCAGCTTTGACGATCCTAATGTCGATCTCGTCTACGGCGCCTATCAGCGTGGCCTCTACAAGACCGCGCTCGATCTGGCGCTGACGCGGGCGCAATATGCCGGCGACGCCAAGGCGATGACGATGATCGGCGAGCTCTACTCCGGCGCCCTCGGCGTCAAGCGCGACTACGCGAAGGCCATCGAGTGGTACCAGCGCGCCGCCGACGCCGGCGACCGCGAGGGCATGTTTGCGCTGGCGATGATGAAGCTTTCCGGCCGCGGCGGCCCGGTCAACCGCGAGCAAGCGGTCAAGCTGCTGGCTTCCGCCGCCAAGCTCGGCAATCCCAAGGCGGCGTATAACCTGGCGCTGCTGTATCTCGACGGCCAGACACTGCCGCAGGATGTGAAACGTTCCGCCGAATTGCTGCGGATCGCGGCCGACGCCGGCAACCCGGAAGCGCAATACGCGCTTGCGACCTTTTACAAGGAAGGCACCGGCGTGCCCAAGGACATCGACAAGGCGGTGCGCCTGCTGCAAGCCGCGTCGCTGGCCGACAATGTCGATGCCGAGGTCGAATACGCGATCGCGCTCTATAACGGCACCGGCACGCCGAAGAACGAGGCAGCCGGGGTCGCGCTGCTCCGCAAGGCGGCCCGGCAGAACAGCCCGATTGCGCAGAACCGCCTCGCCCGCGTGCTGGTCAGTGGACAGGGCGTGGCGGTCGACAAGGTCGAGGCCCTGAAATGGCACATAGTCGCCAAAACCGCAGGCAAGGGCGATCCGATGCTGGACGACGCGCTGGCGGGCCTCAGTCCCGAGGACCGCGCCAAGGCCCAGGAGGCCGCCCGCAAATGGATCGGCAACGACAAGAAATGACGCCTTGACGGCGACACATCGTCAGGGCACCCAGTCCCTCACCCCTCGCTAAACCCTTGGGCGGCATTGGCCGTTTTCCTCCTAACCCATAAGCCCCGCATCATGCTGCATTCAGCCCTTATCAACGTCATGGTGAAAGCCGCGCGCCACGCCGGCCGCAGCCTCAAGCGCGACCTCGGCGAGGTCGAGCATCTGCAGGTGTCGCTGAAGGGGCCTGCGAATTTCGTCACCATGGCCGACAAGCGCGCCGAGGAACTGCTCTATGCGGATCTGACCAAGTCGCGGCCGGGTTACGGCTTCATCGGCGAGGAAGGCGGCACGCGCGAAGGCGCCGACAAGAGCCATACCTGGATCGTCGATCCCCTGGACGGCACGACGAACTTCCTGCACGGCATTCCGCAATTCGCGATCTCGATCGGCCTGCAGCGCGAAGGCACCATCATCGCCGGCGTGATCTACAATCCGGCCAATGACGAGCTCTACATCGCCGAGCGCGGCAAGGGCGCGTTCCTCAACGACCAGCGGCTGCGCGTCGCCGGCCGGCGCCTGCTCGACGAATGCGTGGTCGGCTGCGGCCTGCCGCATATCGGGCGCGGCGATCATGCTCAGTCGCGGCTGGAAATGACCGCGATCCAGGAGCGGGTTGCAGGCCTTCGAAGGTTCGGCGCCGCCTCGCTCGACATGGCCTTCGTCGCCGCCGGCCGCCTCGACGGTTATTGGGAGCGCAATCTGCAGCCATGGGACATGGCGGCCGGACAGATCATGATCCGCGAGGCCGGCGGCGTCGTGTCAGGCATGGCGGGCGACGACGATCCGCTCACGACCGGACACCTGATCTGCGGCAACGAGTTCGTGCACAAAGAGCTGGTGAAGATTCTGAAGCCGCTCTAACGGCGCAGCGATGCGCAAAGGCCGCTGCCACGGCCGCGCCAGGAGCTTGCCGGTGGAGGTGACAAGTCGGTGTGGCGAATAATCGCTACTCAGCAGGCCTCGGCGCCGCCTGCGGCGGCTTCGCTTCCGCCACCACTTCCCGGTCCCCCGCAAAGAACCTTTGCACCACGACGAAGAACACCGGCACCATCAACAGCGCCAGGATCACGACCGCGATCATACCGCCCATCACGCTGGTGCCGAGCGCCTGCTGGCTGGCGCCGCCGGCGCCGGTCGCGATCACCATCGGCAGCACGCCGCAAACGAAGGCGAGACCGGTCATCAGGATCGGGCGGAAACGCAAGGTACAGGCCTCGATCGTCGCTTCGACCAGCGGCTTGCCTTGCGCGCGCAGCTCCTTGGCAAACTCGATGATCAGAATGGCATCTTTCGCAGCCAGTCCGATGATGGTGATCAGGGCGACGGTGAAGTAAACGTCGTTCGGCAGGCCGCGCAACGACGCGGCCAGCACCGAACCGCAGATGCCGAGCGGCACCGTCAGCAGCACAGCGAGCGGAATGGTCCAGCTTTCATAGAGCGCCGCCAGACACAGGAACACCACCAGCGCCGACAGGCCGAGCAGGAACGGCGCCTGCGAGCCCGAGAGCTTTTCCTGCAGCGATTGTCCGGTCCACTCATAGCCGAAGCCGCGCGGCAGCTTGCCCGCGAGCCGCTCCATCTCGGCGATGGCATCGCCCGAGGTAAAGCCGGGCTTCGCTTCGCCGCTGATGCGCACCGCGGGATAGTAGTTGAAGCCGGCGATCTGCGTCGGCCCCTTCGACCATTCGACGGAGGCGAACGAGGACAGCGGCACCAGCTGGCCGCGGCTGTTCTTGACGTTGTAGTTCAGGATGTCGTCGGCATTCATGCGGCTGCCGCGGTCGGCCTGCACGATCACGCGCTGCATCCGGCCCCGGTTCGGGAAGTCGTTGATGTAGTTCGATCCGAGATTGGTCGAGATGGTGTTGTTGATGTCCTCGAAGGTGACGCCGAACGCACCGGCCTTTTCGCGGTCGATCATCAGATTGACCTGCGGCCCCGGCGGCAGGCCTTCGACATAGACCTTTTGCAGCACGCGGCTGGCATTGGCTTCCGCGATCAGCTGCTCGGCGGCGCTGACCAGCGCCGGATAACCCTTCTGGCCGCGGTCCTGCAGGCGGAACGAGAAGCCCGAGGAGTTGCCGAGATTGTCGATCGGCGGCGGCTGCAGCGCGGAAATCCGGGCGTCGCGGATCGACGACAGATCGCGGTTGATGTCGTTGACGATCGAGGCGGCCGAATCCTTCGGCCCGCGTTCCGACCAGTCCTTCAGCGTGATGAAGGCCTGGGCGGTGTTGATGCCCTGGCCGAGGAAGCTGAAGCCGGTGAGGAAGGTGACGTTCTCGACGCCGGAACGCTTCGCCAGATATTGCTCGACCTTCTCGACCGCCGCCTCGGTGCGGGCATAGGACGAGTCAGCCGGTGTCTGCACGTCGGTGGTGATGAAGCCCTGGTCGTCGACCGGGAGGAAGCCGCCGGGCAAGCGAATAAAGGCCCAGCTCAGCCCGACGATCAGCGCCGCATAGATCAGCATCAGGCGGCCGGTTCGCTTCAGCGAATGTCCGACGACGCGCGTATAACCGTCCTTGGTGCCGTCGAGCGCGCGGTTGAACCAGCCGAACACGCCCTTCCTGGCATGGCCGTGGCCGGCCACGACCGGCTTCAGCAAGGTCGCGCACAGCGCCGGCGTCAGCGACATCGCCAGCAGCGCGGAGAACGCGATCGCCGCAACCATCGTTACCGAGAACTGCCGATAGATGACGCCGACCGATCCCGGGAAGAACGCCATCGGCACGAACACCGCGATCAGCACCAGTGTAATGCCGATGATGGCGCCTGTGATCTGCGACATCGCCTTGCGGGTGGCCTCCTTCGGCGGCAGGCCCTCTTCGGCCATGATACGCTCGACGTTCTCGACCACCACGATGGCGTCGTCGACCAGGATGCCGACCGCCAGCACCATGCCGAACATCGTCAACATGTTGATGGAGTAGCCGGCCGCAAGCAGGATCGCGCAGGTGCCGAGCAGCGCCACCGGCACCACGATGGTCGGAATGATGGTGTAGCGGATGTTCTGCAGGAACAGGAACATCACGATGAAGACCAGCACGATGGCTTCGACCAGCGTCATCAGCACCTTCTCGATCGAGGCCTTCACGACAGGTGTGATGTTGTAGGGAATCTCATAGGCGATGTTGGCCGGAAAGAAGCGCGACAGCTCCTTCATCTTGGCTTCGACCGCGCTTGCGGTCGCCAGCGCGTTGCCGGTCGGCGACATCAGCACCGACAGACCCGCCGTCGGTTTGCCGTTAAGCCGCGTGTTGAACTGATAGCTTAATCCGCCGATCTCGATCCGGGCCACGTCGCGCAAACGCACCGTCGAGCCGTCCGCATTGGCACGCAGGATGATCGCGCCGAATTCGTCCGGCGACGAGAGCTGTCCCTTGACCAGCACCAGCGCCGAAATCTTCTGGTCATCCGTGCTCGGCTCGGCGCCGATGCTGCCGGAGGCTACTTGCGCGTTCTGCGCCGTGATCGCCTTGTTGACGTCATCGGCGGTCAGCCCATAGCCGACCAGCTTGGCCGGATCGACCCAGATACGCAGACTGCGTTCGGTGGAATAGAGCGTCGCGCGGCCGACGCCGGGAATGCGCCTGATTTCGCCGAGAACGCTGCGAATCATGAAGTCGCCGAGGCCGACCTCGTCGAGGCTGCCGTCGGTCGAGCGCAGCGTGATGATCTGCAGCACGGCGCTGGAAGCTTCCTCGATCAGGATGCCCTGCTGGATCACCGCGCGCGGCAGCCGCGCCTCGACGCGCTTGATGCGGTTCTGCACCTCCACCGACGCCGTCCCGGTGTCGGTACCCGGCACGAAATTGGCGATGATCTCGACCTGGCCCAGCGAGTCGCTGGTGGATTCAAAGTTCAGGATGCCGTTGGCGCCGTTGAGCTCTTCCTCGATCAGCCGCGTGACGCTGTTGTAGAGGTTTTCCGGCGACGCGCCGGGATAGCTGGTCGATATCGAGATCGAGGGCGGTGCGATGATCGGATACTGCGCGATCGCCAGCAGCGGGATCGAGATCGCGCCGATCAGACAGATGAAAAGCGCGACGACCCAGGCGAAGATCGGCCTGTCGATGAAGAAACTCGGCATGGAATCTACCGTGTCGCTTGCGCGGACGGCCTGGCACCGGCGAAATCGGCGGACGCGTCGGCCTCGGTCAGCAGCTGCGGCCGGACCTTATCGCCGGCGGCAAACTTCTGGAAGCCCTCGACGATGACCCTGTCACCGGCCTTCAGGCCCTCGGTGACGAACCACTGGCCGCCCTGCAACGAGCCGGTGCGTACCGGCTGGACGGCGACGAGGTTGTCGCTCTTGACCACGAACACTTCGCTGCCACCGCCGCCATTGCGCTGGATCGCCTGCTGCGGCACCGCGATGGCGTCGGTATCGATGCCCTGCTCGATCAGCACGCGGACGTACATGCCCGGCAGCAATTCGCGCCTCGGATTGGGGAACTCGCCGCGCAACGTCACCTGCCCGGTATGGGCATCGACCTTGGCCTCCGAGAACAGCAATCTGCCGGCAATCGGATAAACCGAGCCGTCGTCCAGCACCAGGCGAACCTTCATGGCGTCAGGCGCGATACGGTCGAGATCGCCGCTCTCCACCGCCCGGCGCAGCTGATTGAGCTCGTTCACCGATTGGGTGAAATCGGCATAGATCGGATCGAGTTGCTGGATGGTCGCAAGGCTCGTGCTTTCGTTCTGCACGACAAGCGCGCCTTCGCTCACCAGCGCGGCGCCGACGACGCCGTCGATCGGAGCGCGGATGGTGGCATAATCAAGATTGAGTTTGGCGCGGGCGACGTCGGCCTTGCGGCCCTCGACGTCCGCAGCCGCCTGACGCTCGGCCGAGATGGCTTTTTCGTTCTCGGCTTCGGGGGCTGCGCGCTGGCTGGTCAGCGTGGCGATACGGCGCGCATGCGATGCGGCCTGATCGAACGTTGCGCTGGCGCGCGCCAGCGCGGCTTCGGTCGACTGCACCTCGACCTCGAACGGCCGCGGATCGATCCTGTAGAGGGCGTCGCCGGCCTTGACCTCGCTGCCCTGGTGGAACAGGCGCTCGACCACGATGCCGGACACGCGCGGGCGCACTTCAGAAACGCGGGTCGGCGCGATACGCCCCGGCAATTCGCGGATGATCGCACGCGACTGCGGCCTCACGGTAACAACACTGACGTCTGGCTCGGAAGAAGGCTGCACAGCAGCCGTTGCAGCGGTTGGCTCTTTGCATCCAGCCAACAGCGGCGCCATCGCAAGGAGCATCAGAGCGATGCATGATTGCGCACGAATTCCAGACATCGAAAATATCGCCCCTTTAGTCGAGTTGAAGCGCAAACAACTGTTTGCGCGATACTGTCGCGAAGACATCGCGTTCTTGTTGAGACAAGGATAGGGTGAGTTTGCTGCGATGCAATGCGCATGCGCGGCGGCCCAATGTCACACGACGCTATCGCACTGAACAAACGGCGATTTTGGCGACTCACCGGATTGTGACAACGTCACGCTTCAGCGCGTCGGAATGGAACGCAACAAGTGTGAGCGGGAACCAGAGCTCAAAACGCGGCATCCCGCGAATTTGCGGAAAACCGGCGCGAATCACCTGCTGCCCGTTAACGAACCGCCTTCATCCGGTAGTGGCTGATGCCCCATTCGCTGCCGTCGGCGTAACCGAACAGGCCTGACGTCGCGAGAAAGAACCAGCGCCAGCGCCGCATCCACAACGCGGTCTCGCCGCCATAGACGGGACGCAACACCGCTTCGATCTCCTCGCGGTGCAGATCGAAATTGGCCAGCCAATCCTGCGCGGTGCGGTGATAATGCAGCCCGCTCCAGCGCCATTCCTTTTCGATTTCGAGCAGATCGGAATATTGCCGGATCAGATGGTGGCTCGGCATCATGCCGCCGGTGAAGAAATGCTGCGCGACCCAGTCCTCGCCATCGGCGCGGTCGAACAGATAGGCGCCCGAGCGATGGGTGAAGATGTGCATGAAGAAGCGACCGTCGGGCTTCAGCCAGGAACGGATCCGCGACATCAATTCGCGCCAGTTCAACAGGTGCTCGAACATCTCGACGGAGACGATGCGGTCGAACTGCATCTGCGGGTCGAACAGATTCATCTCCGAGGTGACCACACGCAGATTCTTCAATCCGCGCTTGCCGGCTTCGCCCTCGATGAATTGGCGCTGCGACGCGGAATTCGATACTGCCGTCACTTCCGAATGCAGGAACTGCCGCGCCATCCACAGCGACAGCGAACCCCAGCCGCAGCCGAATTCGAGAATCGATTGGCCGTCGGCGATATCGGCATGCCCGACGGTCTGACGCAGCGCCTCCTCTTCGGCCTCCTGCAATGTCGTGGCCGGCTCCCGGTAGAAGCACGAGGAATATTTGCGGTGTGGCCCGAGGACAAGCGCGAAGAACGCCGACGGCACCTCGTGATGCTGCGCGGTGGCCTCGTCGCTGTATTCGGCGATGGCGCGCGCGGCCATCTCGTCGGCAAACCAGGCGTCGCTTTCGGCGTTGCCGATGGCGAGCCTTGTTGCGGTGCGCGAACACAGCCGGTGGATCGCGGCGCGGATGATCACGTCAGGCAGCGGCACCCGCTCAGCGGTGCCGATGATCGTGGAAACGAAGCTCATGTGACCACTCCCTTTCTTGAGCACGATCCTTTTTAGAAAACCGGCCTCCACTTTCGGGAATCATCTTGCGGCGACAGCGAGAAGAACGGACGGACACGCAACTGACAGTCGCGATAGCGGTCATCGCGCGGGCGCAGCAGCTGCGGCTCCCGCGACGGAATGCCGGTTACGCGGGCCAAACCGGGCGAAACGGTCCAGATTGTATCCACCCAGCCGGCGTTGCCGGTGCGTGGCTGCACCATCCAGGTGCCCGCCATCCGGACCGGGAGCAAAACGGCCATCGCCGCCAGCACTTCGAGATACAGGGCCGTCATGAAAAATCCCGGTTGGACAAAGAACGTTTCCAAAATACGCTCAAGTCAAAGCCCAGTTTCGGCGTGAAGTTCCCCGTCGTCTGCCTGAAACAGCGCTTTTCCGATCTTTTTTCTCAGCCGCGCTGTGCCATATTGGCCCCCCAAACGCGGCTTTTCGCAACGGAAGACCCCCGCAATGCCCCAAGGCCCCTCCGCCCGCTCCGAAATGGAGATCGAGCTCACCAAATTGTCGTCGCCACAGATTTTTCTGGTGCGGATGCTGGTGTTCCTGGTGCTGTGCGGCCTGGTCATGACCGTGCTCTACAAGCAGATCGTCACCGCGTTCTTCGCCAATCCCGGCCTCAACGCCCTGATCGGCGCGGTGCTTCTGATCGGCATCATCCTTTCGTTCCGGCAGGTGATCCGGCTCTACCCGGAAGTCTCCTGGGTCAACAACTTCCGCATCGCCGACCCCGGCCTCGCCATCGACCGCCGCCCGACGCTTCTGGCGCCGATGGCGGCAATCCTCGGCGGCGAGCGCACCGGGCGGATGTCGATCTCGCAGCAGACCATGCGGCATTTGCTGGATTCGATCGCAACAAGGCTGGACGAAGCCCGCGACATCTCCCGCTACATGACGGGCCTGCTGGTCTTTCTCGGCCTGCTCGGCACCTTCTGGGGCCTGATCGAAACCGTAGGCTCCGTCGGCCAGGTGATCGAGGGGCTGAAGGTCGGTGGTGATTCGGGCTCGCTGTTCGATACCCTGAAGGAGGGTCTGGCGGCGCCGCTCAAGGGCATGGGCATCTCGTTTTCATCCTCGCTGTTCGGCCTCGCCGGATCGCTGATCCTGGGTTTCCTCGACCTGCAATCGAGCCAGGCGCAGAACCGCTTCTATACCGACCTGGAAGACTGGCTCGCCTCGACCGTGCGCGAATATTCAGGCGACGGCACCACCGGCGTTTCCGGCGAGCTGCAGCACGCGATGGAGCGGCTGCGCGCGGTGGTCGAGGAAGGCGGCAGCAGCCGCAGCACCACGGCGGCGATGGCCAACCTCGCCGAAGCCATTCAGGGCCTGGTCGCGCATATGCGCACCGAGCAGCAGATGATCCGCGAATGGGCCGACGGCCAGGGCGAACAGAACCGCGAGATCAAGAAGCTGCTCGAGCGGATCGCGCGCCAACCCGAGAAAAGCTGAGGTATTTAGCCGATGGCCCTCGCACGTGCACGCCGCAACGAATCGGGAATGAACTACTGGCCGGGCTTCGTCGACGCGCTGTCGACGCTTGTGCTGTCGATCGTGTTCCTGCTCTCGGTGTTTCTCGTCGTGCAGTTCTTCCTGTCGCAGGAAGTCACCGGCAAGGACAAGGCGCTGGAGGCGCTCAACGCCAAGATCGCGCAGTTGAACGACCTGCTGTCGCTGGAAAAACTCACCGGATTGAACCTTAGCGACCAGCTCTCGCAGGCGCGCGCCGGATTGACATCGGTGGAAGCGGAGCGCGATCGCATCAAGGGCCTTTATGAGGGGCTCGCCGGCGCCGGCAACGACGCCCAGGGCCGCGCCAACGAACTCAACAAGGCGCTGGATTCCGAGAAGGCGGTGACGTCGCGCGCGCTGGCGCAGATCGAGGTGCTGAACCAGCAGATCAGCGCGCTGCGCCGGCAGCTCGCCGCGCTTGAAGAAGCGCTCGACGCCTCCGAAAAACGCGACAAGGAATCGCAGGGCCGCATTGCCGATCTCGGCCAACGGCTCAACGTGGCGCTGGCGCAGCGGGTGCAGGAACTGACGCGTTACCGTTCCGAGTTCTTCGGGCGGCTGCGTGCGATTCTCGGCAATCGGCCGGATGTCCGGATCGTCGGCGATCGCTTCGTGTTCCAATCCGAAGTGTTCTTCGACACCGGACAGGCCTTGCTGCTGCCCGAAGGCCGCTCCGAGCTCGACAAGCTTGCATCCGCGCTGGTTGATCTCGACAAGCAGATCCCGAGCGAAATCGCCTGGGTGCTGCGGGTCGACGGCCACACCGACGTGCGGCCGATCATGAACAGCCCGGTGTTCAAGTCGAACTGGGAACTATCGTCGGCGCGTGCGATCTCGGTGGTGCAATATCTGGTCTCGCTCGGCGTCCCCGCGCAGCGGCTCGTCGCCGCAGGCTTTGCCGAATTCCAGCCGCTCGACACGGCGCCGACCGAGGAAGCCTACAAACGCAACCGCCGCATCGAGCTGAAGCTGACAGAACGGTAGTCGCGGCAGCCAATCCCGTCATTGCGAGGAGCGCAGCGACGAAGCAATCCATTCTTTCCTTCCGTGGTGAGATGGATTGCTTCGCTGCACTCGCAATGACGGAGTGTAGAGCGCGCTCACCTTAACGGAAGTCAAATCCCCTCGAACTGCAATCTTGCCAGCCTCGCATAGAGCCCGTTCGCGGCAACCAGCGAGGCATGCGTGCCCTGCTCGACGATGCGGCCCTGGTCCATCACCATGATGCGGTCGCAGGACAGAACGGTCGCGAGCCGGTGCGCGATCACGAGCGTGGTGCGGTGGCGCATCAATTCTTCCAGCGCGGTCTGCACCAGGGTCTCGCTTTCGGCATCGAGCGCGGAGGTTGCTTCATCGAGCAGCAACAGCGGGGCGTCGCGCAGGATGGCTCGGGCAATGGCGATGCGCTGGCGCTGGCCACCCGACAGCGTCACGCCGCGCTCGCCAAGCTGCGCCTCGAAACCCTCAGGCAGGCGGCGAATGAATTCGGTGGCATGCGCCTGATCGGCCGCGCGTTCGACCTCGGCATCGCTGGCATCAGGCCGGCCGAAGCGGATGTTTTCACGGGCGCTTGCCGCGAACACCACCGAGTCCTGCGGCACCAGCGCGATGCGCGCGCGCACTTCGCGTGGATCGGCCGATTTGATCGGCACGGCGTCGACCGAAATCGTTCCGCTGGCGGGATCGTAGAACCGCAGCAGCAGATGAAACAGCGTGCTCTTGCCGGCGCCTGACGGGCCGACGATCGCGACCTTCTCTCCGGCCCGTACCGACAGCGAGACGCTGTCGATCGCCCGTACATCCGGGCGCGTTGGGTAGTTGAAGCTGACATTTTCAAAGCTGACATCGCCGCGCGCCGGCGACGGCAGGGCGACCGGCGAGGCCGGCGCCGTGATCTGCGGCTTGACGCGCAGGATCTCGAACAACCGTTCGGCGGCGCCCGAGGCGGCCGAGACTTCACCCCAGACCTCGCTGAGCTGGCCGAGGCCCGTCGCGGCGAACGCCGCATACAGCACGAACTGGCCGAGCCGGCCCGGGCTGATCGAACCGGTCAGCACGTCGTGCGAGCCGACCCAAAGGATCACCACGACGCTGGAAAACACGATGAAGATGATGATCAAGGTCAGCACCGCGCGCGCCCGCGTCGAACTGCGCGCGGCGTCATAGGCTTGTTCGACCTCGCGGCCGAAGCGCGTCGCGGCCAGCCGCTCGCTGGTATAGGCCTGCACGGTTCGGATAGCGCCGACCAGCTCGGAGGCATAGGCGCTGGCGTCGGCCAGCGTATCCTGCGCGTTGCGAGACAGCCGCCGCACCCAGCGTCCGAACGCGACCAGCGGAATCACGATCACCGGAATTGCCAGCAGCACGAACAGCGAAAGCTTCGGGCTTGTGATCACCATCATGGTGGTGGCGCCGATGAACAGCATCAGATTGCGCAGCGCGATCGACACCGACGCGCCCACCGCCGACTTGATCTGGGTGGTGTCAGCCGTGAGCCGCGACACCAGTTCGCCGCTGCGGGCGGAATCGAAGAACGAAGGCGACAGCGAGATCAGATGCGCGAACACGTCGCGCCGCAGGTCCGCAACGATGCGCTCGCCGATCGTCATGACCAGATAGAACCGCGATGCGCTGGCGCAGGCCAGCACCGCAACGACCGCGATCATCACGCTGAAGTAGCTGTTGATCATCGCGATGCCTTCGGGGCTGAAGCCGAAGTCGATCATGCGCCGCACCGCAATCGGCACCACCAGGGTCGTCACCGCCGCGACGGTCAGCGAGATGAACGCCAATATCGCCCGCCCGCGATAGCGCGCGACGTAGGGCGCCAGCGCCAGCAGGGGGCGCAGTTTTGCGCCGGTTTTGGCCGGCGACTGCGTGAGCTGGGTTTCGATGAAGGCCTCTTCCTCGAGCAGCGCGTCGCGCCGCGGCGGCAGGCCGCCGGGTGGGTCTTCAAGCTGTTCGGCTGCGCTCATGAAAAGGGACCAGTTTCGATGCCCCCAGATAGGCCCCGGGAGCGGCGCTGGCAAATGCGGCAGATCGGCCAATCAGACGGCCCTAGCAGCTTGTTTTGGCGGCCTTGTTGCGTTATAGACCCGCCCAAATCCCGTACCCCTGACATTTCGAGACGGGCGCAGGCGCGCCGAAGGATATGCCATGAAAGCCGAAATTCACCCGAATTATCATACGATTACGGTCGTTATGACCGACGGTACGGAGTATCAGACCCGTTCCACCTGGGGCAAGGAAGGCGACAAGCTGAACCTCGACATCGACTCCAAGTCGCATCCCGCCTGGACCGGCGGCACCCAGCAGATGCTCGACCGCGGCGGCCGCGTGTCGCGCTTCCAGAAGAAGTTTTCGGGCTTCCTCAAGAAGGACTGAGGGATTTTCGACCCCTCGCCATTCGGCCCAGGAATGCAAAACGCCCCGGTTTCCCGGGGCGTTTTTTTATGGACCAAGACTTTTTATGGACCAAGACGGTGGCGGAATTACCGCTCGAAGGCCGCCTTCAGGCGATTGAGCTGCGGCACCAGCGGATTGCCGATCGGGGCGCGTTCGGCCGCCGGCGCATGGATCGAAGTGTCGAGCCGCCGCACCCGCGACTGCAGGTTCATCGAACGCTCGATCAGGTGCTGCAATTGCTGCGGCAGTTTGGCGATCATGTCTTCGGGACCGGGATCGGCGGCGGAGAGCTTGACCTTGGTCTTTTCGCGGTTGGCCTGGGTCAGCGTCATCTCGCCTTCCTTGACCGCGCGATGCAGCAGCAGCCAGGAGGCGAGCTGCATCAGGCGGGTGGTCAGCCGCATGCTTTCGGTCGCATAGGTGAGACTGACGGAGCGTTCGAGCGCCTTGGCCTCGGCGCGGCCGTCACCGTCGAGATAGGCGGCGGTCTCCTCGACCAGATCCATGCCCTCGCGGAACAAGGTTCCGAATGCCGCCGAATTAGTCAGCCGCTCGCTGAATTGAACGAGCGCGGAATCGCTGTGCAGCCGGTCCGCCATAGTTAACGCCCTCACGCCACTGATACGCTGCCGGCTTTTCAAACCGCCGACTTATGATGAACAAATCATTGCGCTTGCGAGGGCGAGAGTCCAGCCGCAACCGGAAATATGGTTTCCAGCCTGCGGAGACAAAAAAGAGCCGCCGTTTCCGGCGGCTTTTGAAGTTGATAACAGGGAGGCGTCAAACAGAGTGGACAGGAGCCACTCGGTGTCCAAACGAGGACGACGCCAGTCATAAACCAGAAAGCTTAATTGATCGTAAACGAGCGATTTTCTTCAGGCTTTGTTTGCCATGTCGGCCATTGGCCCAGTTTGGGACTTGCAGCATTCCTTGCACCATTCAACGCGAGACGCCTGCCCGAATTAGGCCATTGGCCACTTATTGTTCATCGCAGGTAAACCCCGGCGGGAACCGCTTCATATAGGTCTGGTCGCAGCTTCGGTCGCACTGGCGCTTTTGCTGCCGGGCGAGGACCGGACACGATTTGTTGGATGGCAATTCGGCGCACGCGGCGAGATTTTTTTGGAACGGCTTCTTGCAGCGCTGCGCCTTGCATTCGCCCGAGGTCATGTCGATCCCGACACAGCTCGCCGGGGTCCGCGCATCGGCCGGCGCACTCAGTCCGGCAAGCACAATACCCAAGACGACCGCGCCCATGACGACCGCGCCAACGAGACGCCTTCCGCGCATTCCCATTCCGGCCCTCGGCTACGACTTGAAAAAACTGTTCGCCGCATCCTTGGACGCGCGCTTCTTGGCCATCGCCGCCTGCAGCCGTTCGATCTCGGAATTCATCAGCGCGATGCGCTCGGTCAATTCCTCGACCGACAGCAGCGACAGGTCTTGCCCGATCTCGTGGGTGATTTTCTTCCTCGGCTTGTCGTCATCCTCGATGGCCATGCGTTTCCTCCGTGCTTGGCGATCCCTTGAGGCGGTTGCCAGCCGCATGACGGCTGGCTAATCAAGGGCCGCCTTCAAAATTCCCGTATTTCGCAAGGACAAATCATGGAAAAGCTGCCCGCGCAAATGACCGTCGTCGGCATCAGCAAGCCCGGCGGCCCCGAAGTGCTGTTGCCGGAAACCCGCAGCGTTCCCGTTCCCGGCCCCGGCGAAATCCTGGTCAAGGTCGCCGCCGCCGGCGTCAACCGTCCCGATGTTGCGCAGCGATCCGGCGCCTACCCGCCGCCGCCCGGCGCCAGCGACCTGCCAGGCCTCGAAATTGCGGGCGAAGTGGTCGCGCTCGGCGCCGGTGCGAGCAAGCACAAGCTCGGCGACAAGGTGATGTCGCTGGTGGCCGGTGGCGGCTACGCACAATATTGCATCGCGCAGGACGCGCAGGCGATGAGTGTGCCGCCTGTTCTTTCGATGCAGGAAGCCGGTGCGATTCCCGAGACGCTGATGACGGTCTGGCACAATGTGTTCGAGCGCGGCGCGCTGAAGCCCGGCGAAACGCTGCTGATCCATGGCGGCTCGTCCGGCATCGGCACCATGGCGATCCAGCTCGCCAAGGCCTTTGGTTCCAAGGTGATCGTCACCGTCGGCGGCCAGGACAAGGTCGATGCGTGCCTGAAGCTCGGCGCCGACCGCGCCATCAACTACAAGACCGAGGACTTCGTCGCCGAGGTCAAGGCCGCGACCGATGGCGCGGGCGCCAACGTCATCCTCGACATGGTTGCCGGCGACTACGTCGATCGCAACTATGATGCCGCCGCGGTCGATGGCCGTATCGTGCAGATCGCAACGCTCAATGGGCCCAAGGTTACCGTCAACATCGCCAAGGTCATGGTGAAGCGGCTGACCCACACCGGTTCCACCCTGCGTCCCCGTACTAATGCGGATAAGGCGGCGATGGTCGCGGCGATCGAGGCCAAAGTGATGCCCTTGATGCGCGAAGGGCGGGTAAAGCCGCTGATGGACAGCGCATTCCCGCTGGAAAAGGCGGCTGATGCGCACCGGCGGATGGAGACCAGCGCACATATTGGCAAAATTGTGTTGGAGGTTTAACGCTCCGGACCGAAGCGAAGGCGGAAACCCTTTGATTTCCTTCGCTTTCATGTCATTTATCGCGGCAACGTTTGGGCTGTTCGCTGGCCCGGGAACATCGTTGATCGCGGAGTACTGAAATTGCGTCTGATCAGGTGCCTTGCGCGGCTCGCGCTGGGCCTCATGATTGTTGCGTATGCGCTTCCGGCGCACGCCGTCGACGCCGTCAGCGTCCGCAGTGACGCGCCTGCCATCGACCTCACCGCAGTGCTCGACCATCAGCGCAGCGATGCCGACCGTATCCAGGTTTCGACCGCGCCCGGCACCGACGGCATCGTCCGCCGCATCGAGGTGCGCGCCCGTGAAGGCGGCCAGAACTGGGTGGTGTTCGCGCTCGCCAACAACACCGACGACCAGCTCGACCGCCTGATCGTTGCCCCGCACTACCGCATCGTGTCGTCGGGCCTGTTGTGGCCCGATCTCGGATTGTCGCGCATCGCCACCATCACGCCCTCGACCGGCGACCGGCCCGAGCGCCAGGAAAGCGCCACCGCCGACATCTTCCGCATCACGCTCGATCCCGGCGCCGTCGTCACCTTCGTCGCGGAACTGCGCACCGATAAGCTGCCGCAGCTCTATCTGTGGGAACCGGACGCCTACAAGGACAAGGTCAACTCGTTCACGCTCTACCAGGGCATCGTGATCGGCATCTCCGGCCTTCTGGCCCTCGTGCTCACCATTCTGTTCGTGGTCAAGGGCAGCATCATGTTCCCGGCCGCCGCCGCGCTGGCCTGGGCGGTGCTGGTCTATATCGGCGTCGATTTCGGCTTCTGGGGCAAGGTTCTGGACATGCAGAACAACGCCGAGCGCGTCTGGCGCGCGGCGGGTGAAGCCATTCTGGCGGCGACGCTGCTGGTGTTCCTGTTCGCCTATCTCAATCTCAGCCGCTGGCATGTGCGCTATTCCCACATCACCGTCGGCTGGCTGACCTTCCTCGGATCCTTGGTGGCGCTGGCGCTGTTCGATCCCGCGGTGGCTTCCGGCATCGCGCGGATGTCGCTGGTCATGATCGCCTTCGCCGGTTTTGCCCTCATCGTCTATCTCTCCACGCACGGCTTCGACCGCGCGGTGCTGTTGATCCCGACCTGGTTCCTGCTGGTGGTCTGGGTGGTCGCGGCCGGCATGGCGGTGGCCGGAAACGTCACCAACGACATCGTCGGCCCGGCGCTGCTCGGCGGCCTCGTGCTGATCGTGATGCTGATCGGATTTACGGTCATGCAGCACGCCTTCGCCGGCGGCGGCGCCACCACCGGCGTGGTCTCCGACGTCGAGCGCCGCGCGCTGGCGCTGACCGGTTCCGGCGACCTGATCTGGGACTGGGACGTCTCCGCCGACAAGGTGTTCACCAGCCCGGAGACCGAAAGCCTGCTCGGCCTCAAACGCGGCACGCTGGAAGGCCCGGCCGCCAAATGGCTCGAGGTGCTGCATCCGCTCGACCAGGACCGTTTCCGCGCCGCCCTCGACAGCGTGCTCGACCAGCGCCGCGGCCGGCTGGTGCAGGATTTCCGCCTTCGTACCCCGGACGGCCACTTCATGTGGTTCGCGCTCAAGGCACGCCCGGTGGTCGGCTCCGACGGCGAAGTTTCCCGAGTTGTCGGCACCCTGACCGACGTCACCGAGCAGAAGAACGCCGAGGAGCGCATGCTGCATGACAGCGTGCACGACAACCTCACCGGCCTGCCGAACCGCAAATTGTTCATCGACCGCCTCGGCGCGGTGGCGAATTTCGCCAAGACCATGCCGAACCTGCGGCCGACGCTGATGGTGATCGACCTCGACCGCTTCAAGCAGGTCAATGATTCCGTCGGCATTGCGGTCGGCGACTCCATCCTGCTGACGCTGGCGCGGCGGCTGACCCGGATCCTTAAACCCCAGGACACGCTGGCGCGGCTCGCCGGCGACCAGTTCGGCCTGATCCTGATGTCGGAACAGGATTCGGCGCGCATCACCGCCTTTGCCGAGACCATCCGCAAGACCATCCGCGCCCCGATCGCCTTCAACGACCGCGAGATCTTCCTGACCGCTTCGATCGGCCTCGCATTGAGCGATCCGCAGACGCAGCTGTCCGACGAGATCATCAAGGATGCC
Source organism: Bradyrhizobium sp. AUGA SZCCT0182 (assembly GCF_018130185.1). Lineage (NCBI taxonomy): Bacteria > Pseudomonadati > Pseudomonadota > Alphaproteobacteria > Hyphomicrobiales > Nitrobacteraceae > Bradyrhizobium > Bradyrhizobium sp. AUGA SZCCT0182. The sequence goes on along the minus strand of NZ_JAFCLY010000027.1, from coordinate 54,122 downwards.
GAGCTTGCGATGTATCATTCCAAGCGCATCGGCGGCGACCGCATCGACGTCTACAAGCCGGCAATGCGCGCCCGCAAGACCGACCGGCTGACGCTGGAAAGCGAATTGCGCCGCGCCATCGAGCGGCAGGAAATCACGATCCTCTACCAGCCGATCGTGCGGCTGGAGGATCGCTCGATCGCCGGCTTCGAGGCCCTCGCCCGCTGGGATCACCCCAAACTCGGGCGGATGTCCCCGTCGGAATTCATTTCGATTGCCGAAGAGATCGGCCTTATCGTCGACCTCGGCATGTTCGTGATGGACCAGACCGCCAAGCAGCTCGCGGTGTGGCAGCGCGCGATGCGCTCGCGCGAGCCGATCTTCGCGAGCGTCAACGTCTCCTCGCGGCAATTGCTGCGCCACGACCTGATCCACGATATCAGAACCGTGCTGTCGCGCTCCTCGGTGGCGCGCGGCACGCTGAAGCTCGAATTGACCGAGTCGCTGGTCATGGAGAACCCGGAACACGCGGCGCAGATGCTGACGCGGATCCGCGAACTCGGCACCGGCCTCTCGCTGGACGATTTCGGCACCGGCCATTCCTCGCTGGCCTATCTGCAGCGCTTCCCGTTCGACACCATCAAGATCGACCAGTCGTTCGTGCGCACCACCAGCCGCGGCACCCGCCCGGTGATCCTGAAATCGATCATCGCGCTCGCCCACGACCTCGGCATGGACGTGGTCGCCGAGGGCGCCGAGACCGATTCGGACGCAGTCGAGCTCTATCAATTGGGCTGCGAATACGCGCAAGGTTTTGCCTTTGGCGAACCGATGGACGCGGATGCAGCGATGCGGCTGCTGACCGAAGAGCGGCTCGAAGCGGCGAGCTAGTTTTCGCACAACTCTGTCCGTCGTCCCGGCGAACTCAGATGCGCAATTGCGCATAGGGGGACCCATACGCTGCGGCAGTTATTGTTTGCAGAAGGTCTCTAACGCCAGCGCTCCAACCGATGGGCCGCGGCGTATGGGTCCCGGCTCAAGGCCGGGACGACGGCGGTGTTTGTTGCTGCACCATGGCCCAAACGCAGCTTCGCGATCTCGCGACGCATTGCGCCCGAGCTTTGCTGGAAACTTCCCGCCCTCTCAAATGAGAGGGCGCAGGGAAGACCGGGTGCGCGCTGCACCCGCGGTCCCGTGTGCGGTTTGCACTAAAAAAGCTGCACACGAGCATACAGGGCAGCGGAGAACACCCGGCCTTCCCTGCGCAATGGCTTTACGGCTTATGCCGTGATCTCCCCGGAGACGAGTTCTTGGTTGACTCCGTCGCTGCCGTTCAGCTCTCGCCTACCCGACAGCTTGACACCTGCAACGGGTGCCAGGACCACACGGTTTTGCCGTACGCCCATCCACGCCATCGTCTCAGCGTAAACAAGCGTCCACCGCAACCCGTCCAACGTCCGTGACGACGGCCGACGCCCTCTGAGTGGGACGGGATGGCTATTATATAACCTGCTTTTCAATTCCGTAAAACAGAAATATTTTTTATTTCGGGGCTTGACACGGTTTCCGTAAATCAGAATTGATTTGCCCGTCGGGTTGATTTGTCGCACCCCCGTTCAGATTGCATGACGCCGGGTCGGCGGCCGACGTGAGGCATCTTCTGCTAGCCAGCGTGCGCGGCGCTCCATGTCGAAAAAGCGACGCCATCCACTCTTGGTCGCGCTTGCGTCGTTAGACTTCATCGGTAACGATCCACGAAACTGTCCTGAAGTCATTTTGTCGCCAGCTCGAAATCTACCCAACACGATTTCCCGGTAACCTGTGCATCAGCCGTTCTTCCAAAGTTCGACGGCATGACTGTTTCACAGGTGCACCATGCGCGACGAATTTGCCTCATACGCGTTTCTTGCTGTGACCGCTGCAGGTATCGTCCTGCTGTGCTCAGGCCTTATGGCTTTGATGCTCACTTAGCGAACTGCAGTTGGCAGCTTCTTGGCTGCCTTCTCGAGCTTGTTCCGCGGTGCGCAAAGCAAACGATGTCCGATCAACGGAGTAAAGCAGACCTCACGGTCACAAACACTGCTGTCCGCAAATGACCCCAACCGGACATTATCTCCATCGACCGGGCGTTTATTTGACCCATCGAGCGATCTGCACATTCACTGACAAACCAGTACGGGAGTTTTCGCGAGCGTCAGCACCTTGTTTGTCACACTGCCGATTAGAAGCATGGAAAGTCCACTGCGCCCATGCGATGACATAACAATGAGATCGCAGCCCTTGCCCTCGGCTGCTGCGTTGATGGCTTGATGGGGGTACCCGTTCTCCACTTGAACCGTCTCGCAGGAAACACCAGCCTCCTTGGCCGCCTTTGCCGCGCGATCCAATACGCTCGTGGCCTGTTCCTTGCGCAGCTCAGCATATCTTTCGATTGCTTCAAGGTACCGCGCTGTCATTTCTGAAAAAGGTTCAACAACGAAGATTACAGACACCCTGGCTCCAAGGGATTTCGCCAGCGCCAACCCATGCGTCACCCCATGCTCCGCTAGCTCCGACCCATCTGTCGGAATGAGAATATGCCGATACATGCTTCACCTCCTGCTGGTCTGGACGTATCGCTGCCTTCCGAATGTAAGCTGGGCCCGCGTTTCGGATACAGTCTTGAGTTAAATCAATCCATCGGCCCATCGTGTCGCGACCCGGATGTCCGCTGTCCCTCAGCGGCGACTTTTCGAGCTGGGAAAGACCCGTCTCGCTTTCCCAGTTGTCAAGAAGCGCGTGCCCCACAAGCCGCGGGTCTCCAGCCGTTGGCACAAACTGCACATGCCATCGATCGACGGTTGGGCTAGGTCGTGTTGGGGCCGATGCCCATCGTGTTAACCGCAATCGCGGTCCTCATCTGATGGACTACCACATTACTAAGCCAGCGTGAGAAGCGCCTCTTGCGGCGTCTAGCCCGAGGCTACTCTGATCACGCCATTGCCCATCAGATCGCGGGAGAGACGACCAGGTCGGCGAACAGCGGAAGCGCCTGTTGAAGAAACTGCAAATCAGTTCGCCGTCCGAGATCGCAGAAGCCGCCGCGCGGTGGGCATTCTGGTCATCCTACAAATCGACGACGGCCGCTGACGAGTTAGCTCCGCCCAAGCGTAAGTGGGACGGCGGCGACAAACCGCCATCCTGAACTTCGGCCGCTTAATACTGGTACTGCTGCGGACAGATATACTGACCGTAATTGTCGTAATAGCAGCCGTAGTTGTTGCCGTAGTAGCCATAGGCACCATACGCAGCGGCTGCGCCCACTGCGGCAGCACCGTAGCCCCAACCCGGTCGATAGTAGCCACCATAACCGGGGCGGCCTGCTATCGGACGGCCGGGGCGACCGGCTATCGGGCGACCTGCTATCGGATGTGAGGGTCGAACACCTCCCGCATGGCGATAGCCTCCGCCATGAATCCCTCCAGCGCCGCCATGAAAACCGCCTCCACCGCCACGGAAGCCGCCGCCTCCGCCGCGGCGCGCATACGCATCATCGGGGATGAGAGTTGCAGTGAGCAGAACAAATGCCGCTAGACCGGCGAGAATGTATCTGAGCATCGTGCTCCTCCCGACCTTGGAGTTCGTGAGGGAGGAGACTGCTGCGCCTCCTACGGGCGACGTTGACCTAGATCAACGTCTACCCGAGAACCCGGACGCTCACTGAAATCGCGACCTGAACAACTCGCCCTGGCGCGCCGTGCCTTGGAGCCTTGGTCTCGATCCCACAATCAAGGAAAAAGGCCGAAGTCGGTAGGAAGTCCACGGCCGCTCCGGCACATCCCCGTACCACAGCGAGCATGCCAATGTGGGTACTGATGTACGTCTTCTCCTACTCAGTCAGCCCGGCCGCCACCAACGACAGGGCGGAATGGAGGCTCCTTCCGACCGTAGTGTTTCAGGAGTTCTCGAACGAAGAACGCTGCAGGGCGGCAAAGTCCGCGCTGGACGCAAGTTTAAGGGACGCCGGAGTCAAGTTGCGAGGTGGCCTAGAAGACTTGAAGACCATAGGCAAAGCTGACCCGGCGCAGATTATCATTGCCTACAATGTGGAATGCCTTCCGAAATGAATGCGCAGCCACCGCCGGTCTTGTCACCCCCGATGATACCGTCGCAACGCCGGATGATCTGGCAAAACCAGTCTTCGACGACCGCGGTTGTAATGTCCGGTTGTGGCACTTTTCGGACCTAGCGCAGCGAATCGGCGATGTCCGCTGATCGGGGGAAAGCGGAAGCTCGCGGCGCGCTGCCAGGGTGACGCGATTGACCCAAAGCCGCCGTTAACGAAAGAGAGGAGCGTGTCCGCTCGGCCTAATTTTTATGTTGCCGAACAAGAGTTCGGCGTTAACCACCGCTAACGGTTCCAGTCTGGGCGAAATCGCTTGGAAGTTTCTTAAATTTTGTTGGGTACCTCTTCCGGGCATAGTGACCTGGGGAAAGATATGAGTAAGCGGGCCAAACGTGGAAAGGCGGAGACATTCGCACTACCAATGGTCGGGAGAGTTGCAATTGGCGCCGTGGCGGTCGCCGCATTGGGGTACAGTTTGCTGTCTCGCCCGACGAGCGTGCAACCGATACGAAAGCCGTCCGCGCACCAAGCCATGGCGTCGTCAACTCCGGTTTACGTGTCAGCTCCAGTTCATGCACCAGCGTCAGCTCCGGCTCCGATTTCGGCTCCGCCGCCTCAATTCGAAACACCAAAAGCCGCTGACGTTCCCGGAGCATTTGTTCGGCAGGTGGTTGACTACGCCAGCCACCAGACGCCGGGCACCGTGATCATCGATACCAAAAACACATTCCTTTATTTCGTTCTGAACGACGCGCAAGCGATGCGCTACGGAATCGGTGTTGGCCGCGAAGGTTTCACGTGGTCCGGTGAACAGGCGGTGGCCCGTAAGACAGAATGGCCGGATTGGCGTCCGCCTGCAGACATGCTTGTGCGTCAGCCTTATCTGCCGCGATTCATGGCAGGCGGTCCCGGCAACCCGCTCGGCGCGCGGGCGATGTATCTAGGCGAGACTGAATATAGAATTCACGGTACCAACAAGCCCGATACGATCGGGAAGCGGGTTTCGTCCGGCTGTATCCGGCTGACCAATGAGGACGTCGTGGACCTCTATGAGCGGGTGAAAGTGGGAACGAAAGTGATCGTGCTTCCGGCAACCGCTGCCCGTCGACCATCCCAGGGAGCGCCGCCCGACGCCGCTTTCCGATCGCCGGACCCGGTATTGCCGTCGAACCGGCCCCCGGCAACCAACGCGCAGATGCTGTCATCTGGACCGAAGATCGCCGAGGTCCAGTAACTCAGTCCTCCGCCCTCGGTCTGCAACATTCGGGTCGCCGCTTTTGAGTCAGCTTCTGGGGCACTTTTCGCACCTCGCGCAATTTCCCGGTCGAGTTCGTCATGGGCACCAGAGCGGACATCAGCCAACGCCTCCGGATACGGTGATGCGCCTGTTGACGGACGAGCGGCTGGCAACGGGCGAGCTGAGCGGCATTACCGCTGTCATGCCCGCGAAGGCGGGCATCCAGTACGCCGCGGCCTTTCGATTCTATCACTGACGCCTCTGGAATACTGGATCGTCCGCCCCCGTGCGCAATTGCGCACTCGGGCGGACGATGACACCGAATATGCGTTCGCGATCTCGCGCCGCGAAGCGACCGAGGTTTGCTCCCTATTCCCTCGCGCGCAAGATGCTGATCCGGGTTTCGTCGACGAAGTTCTTGATGTCCTGATCGGGCCTGCGGAACAGATTGCGTTCGACGGTGAGCGAACGGCCGCTGACCGTCTTGGTGCAGCGCTCCTTCAGGTAGACGCCGCCCACCGGCTGGTCTCCGGCATCGGGCTGACCTTCGCTGCAATTCCACCCCTCCGGGCCGTAGCGCGACTTGGCCTGGATCCCGAGCAGGAACGCCTTCTTCCGGATATAGAGACGCGCCTTCGGGTCGGTCTCGATCTGCAGGCCGGCGACATGGCCGGTGTCGTCGATCAGCAGGGTCAGGATCGCCGGATGGCCCGCCACCATCGTGCCGTCGCGGCTGGTGAACGGATCGTAGCCAAACCGAATCGCCCGCATGGCCTTCGCGTCGGCAGGACAGTCGTGCCAGTTCTTCCAGCCGGCCAGCGTTCGCTTCGGATCATCCGCGCACGCAAATTCGACATAGCCGGTTTCATTCAGATCGCTCGCGGCCATTCCGAGCCTGATGTCACGCAGGTCGTTGCCGCCGAATTCTTCCGTCCGTGCCGGAGAGTGCGCCAATGCGACCGCCTGCCAGACAAGCAGGCCCGCAGCAACAACACCCGATAGCGTCAATCTGCTCATCATTGGCTCTTCCCCGTGTTGGCGGTGGCATGATCCGGCTTCGGCGCCTCGGCCTTGTAGACGTCGCAGACCCGCGACGAGCTTGAGAAGAAGGCGACGCATTCGGCGTAGGTGGGCTCGCCCGCTCCCTTGATGTGGGCGATCACGTAATCGGCGACGGCTTCGATATCCTTTGGCCGCAGAAACGTTCCGCCCTCGGGCGGCATCTGTGCCCCCGCGTCCTGGCGGTTCATGTCAAAGCATTTCACCTCATCGTAGGCGCCGCGCACGAAGAACGGCATCCCCGTGCCCGGCCGTCCGCAGCCGACGGTTTCGATGATCTGTTCGCGCGTCAGCTCGGTCTTGCGCAGCGACAACGCATCGCCGCCGTAACCGCCGCCGCCATTGCCGTGCCATTTGTGGCAGCCCATGCAGTTGGCGCGGCCGAACACCGCCTTGCCGGCGCTGGTCGGATCTGAAACCTGCGCCGACTGACCATAGGCAGAAAAATTCAGCGCGACGACGCTCACGAGCAGCATGCCCGCCGCCGGGAGTTTGTTTGACATCATTATGGCGTCTCTTGTCGGGGAAGCGGGAGGGCCCGCCGCTGGCGGGCCCTCCTTCGGGAATGTCAGAGCGCGAAGACGTAGAGCATCGATCCCGGCTGTATCTTCTTCAGCTCGGGCGTCGAATCGATGAACCACTTGTCCCAGGCGCCGCCGAGGCCGACCAGGATGGCGAGATATTGTTTGCCGTCGACCGAGAAGGTCATCGGCGGTGCATTGACGCCGCCGCCGGTGTTGAACTCCCAGAGCTTCTGCAACGACTTGGCATCAAGCGCCATCACCTCGCCGGATGGCTGGCCGGTGAAGACGAGATCTGATGTCGCCAGCATGCCGCCGAGATTCGGGAACGGCGTTTCCAGTTTGCCGGCGATCTTGCCGGTGGTGACGTCGATCGCCGTGACGCTGCCGGTGATCCTGAAGGGCTGGCTCGGGCCACCGCCGGTCCAGAACTCCCGCGGCTTCAGCTTGTCCGGCGTCATCACCTCAACCTTGATGCGGTTGCAGCTCTCGATCACCGGGATGTACCAGAGCTTGAGGTCCGGATTGTAGGCCGTCGGCGGCCAGTTCTTGCCGCCCATGTTGCCGGGGCAGATGTCGGTTTCCATATTGGTGCGGCTTGGCGTCACCGACGCGACATAGGTCTGCACGGCCTTGTTCGGATCGTACTCGATCGGCTTGCCGCTCTCCGGGTCGAGCCCCTTGGTCCATGTGACCTTCTTGACGAACGGCAGGCCCCAAACGAATTTTCCATTCGTGCGATCGATCGCATAGGCGAAACCGTTGCGGTCCGCTTCGAGCGCGAGCTTGCGCGTACCGCTCGGCCCGGGGATGTCCACCAGCACGTTTTCCGCCACGCTGTCATAGTCGTAAGGGTCGTTTGGCGTGTGCTGATAGTGCCACTTGATCTTGCCGGTATTGGCGTCAAGCGCCAGCGAACTGTCGGTGTAGAGGTTGTCGCCCGGCCGGTACGCGTTATCCCAGTCCGGCCCGGGATTGCCGACGCCCCAGATGATGGTGTCGGTCGCGGGATCATAGGTGCCGGTCACCCAGGTCGAGCCGCCGCCGGCGGCCATCGCGTTGTTGTTGTCCTTCCAGGTCTCGCTGCCGGGCTCGCCCTTGCCGGGGATCGTATAGGTGCGCCAGACTTCCTTCTGGGTCGAAAGATCGGTGGCGGCGATCCAGCCGCGGATACCGTATTCCGCGCCGGCCACGCCTGTGATCGCCATGTTCTTGACGATCAGCGGTGCGCCGGTGATGACCTCGCCCTTGTCCGGATCGGCCACGGAGCGCTGCCAGGCGACCTGGCCGGAGTCCTTCTTGGTTGCGATCAGCCGGCCGTCCAGCGTGTGGGAAATCACGAGATCGCCCCACAATGCGACGCCGCGATTATCGACGCCGCAACAGGCGACGGCACCCGCCCAGTCACGGTCGGTCTTGGGATCCATCTTCCAGACCAGCGCGCCGCGCCCGCCATGCGCATCGATCTTGTAGACCGAGCCCCATCCATCGGTGACGTAGAGAAAGCCGTTCTCGGCAATGGGCGTGCCTTCCAAGCCGCCATGGCTCCAGATGCCGCCGGGCTCGATGCCGCCAAGGTGCATCGTCCAGGCGACCTTCAGGTTCTTCACGGTATCGCGGTTGATCTCCTTCAGCGTGGAGAACCGGTGACCCGCATAATTCTGATGATGATGAAGCCAGTTGCCGGCTTCCTTGTCGACGTTGAGCAGCCGTTCCTGATTAACCTCGTCCGCGGCGGAGGCAGGCAGTACGCCCGCAGCGCTTGCGGCTGCCAATGCAACGGCAAGCAAACAGGCTCGCGTTGACATTTTCGTGTGACCTGAAGATCGCTCCATGATTAATGCCTTCCTTGTTGGCGGGTTGTTGTTGGCAGTTCATGTTGGCATTGTTGTTGGCAGTTCTTGTTGGCAGTTCTTGTCGGATTAAACGTCCGGCTTGTCCGGGCGTCCCGCCGACGGGCCCTGTTCAGAGCTTCACCAGTCTGCTGTCGCGATCAGGGCGTTCGCGAAATGTGCACCTCCGTTTCTTTGGTGCCGGCCTTCTGGAATACGATGGCGCATGTGAAGGCCTCGCCGGCGACGAGCTTCTGCCGCGTCTGCAGCAGCATGACGTGATAGCCGTCCGGCTTGAGTTCGATCGTCTTGCCTTGCGGAATCGGGATCGACTTGATCTCGCGCTTCGCGGGCGCGCCCTCGCCGCGATCGACGGTGTGCTTCTCGGAGAAATTCGCAAACGGACAACGGACGCGCAGCAGGGCGTCGGCTTCGGCCGCATCGTTTTTGATCGTCATCAGCAGCGGGAGATTGATGCCAATCTCGTCGGACGCGGACACCCAAGCGTTGGTCACCTGCAGCGCATCACCGGCAGCGGCGAAGCCGGGCGTCAGCGCAAGTTTCAGCCCAAGCCCGGCGGCAAGTCCAAGCGCCAGCAGCGGCCAGCGGGGACTTGCAGGCAAAGGATGCCTAAAGGAACAGGCTGTCCGATTCATCGGCGCCATCCTCCCACGATCTTTTCTTGTTTCTTGGCTCTTAGATTACGCCCTTGGGTATTCCACTTCTTCCCAAATTGGGGCGGCGATAGGGCCGCGTGTGGAAAATGATTCCAGCAACCCGCTCTCCCCGGGTATGCCGCGCGCCGGTGTTGATGTCAGAGCGGCTTGAGGCAGCGAGCCGAGCGCCGTGGCATACAGTACACCGTGGCGATCCATCACTGACGTCTCTGCCATACCCGAGCCGCTTCACTCGTTGAGCTTTGCCCGCCGGACTCGCTGCGCTGACGCGGCCTACGCGGTCGTGGTCGCCACCCTTAGGCAGGCAAGGGCCAGGTGATATCCTTGCCCTTCAGTTCCTTGTAGCGTCGCGCGTGAGCACTGATGCTTCCGAGATCGGACATGCCGCGCGACAGCCAATCCCGATCAAGGCGAGCGGCATTGTCGATTGCTGCCATGGTGGTCGCCTGAAGCGCGCGCTTCGAGAAGGCATAGGCAGTATAGCAGTCCGGTGGCACCAGCGCCGCCCAGGCGATGGCTGCATCCCGCACCTGATCCGGTGCGACCGTCTGCTGAACAATGCCCAATCGAGTCGCGGCCGCAAGATCATGGATTTGACCGAACAGCGTCAACTCGAATGCCGCGCGCGGACCGACGGCGTGTTTGATGATCTCGCAGTAGACGGCTGGCATCGGGATGCCGATTGGCACCTCGTTCAATGAGAATTGCAGTGGACCTTCGCCCGCTATGCGGTGATCACAATCAAGCGCAGTAATCAACCCACCAGCGTAGGCGTGACCGTTGATTGCCGCCACCGTTGGCCGTGGGTAGGTGAACAGACGCAGGTTCGTAGCCCGGTAAGCGTCGAACCAGGCGTCGATCTCCTTGAGCGAGCGGCGCGCGAATAACGGAAAGTGATGGTCAAAGTCGAGGCCGGCGGTGAAAACCGCACCCGATCCGGTCAGGACCACAGCGCAATCGCCGAACTCGGTTTCGAGACGGTCGAATGCTGCATGGAGATCGGCGAAGAAAGCCGGATTTTGTGCGTTGACCTTGCTGGTGTTCATGGTCACCACAGCGACATGCGGGTGCTGGCGTTCGATGGTCCAGGGCATCGGGCGATCCTCTCAGGCAGCTTGAACAAGCGCCGGGCGTTGCGCGCCAGGAATGCCGACTGAGCTTTGGCACCATCGGGCCTGTTGCGCACGAATGCGCGTGCCGGCCAATGGCGAACGCGAACCGGCTCAACCAGCTTTGGTTGTGGCCTCAAGGGGCCATACCGCGATCCTTAGACGGCTGGACGGACCTGTGTCTTGAAGAAATCGGACAGCCCGCGCGTGACGCCCGCGCCATGCTTGCTTGAATGCACCGGGCGTAACACCGGCGTGCCGCCGAAACTCCCTGGTCAGGTGAGCCTGGTCGGAAAACCCGAGATTAAAGGCGATAGCTGACAGCCCGGCACCTCGGGTCGCAATTTCATAGACTGAGCGGCGGAACCGCTGCATTGCCATGAAGCGCTTCGGCGGAAAACCGGTCGCTGTTCTCATCCTCCGGTGAAGCGTCCTGACCGAGCCGCCTACGTGGCTTGCAAGATTGCCAACCCGGTCGCGTGACGTCTCAAAGTAATCGCTACTGATGAGTGAGCCGTGCGGCGCGTGTTGCGAAAGCGCAAGCACGACCTGGTCCAGGGAATTCAGGATGTCGAGACACGATGGACTTGTACTGATGACGCGCGCCAGGGTCTCCTGGCACGCGACAATCGTCGGGTCTTCCGTGCGCAACGGACCCGACCAATTCGGCTTGAACTTAATGCCGATGATCCAGCCGGAAAACGCCCTGCCCTTCTTCCGATGACCAAAGCTTGGTTTTCACGACCACTTTGCCGCTATGTCCTGATCCCGGGACGCTTTCTCGAAAGCTGAAGGCGAGTTCCCTGAGCGGAGAGGCAAACGTCAGGCGGTCTGCCGTCAGCCGCCCCCGATCCTTCAGGACGTAGATTGAATCTACAAACTTGCTGTGGTCCTGCAGCGGTGCGAACTCGGCGTAAAAAGAGGGACGCGCGAACAGATGTTCGCCATCTTCGGTTATCCGGATGGTTCGCGTGGCCAACCTATCTCCTCACCTTCATCTTCTTGAACTTCACGCTCTTGCCGTCCGCCTGCCTTGTCGCGATGTAGCCGGCCTCGAGGCAGGCTTCGCGCTGCGGCATCTTCTCCTGCGGGCTGCGCTCGGTTTCCCACCACGAGGCCCGGTGCGCCGCGCGCGGCAGAGCGGCATCGATGATCTCCTCGATCTGTTCGAAGGTCAGCACGAATTCGGGCAGTTTCTGCTTCTTCAGATAGTCCCGCAGCAAATCGTAATCGTTCACCCGTGTCCCCGTCGTTTTGCGCAATGCCGCCGATCCCGGCAACCAAGCGTTAACCGATCGGCGCATCGTTGTCGCCATTTAAAGCCGCGACAAGGTTTCCGGTGCATTCAGGAAGGCTGGGAGCGGACGATGTTGTTCGGACGGCGCATAGACTTGGCCAAAAAACGGGCCCATCGGCCATGGCGGCTGTCGGCGAAGTTGCTGATCGCCTCCTCCGTGGCGACCGTGATCGGCTTCTCCGCGATCTGCGCCAACGTGATGCTCGACATGCGGCGCGGCGAGGAAGAGCTGGCCCGCCAGACGCTCGAAAACCTCGCCGCCGGCATCGACGCCGACATCGGACGCAACATCGAGCTCTACGACCAGTCGCTGCGCGCGGTCGCCAGCAATCTGGTGATGCCGGAGCTCAAGGACGTCAGCAAGGAAATCCGCCATCTGATCCTGTTCGACCGCGCCGCCTCCGCCAAGCATTTCGGCGCGATCCAGGTGTTCGACGCGTCGGGGCGATTGTGGATCGATGCTTCCTCGCTCGACCCGCGGCCGGAGAACCGCGCCGATGAGGAATATTTTGCGGTCCATCGCAGCAATCCGGACGAGGGCCTGTTCGTCAGCCGCCCGATGCTGCATCGCGGCGCCTATTCGATCGTGCTGAGCCGGCGCATCGCCGACGCCGAAGGCCGCTTTCTCGGCGTGGCCGCGGGTTCGATCCGGTTCAGCTACTTCCACGAGCTGTTCGACCGATTGAACCTCAGTCCCGACGATACGATCACCGTGCTGCGCCGCGACCGCACCATCATCATGCGCAAGCCGTTCAACCTCGACATCATCGGCAAGAACCTGGCGACGGTGCGAAGCTGGAACGCGAACAATCTGAAGCCCAGCGGGTCATATGCCGGGCAAGGCCCTGTCGATGCGACACCCCGGCTCTATGTCCGGCGAGACAGCAGCGGTCCGCTCTATGTCGTGGTCGGAAAACCGCTCGAAGCCGTCTTCCGGCTTTGGCAACGGGAAGTGATCCGGATCGGCGCCATCATGACCGCGCTGATCCTGTTCGTGCTCGGCACCACCTTCTTCCTCGGGCGCGAGATCAGCCGCCGCGCCCAGGCCGAGGACAAGCTCGAGGAACTCGCCACCACCGACGCGCTCACCGGCCTGAAGAACCGGCGCAAGTTCGATCTCGAGATCGATATGGAGTGGCGGCGCGCGGTGCGCAGCAGGACGCCGGTCGCGCTATTGATGATCGATGCCGATCATTTCAAATCCTACAACGACAATTATGGCCACCAGGCCGGCGACCAGGTGCTGGTCGGCATTGCGATCTGCATCTCCGACTCGGTCAGACGCGCCGGCGATTGCGGGGCACGGTTCGGCGGCGAGGAATTCGCGGTGCTGTTGCCGGGGATCTCGGTCACTGAGGCGCTCGCGGTCGCCGAAAACATCCGGCACAAGGTCGCGCATTGGTCGGAGGAGCCGGAAGTCACGACCGTCAGCATCGGCGTCGCCAGCATGATGCCATCAGCGGGGCTGGACTGGCCTGACCTGATCGCGGCCGCCGACAAGGCGCTCTATGCCGCCAAAGCCAATGGCCGCAACCAGACCGTGGTCGCCAACCTTCCGCAATTGGCGATGGTGGCTTAGGCGGTCATTCCGGGATGGTGCGTTAGCACCAGACCCGGAATCTCGAGATCCCCCGATGTGCAATTGCACATCTGAGGTTCGCATCTTCGATGCGCCCCGGGATGACTTCAAAAGCGCGTGCGCTTTTGAAGTCACTTCTCCAGATACTTCTTCATCTCCGCGCGCAGGCCGTCGCGCAGATCGGCGCGGGCCATGCCGTAGGCGATATTGGCGCGCAGGAAGCCGGGCTTGGAGCCGCAATCGTGCCGCTCGCCCTCGAACTCCAGGCCGTAGAATTTTTGCGTGTTGGCGAGCGCTCGCATCGCATCGGTGAGCTGGATCTCGCCGCCGGCGCCGCGCTCCTGCGTCTCGAGAATCTTGAAGATCTCCGGCTGCAGGATGTAGCGCCCGGTGATCGACAGGTTTGACGGCGCGGTGCCTTTGGCCGGCTTCTCCACCATGCCATCGACCTCGAACATCTTGCCGGTGCGCTTGCCGACGCCGCAGATGCCGTATTGATGGGTCATGTCTTCGGGCACCGCCTCGACCGCGAGCACGTTGGATTTCTCACCGAGTTTGCTAGCGGCCTCGATCATCTGCGCGAGGCAGCCCGGCGTGTTCAGCACCAGCTCGTCCGGCAGCACCACAGCGAACGGTTCATCGCCGACGATGTCGCGCGCGCACCAGACCGCATGGCCAAGACCCAGCGGCGCCTGCTGGCGGGTGAAACTGGTGGCGCCGGCAGCGGGCTGGTCGCGCGCCAGGATTTCCTGCTCGGCCTTCTTGTTGCCGCGCGCGGCGAGCGTGGTGTCGAGCTCGAACACGCGGTCGAAATGGTCCTCGATCACGCCCTTGTTGCGCCCGGTGACGAAGATGAAATGCTCAATGCCGGCTTCCTTGGCCTCGTCATAGACGTACTGGATCAGCGGCTTGTCGACGATGGTCAGCATTTCCTTCGGCATCGCCTTGGTGGCGGGCAGGACGCGGGTGCCGAGGCCGGCGACCGGGAAGACGGCTTTGCGGATTTTCATGGGAATATCGGTAGTCCCTTAAGCGTGAGGAGTATGCGTGTTAGCAGTTGGTAGCCCGTTTGCAGCCGGGAACAAAGGCGGATGTGTGGTGCGGCAAGTCGGCCGCGCCCCCTTGCGGCGGAAAAGGGGGAGAAACAAATTCCGGCCTTTGTTAAGCTGTTGGAAACCGTGACAGGGCCTTGTGAAACGGGGACGTTGAAGGGCGGAGACGACATGCGTTGGGCGGGAACCGCGGTGACCTACCGGACCGCCGCGATCATCATTGCGGTGACGCTGCTGCATGCTGTTTTTTGCACCCAGGCTTTTGCCCAATCATCCGGCAACAACGGCGTCTCGAACTTCTTCGGCAACATCTTCGGCCAGAAATCAGCCACCTCGCCGCAGGCGCAGGCAGCGCCTGCCCCGGAAGGCGCACCATCCGCGCCATCAGCACCATCCGCACCGCCGCCCTGGAGCGGCGAAGACGGCGGTTCGGGCCATCCCCTGATGACCGCAAGCGCAATCCGGCAGGCGGCAGCGAATTTTCCAAATTGCGTCGCCGCGATGTGGCCCGATGCCGCACGGCGTCACGTGACGCAAGCGAATTTCGAACGCTTCACCGCGGACCTTTCGCCCGACCTGCGCATCATGGACTTGATGGATTCACAGCCCGAATTCACCAAGGCGATCTGGGACTATCTCGACATCCTCGTGAATGACAACCGGCTCGCCAAAGGCCGCGAGATCCTCGCCAAGTACAAGCCGCAATTCGACGCGGTGGAGAAAGCCTATGGCGTCGACCGCTACGCCATCGCGTCGATCTGGGGCATCGAATCGAACTACTCGACGCAGATGGGCGATCGCAACGTGCTCAATTCGACCGCGACGCTGGCTTGCATCGGCCGCCGCCAGGGCTATTTCAAGGACGAGTTCCTGACCGCGCTGGAGATCCTGAACCGCGGCGATCTGCGTCCCGAACAGATGCGCGGCTCGTGGGCCGGCGCGTTCGGGCCGACGCAGTTCATGCCGACCGCCTTCAAGCGCTACGCCGTCGACGCCGATGGCGACGGCCGCCGCGACGTTGTCGACAATGCGGCCGACCTGATCGCCTCGACCGCCAACAACCTCAGGAAAGACGGCTGGCAGACCGGGCAGACCTGGGGCTATGAGGTCGTGCTGCCCAAGGGTTTCAACTTCATGCTGGCCGACAAGGCCAAGGCGATGACGGTTGCGCAGTGGGAACAGCAGGGCCTTACGCGCGCCGGCGGCAAGCCGTTCCCGAATCCGGCCGAGAAGGCCTATCTGCTGGCGCCGGCCGGCGCTGACGGGCCGGGCTTCCTGATGCTGCAGAATTTCCGGGTGATCATGAAATACAACCCGGCCGAGGCCTATGCGCTGGCGATCGGGCATTTCGCCGACCGCCTGCGCGGCGGCGCGCCGTTCGTGCAGCCTTGGCCGCGACAGGAACGGGTGCTGTCGCGGGCCGAACGGCTGGAGCTGCAGCAACTGCTGGCCCAGCGCGGCTTCTACCGGGGCACCCCGGACGGCCAGTTCGGCGGCATGACCCGCGAGGCGCTGCGCGGCTTCCAGGCCTCGATCGGCGCCCCTGCGGACGGATTCGCCTCTTCCGACGTGCTGGAGCGGCTGCGGGGGCGGTGAAACGGGGATTTCGCCCCAAAAGTAACCCTGTAGCGCACATTTTCGTGCCGCCCTTGACGGTGGCGGCCGTTGCCCGATTTATGGCAAGGAATATGCCCGCTTGCGGCCTGATTCCGCTATTATAACTGCGCCTTCACAACCCATTGCGACCGAACCGGATGCAAAAGCCAAAGTCCTTTTTCCGCGTGTTCACCGAAACCGGTCCGCTGACTGCGGTGGCGGTGGCGATCGCGCTGTTGATCGGGATCGCGGGACCTGCGTCCGCGCAGTTCTTCAATTTCGGCGGCTTCGGCGGCCCGCCGCAACCGCAGCAGCGGCAGGCGCCACGCAACAACAATGGCGGCTGGTTTGGCGGCGACTTCTTTACGCCGTTCCAGCAGCAGGCCCCGCAACAAGCGCCGCGCCAGGATTTCTCCCGGGCGCCGGCGCCCGCCAAGCGCGACACCGCGCCCGAACGGAACGTGCTGGTGCTCGGCGACGGCATGGCGGACTGGCTCGCCTACGGCCTGGAAGACGCCTACTCCGAACAGCTCGACATGGGCGTGATCCGCAAGCATAGGACCGTATCCGGCCTGATCAAATATCAGCCCAAGAGTGAGCCGTCCGATTGGGCCGCCGCCGCGCGCAGCATCCTCGCCAACGAGAAACCGGACGCCATCGTCGTCATGCTCGGCCTCAACGACCGCGTCGCGATGCGTGAGCCCGCGGTCGACAAGTCGAAGAAAGACGACAAGAAGACCGCCAAGCCGGCCGAAGCCAAGCCCGGCGCGAAACCGGATGGCTCGGCGGACACCGCCGCCAAGCCGGATGACAAGCCGGCCGATGCCGAAGCGGCCGACGACGCCGACAGCGATGCGCCGCAGGTCGCAGCACCCGAGAAGAGTTCGCGCTCGGCGGGCGGGCTCTACGAATTCCGCGACGAGCGCTGGGTCGAGCTCTACGCCAAGAAAATCGAAGAGATGATCGGCATCCTGAAATCCAAGGGCGTGCCGGTGCTGTGGGTCGGGCTACCAGCAGTGCGCGGCGTCAAGGGCACTTCCGACTCGCTGTTCCTCAATGCGCTCTATCGCGACGCATCGGCCAAGGCCGGCATCACTTATGTCGATATCTGGGATGGCTTTGTCGACGAGGCCGGCCGCTTCCTGCAGAAGGGCCCCGACTTCGAAGGCCAGATCCGCCAGCTGCGTTCCTATGACGGCGTGTATTTCACCAAGCCCGGCGCGCGCAAGCTCGCGCATTATGTCGAGCGTGAAGTCACCCGCCTCTTGGCCTCCCGCTCCGGACCGATCGCGCTGCCGGTCGAACCGGCGACGCCCGACGCCAATGCCGTGCCGGGCCAACCGGCGCCGCGGCCGCTGGCCGGACCTATTTTGCCGCTGGTGGCCTCTTCCGTCGGTACCGATCAATTGCTCGGCGGACCGGGCACGCGTCCCGCCGCGGTCGATGCGCTTGCTGCGCGAACGCTGGTGAAGGGCGAACCGCTGGCGGCGCCGGCCGGCCGCGCCGATGATTTCGCCTGGCCGCGCCGCGAAATCGGCCGCGAACAGGCCAAAGATCAGGGCAAGGACTTGGCCAAGGATTTGGCCAAGGGTGAATCGCCGGTCGCGGCCACCGCGCCTGACGGTACGGTCCCGCCCGCCGCGCCGCCGAAACCCCTTGCGCCGAAGAAGCAATTCCGTCCCGCGCAGACCGAACAGCCGGCATTGCGCGATTTCTTCGGCGGCTTCGGTGCGCCGCCGCGCCAGATTGCACCAGCGCCGCCGCGCGCGCCTGGACCCATCGCGCCGGGCGTGCCGCGCCCGCCGGCTAACGTCGGGCGAGCAGCAGAAGCCCCGGCAGGCGCGCTCACAAGATGACATGAGTCGTTCCGGGGCGCGCTGAGAGCGCGAACCCGGAATCTAGAAGTTATCGCTCGAGATTCCGGGTTCGATGCTTTCGCATCGCCCTCAGGTGCGCAATTGCGCACCGGGGAATGACGGCGTTAGGCCTAGCCGTAATACCGCCAGCGCGACGGCGGCGGGCGGCGCGGCTGTCGGGTCATCAACAGCGCCAGTGCAAATCCAATTCCGCCCGCGACCAGGAGCGCGCCGAGCGGATTGTCCTGCACGGTTTTCGCCATCGCCTTCTGGCCGTCGCGGAGGGTGTCGCCGCTGTTGTCGTAGGCGTCCTTGACGGTATCCACGGCATCCTTGGCGTAGTTGGCCGCGGCATCGGTGGCGTCGCGCGCGGCGTCCTTGGCCTGGCCGTACAGATTCTGCACGGTGCCTGCAGCCTCGCGCGCGCGGCCTTCGGCCTGCGTTTTGGCATCGCCCGTCATACTACCGACAGCGCCTTCGACCTTACCGGCGAAATCCTTGGCCGATCCTGCAATTCGATCCTTGTCCATCACGATCACTCCCTTTTTCAGAGGAAGTAACCGACGAGACGCTTGCAAGTTCCTGCGTCATTAGTTTTACGCGTTTTCTTCACGCGAACCGGTATCCACTTCGCTCGAAAACGCTATTCAGAGGATGAGCCCGCCATCGACCACAATGGTCTGGCCGATGACATACGACGCCAGCGGCGACGCCAGGAACAAGGCGGCGCCGGCCATGTCGGCGGGGGTGCCAAGACGCTTCAGCGGAATCCGCTCGAGCGCGCCTTCAAGCCGCTTCGGATTGGCCGTCGTCGCCTTGGTCATCTTGGTGTCGACCAGGCCAGGCGCGATGCCGTTGACGCGGATGCCGTTCTCGGCCCATGCCTCGCCCAGCGTGCGCGTCAAGCCGACCGCGCCGGTCTTCGAGGCGTTGTAGGCGGGATTGCCCATGGTCGAATGATAGGCCGCGGTCGAACTGACGATGATCAGCGATCCCTTGCTGGCGCTCAGCATCGCGTGAAATTTCGTCGCGCACGCCATCAGGCTCATCAGGTTGACCTCGAGCACCTTGCGAAAGCCATCCATTTCGAATTCGCCGCGCCGGTAGATCACCGCGCCCTGCGCCAGCACCAGCACGTCCAGCCCATCGAACGACGGCTTGAATTGCTCGATCGCCTGCGCGTTGCTGACGTCGAGCTGCGCATATTCGAGACCTTGAAGATCCGATCCTTCACCGGCGAAGTAATCCGCCGCCTTGGCGCGGGTGCCGCAGACCGCAACCCGCGCCCCCTTGGCGCGGAACGCCTGCGCGATGCCGTTGCCGATCCCGCTGGAGCCGCCGACCACCAGCACCTGCTTGCCGCTGAAATCGAGTTCGTTCATCGCCTGCATCCTTTCTAGCTTGAGCTCTCATCGAGGAAGTTGACCATGAGAACCTCGTCGTAATATCGCCCGTTGTGCTTGAGGGCTTTCTTTTCATGGCCGTATTCGACGAAACCCATCGCGCGATAAAGTTTTCGCGCGCTTTCATTCTCGCTCACCACAGTCAGTTGCACCAGCTCCACGCGCCCGCGCGCATGGTCGAGCACCGCCGCAACCAGGATTTTTCCAAGCCCCATGTTCCGCGCCGCGGCCCGGACATACATGGTCCAGAGGCGTCCCTTGTGCGCCTGCTTCAAATTTTCCTGCGCGGAATATCCGGCTATTCCGGCGAGCGTCCTATCGAGGAACGCACCGAAAATATCCGCAAGCCCGAGCCTCGCCTCGAACCACGACAGCGGCTCTGCGCTTTCTTTCTCGAACGTGCTGCCGAACGCTTCGGGATTTTTCTGCAGCGCCTCCAGCCGGATGTCCCGGTAAAGAGCGGCGTCCGAAATCTCCAGACGGCGAATTTGCAGATCGGGAATATTGGCCACGTTGCACCCTGTTACTGCCTGGTTTGACCTGTCTGCGGATCGGTGCCAGCCTTGTCAATCCTGCAACGCATCGCACAAATTCCGCGAGTCATTTCATGTCAGATTTCAGAGAACTCAGCCGTTCGGTCAAGGGCCTGACCGTTCTCGTCACCGGCGCCGCCAGCGGCATGGGCCGCGCCACCGCGCTGGTGTTCGCCGCCGAAGGCGCCAATGTTGCCGTCACTGATATCAACGCCGAGGCCACGCAGGCGGTCGCCGGTGAAATCAAAGAAAGAGGCGGTACCGCAAAGGCCTGGACGCTCGACGTCGCCAAGGCCGATGACATCATCAAAATCGTCGGCGCCATCGCGGCGCATTTCGGCAGCCTCGACATCCTGATCAACAATGCCGGCCTGTCGCTGCGCGCCCCGATCGACGCGGACGGCTATGAGGAGGCCTGGACCAAGGCGCTGGCTGTGATGCTATCAGCGCATCCGCGCATCATTCGTGCCGCGTTGCCGCATTTGCGCCGATCCAAGTGCCCGCGGATCGTCAACATCGCCTCCACCGAAGCGCTCGGCGCCACCGCCACCAACAGCCCGTACGCAGCCGCCAAGGCCGGCGTCACCGGCCTGACCCGCGCGCTTGCCGTGGAACTCGGCCGCGAGGGCATTACGGTGAACTGCATCTGCCCGGGACCGATCCGGACCGGGATCACCGAGCGGATTGCGGAGGAGCACAAGACCATCTTCGCCAAACGCCGCACCGCACTCGGCCGCTACGGCGATCCCGAGGAAGTCGCCCACATGACCTTGAGCCTGTGCCTGCCGGCCGCATCATACCTGACCGGCGTGGTTATTCCGGTGGACGGCGGCCTGATGGCGCGGAACGCGTAGCAGGGCGCGTCATTGCCGGGCATAGCCGTCTGAAGGACGGAGTCGCTTCCGCTCGCCTATGACCCGGCAATCCATTTCCATCGAAAGGCATTTATGAAGATTGATGGATGCCCGGATCAAGTCCGGGCATGACAGCTGTGCGCTCGGCAAGCGCTCCCAAACGTTGACTTGGGCCCATCACGGAGTAGTTTTTTACCAAACGAAGCGGGACAAACGCCCGCCGCTTTACGGAGAAACGCCATGACGGTCACGATCCGGCAGCTGGGGAAGCATTTTTTTGGCGAGGTTTCCGGCGTCGATCTGCGCAAGCCGCTGACGCCGCAGGAGGCCGCCGACATCGAAGCCGGCATGGATAAATACGCCGTGCTGCTGTTTCGCGACCAGGACGTTACCGACGAGCAGCAGATGGCGTTCGCGCTGAATTTCGGCGAGCGGGAAAATCCGCGCGGCGGCAGTGTCGTCAAGCCGGAGGATTCGCGGCTGCAGACCGGGCTCAACGACGTCTCCAACCTCGGCAAGGACGGCAAGCCGCTGCCGCGCGACAGCCGCATCAACCTGTTCAACCTTGGCAATTGCCTGTGGCATTCGGACAGTTCGTTCCGCCCGATTCCGGCGAAGTTCTCGCTGCTGTCGGCGCGGGTGGTGAACCCGAAGGGCGGCAACACCGAATTCGCCGACATGCGCGCGGCCTATGACGCGCTCGACGACGAGACCAAGGCCGAGATCGAGGACATGATCTGCGAGCATTCGCTGATGTATTCGCGGGGATCGCTCGGCTTTCTCGACTACACCGATGAAGAGAAGCAATTGTTCAAGCCGGTGCTGCAGCGGCTGGTGCGCACCCATCCGGTGCACGGCCGCAAGTCGCTGTATCTGTCGTCGCATGCCGGCGCCATCAGGGGCATGACCATGCCGGAGGCGCGGCTGTTGCTGCGCGACCTCAACGAGCACGCCACGCAGGGCGAATTCGTCTACGTCCACAAATGGACGCTGCATGACCTCGTGATGTGGGACAACCGCCAGACCATGCATCGCGTGCGCCGCTACGACCAGTCGCAGCCCCGCGACATGCGCCGCGCCACGGTGGCGGGCACCGCGCCGACGGTGGCGCAGCAGGCGGCGGAGTAGAGCTTCGTCGTCGTCCCGGCGAAGGCCGGGACCCATACGCCGTGACCTCGATAGTGAAATCGAGGCGGCAGACACAAGCGCGTTGGAGCGACCAACGCACTCAACAATACACATTTGGGGTTATGGGTCCCGGCTCAAGGCCGGGACGACACCGTGGGTGTGGCTACGCGCGCGCGCCTTCGACGCACCCCTCCATGATCCCATCGACCTCCGCGCGCGAGAGGACGCCGATCTCGGCAATGAACACCATCCGGGTCCGCGGCATTCCTGCTGGCAGCGGCCCGCCAGGGGCCAGCGTCGCGCGTCCGCCGGCGAACTGAAGCAACATCAACCTGCCGGGCTGCTCCACGGATTCGAACAGCCCCTTCGCCCGCGCCAGCTTCGGCGCGAGCCGATTGATCGCCGCCTGCAAGCGGGACAACGACAGCGGCCGTTCCGACGTCCAGCTCAGCGTCTCAAAGCGATCCGTCGCTGGCCGTCGCTGCCCCGGCTCGCGTGGCACCGGCGCCCGATCCGGATCCGAAGGGAAGAGGAGCGCCATCGGAACCTCGCCATGCGGCGCATCGACCAGCACCGCAGCCGGACGTATCGCGCGGATCGCATCGCGGACCGGCGTGTGGCTGGCCGCGTCCACGAGGTCTACCTTGCTCAGCGCGATCACATCGGCCGCCCGTATCTGGGACCGCAGCAGGGCGTCGTCGAACCTGGCGACCGAAGTTGTGGCATCCACGACGCACAGCACCGTTTCGAGCGGCGCTTCCCGCCAGATCACCGGATCCATCAGGTTGCGCACGATGTCCTGGGGATCGGCGACCCCGCTGGTTTCGATCACGATGAATTCCGGACGCGGATCACGCCGCAACAAGCCAGCCAGCGTGCGTAAGAGATCGCCTTCGAGCGAGCAACAGATGCAGCCATTGCTCAGGCTGACCACGCCGTCGGCGGCGCCGGTGATCAGCTCCGCATCGATATTGATCGCGCCGAAATCGTTGACGACGGCGGCAATCCGCCTGCCCCCGGCATGTGCCAAGAGATGGTTCACGACCGTGGTCTTGCCCGCCCCGAGGAAGCCGGCCACGAGCACGACCGGGACCGGCACCTCAGCCTCCGGTAACGGGCCGGCGCACCGGCTGGCCGGGCCGCGCCGCCACATCGAGCACGCCGTCCGATATCAGCGGCTGGCCGCTGACCACCAGATGACGCACGCCTTCCGACGGGCGGTTCATCGCCGAGAATGTCGCCCGGTCGCTCAGCGTTTCGTAATCGAACACGACGACGTCGGCATCCGCACCCGCCTGCAGCCTGCCTTTCGCGCGCATCGCCGGCGTAGAGGCGCCAAGAATTTCCGCGGGGATCAGCGCGCATTTTCGGATGCCTTCGAGCAGCGACACTTTGCGGCGCTCGCGCACCCACTCGCGGATGAAGCGCGTGAAGCAACCTGCCGAGCGCGGATGCGAGGTCGCGTCGTCAGGCAGCGGCCAGGCGTCGCCGGTGTAGGCGCGGCCGTCCGTCAGCGTCCAGGGCATGGCGTCGGAGGCGATCGCGCCGCCGGGATAGAGCACCGCCATGTCGAGGAGGTCGCGATGATGCGCGTTATTGTCGATATCCAGAACGTGCCACAGAACCAGCGTGGAAGGTTCGGCGGCCTGTGCCGCCAGCAGTTCCTGCCGGTCGCGGAAGCGATGCCCGTCGGTCACCCGCTGCACCGAATCATAGCCGAGGCCGTTGCGCGCCTCGAATTCGGGGTCGCTGAAGAACGCCGCCGCCAGCACCGTCGAGCCGGTACCGTAGGGATAGGCTTCGACCGTGATGGGCAGCCCCTGCGCCTGCGCCTTGGCGACCAGCGCGACACAGCGCTCGATGTCGGTCTTGCTGGAAGAATTGAAATGGCAGATGTGCATGTGCGCGCCGGTGGCCCCGGCATAGCCGATCAGGCGGATATAGGCTTCCGCAGCGCTCTCCGGATCGATGCGGGACATGTAGGCGACGTGGGTGAAGGTCGGCACCTCGCGCGCCGCCGCCAGCTGGCACACGGCGGTCAGCTCCTGCACGCCGGCGCCCGGGGCATAGGCGTTGAGGATGCCGATGCCGATGCCGCCCTCGCTCAGCCCGCCCGCGATTCGCTCGAGGATCCCTGCCACTTCGGTGTCGCTGGCCACGTTGTCGATCCAGCGGCGGTCGCGCATCGCATTGCCGAACGCCTCCAGCGAGCTTTCCGCGTTGGAGCCGGTCATCGCACCGATACGCGCGAACGCCCAGTTGACCGCGGCGCCGTAGTTCAGCACGCGGCCCTTCTCGGCCTGGCGTCGATACCAGGATGCGACCGGCAAGACGCCGGCCTCGAGGTCGAGCGACGTCGTGACGCCGTCGAAGGCCTGCATGCGGTCGGCCGGGATCGACTGGCCATGCGCGTGCAAATCGATGAATCCGGGGGCGATCACCAGTCCCGTAGCGTCGATCGTGCGCTCGGCGCTGCCAAGCCCGGTGCCGACGGCGGCGATCTTGCCATCGAGCACCGCCACATCGCCGATGGCGTCCATGCCGCTGGCCGGATCCACCACCCGGCCACCCGTGATTACCAAACCAGCCATCTCGTCACTCCCGCGTACTGAAGACCTGTTCCCTGCGAAGCCGGCTCAGCTTCGAAGGCGCGCAGACTGGCGAATAAGGGCCGTCGCGATCCCATAGAGGCAGATTTTCGGACGGGCAACAACCTCTGCCGGCGGAGGGCACGCATCCGAAAGCGCTCAACAGGCAACGGGGCAGATTTTCACCGACGTCCCGGCGAACGCCGGGACCCATACGCCGTGACCTCTCATACGAGATGAGATGGTCGACAGAGCGATGGAGCGACCACCACCTTAAAACAATTGGCTTTAGGGGTTATGGGTCCCGGCTCAAGGCCGGGACGACACAGAGGATGTGTCTACGCGTGCCCGGCTTCGTTCGACAGCATCGCCAGATCGATCCCGATCTTGCGCAGCGCACGCTGGTATTTCTCGTCGACGTCGTCGCCGAAGATCAGGTCCGCGTCGGCGGCGCAATGCAGCCAGCCATTGTGCTGGATTTCGTCCTCGAGCTGCCCCGGCGCCCAGCCGGCATAGCCCAGCGCCAGGATCGCGTGCTTGGGTCCCGAGCCCTTGGCGATCGCTTTCAGGATATCGACGGTCGCGGTCAGGCAGATGCCGTCGTCGATATTGAGCGTGGCATCCTTGATGAAGAAGTCGCTGGAATGCAGCACGAAGCCGCGGCCGGTATCGACCGGACCTCCCTTGAGCACCTTCATGGTCTCGGCGTTTTCCGGCAGCGTGATCTGGTCCGATGTCTTGATGATATCGAGCTGCACCAGGAGCCCCGGGAAATCGATGCTGCCGGCCGGACGGTTGACGATGATGCCCATCGCCCCCTCGGACGAATGGGCGCACATGTAAATGACCGAGCGCTCGAAGCGCGGATCGCCCATGACCGGCATGGCGATCAGCAGCTGGCCGTCCAGATAGCCTTCACCGGACGAATTGTCGCCCACGCCTGCGGCTTTGCGGCGCGCGGCCTTCGTTGTCGTCTTCGGTGGTGCCGTCTTCGGTGTCTTGCCTTCAGGGCTCATCCGCAAAGGCCTCTCTTGCTGATCCGTATCCTGATATCGGGTGGCGGTTCTGTCAATCAAGCGAAGGCTTGTTAGACCTGCGTTGTATTCGACCGCGGATCACAAGCAATTCAATGGTTTGCGGCCAAACTTGCCTGTAAAGACGTCTCATGACCGTCATTGTTCCCATGCGGGCCGCGCTCGGCATTGCCGCCACTCTGGCTGTCGCATGCACGGCCATCGAGGTTCGCGCCGAGGATGCCTCGCCCTGGCAGCGCGACACCCATTCCGCGATCCGGCTGCTGGCGGGATCGCGCAGCGGCGCAGTGCTGCTCGGCGGTATCGCAATCCAGCTGCAGCCAGGGTGGAAAACCTATTGGCGGACGCCCGGCGATTCCGGCGTTCCGCCCCGCTTCGATTTCTCCAAGTCGGACAATGTCGAGGCGGTGACGGTGTTGTGGCCGGCGCCGATGAAGTTCGATGACGGCGCGGGCGGCGTCTCGCTCGGCTACAAGCAGCAGGTCGTGCTGCCGCTGCGGATCGTCGCCAAGAACACCGACAAGCCGGTGACGCTGCGCGCCGACATCAACTACGCGGTCTGCGACAAGCTCTGCATCCCGGTCGACGCCAAGGCGGAGCTGGCCTTTGCCGGTGTGGCGAGCACCGAGGACGGCAATCTGTCCGATGCGCTCAACGCGGTGCCGAAGCCGGCCAATGTCGGCGATCCCAATTCCCTCACCATTCGCGACGTCAAGCGCGAGGGCAAGGCCAACGTGCTGGTCGACGTCACCGCGCCCGGCGGCAAGGAGGTCAGCCTGTTCGTCGAGGGCCCGACGCCGGACTGGGCGTTGCCGATTCCGAAGCTGATCGAGGGCGGTCCGCCCGGCGTCAAACGCTTTGCCTTCGAACTCGACGGCCTGCCGCCGGGCGCGAGCGCCGACGGCGCCGCGCTGAAACTGACGCTGGTCGGCGGCGACCGCGCCTATGAGTTCAATGTGAATTTGCCGTAGCTTTTTCCGTCGTCCCGGCGAACGCCGGGACCCATACGCCGCGGCGGATGTTTTAGGACGCCGCGGGTAGACGCCTTTTTCATGCAACAACGCCCTGTGGTTATGGGTCCCGGCGTTCGCCGGGACGACGCGGAGATTGACGCGTGCGTCCGCACCCAACCGAATCTTAACGAATCGTTGATACATCGGAGCATCGCCGCCGCCTCGCGGCCTTTCGAGGATGCCTTGCTGTGGCCGTGATGGACACCGAATCCGCCTCCGCTTCGCCTGCCGGCCCGATCGCGCGCCTGCGATCGCTGCTTCGCGGTCTCTTTGGTGGTTCGGGCGAAGCTTCGCTGACAAAACGGCTGGCCGGCACGATCTTCATCATCCGCGTGATCAGTGCGGCATTGGCCTATTTCTC
Organism: Bradyrhizobium sp. AUGA SZCCT0182; assembly: GCF_018130185.1. NCBI lineage: Bacteria > Pseudomonadati > Pseudomonadota > Alphaproteobacteria > Hyphomicrobiales > Nitrobacteraceae > Bradyrhizobium > Bradyrhizobium sp. AUGA SZCCT0182. The sequence continues at coordinate 27,309 of NZ_JAFCLY010000027.1, read as the reverse complement.
GCAGATCCTGCTGGCGCGCTGGATGGGCGGCTCGGATTACGGCGTCTATGTCTATGTCTGGACCTGGGTGCTGCTGCTCGGCAGCATGATGGACTTCGGCATTTCGGCGTCCGCGCAAAAGATCATTCCGGAATACCGCGCCAGCGGCCAGCACGCGCTGCTGCGCGGCTTCCTCTCCGGCAGCCGCTGGATGACGTTCGCGGTGTCGTCGCTGGTCTCGCTGGCGCTGGCGGGCGTGGTGAAAACACTGTCGCCGTGGATGGAGCCCAACACGGTTCTGCCGCTCTATATCGGCTGCCTGACCCTGCCCGCCTTCGTCGTCGCCAACACCCAGGACGGCATCGCGCGCTCGCATGACTGGATGCGCCTGGGCCTGATGCCGCAATTCATCGTGCGCCAGTCGCTGATCATCGGCCTTACCGCCGGCGCCTTCGCGCTCGGTTTCAATCTCGGCGCCACGGTGGCGATGCTGGCCAGCGCCGCCGCGGTGTGGCTCGCGATGATCGGCCAGATGGTGGTCTTGAACCGCCGGCTCGCCGGCCACGTTGAGGCCGGCGCCAAGGCCTATGATTTCCGCGGCTGGCTTGCGGTCTCGCTGCCGATCCTGCTGGTCGAAAGCTTCTATCTGCTGCTCTCCTACACCGACGTGCTGATGCTGCAGCAATTCCGTTCCTCGGAGGAAGTCGGCGTCTATTTCGCGGTCGTGAAGACGCTGGCGCTGGTTTCCTTCATCCACTACGCGATGTCGGCAACCACAGCGCATCGCTTTGCGGAATATCATGCGCTCGGCGACAAGGCCCGGTTGTCGGCCTATGTGGCGCACGCCATCCAATGGACGTTCTGGCCCTCGCTCGCGGCCACCATCGCGCTCCTGGCGCTGGGCAAGCCGCTGCTCTGGCTGTTCGGACCGCAATTCGTGGTCGGCTACGACATCATGTTCATCGCTGCCGTTGGCCTCGTGGTGCGTTCGGCGATCGGGCCGGTCGAACGGCTGCTCAACATGCTCGGCCACCAGCACATCTGCGCGCTGGCCTATGCGCTCGCCTTTGTCATGAACGTGGTGCTGTGCCTGCTGCTGGTGCCGCGCTACGGCGGCCACGGCGCCGCGGCCGCGACCACGATCTCGCTGGCGTTCGAGACCGTGCTGTTGTTCTGGATCGTCCGGCAGCGGCTCGGCCTGCACGTGCTGGCGTTCGGGAAGCGCGCGGCTTAATTCGCCACCATCACACAGACTGTCACCACCCGCGAAGGCGGGTGGTCCAGTATTCCAGAGAACTCAGTTTAAATCGAGAAGACACGGCGTACTGGATGCCCCGCTTTCGCGGGGCATGACGGATCACTCCGCGGTCCAGCCGCCGTCGATCGAGAGGTTGGCGCCGGTGATCTGGGCGGCATCGTCGCCGCACAGGAACAGCGCCAGGGCCGCGACCTGCTCGGAGGTCACGAATTCCTTGGTCGGCTGGGCTTCCAGCAGCACGTCGTGGATGACCTGCTCCTTGGTGAGGTTGCGCGCCTTCATGGTGTCGGGAATCTGCTTCTCGACCAGCGGCGTCCAGACATAGCCGGGGCTGATGCAGTTGCAGGTGATCTTGTGGGTCGCGAGCTCCAGCGCCACCGTCTTGGTGAGGCCGGCAATGCCGTGCTTGGCCGAGACATAGGCCGACTTGAACGGCGAGGCCACCAGCGAATGGGCGGAAGCGGTGTTGATGATGCGGCCCCAGCCGCGCTTCTTCATGCCGGGCACGGCGGCGCGGATGGCATGAAATGCCGACGACAGGTTGATCGCGATGATCGCATCCCACTTTTCGATCGGGAATTCCTCGATCGGCGACACGAACTGGATGCCGGCATTGTTGACCAGGATATCGACCGAACCAAAGGTCTTCTCGCCGAGCGCGATCATTTCGGCGATCTCGGCGGGCTTGGTCATGTCGGCGGGCGAATGCACGGCCCGAACCTTGAAATCGGTCTCGATGCCGGAACGCTCCTTCTCGATATCGGACGGCACGCCCATGCCGTTGAGAACGATATTGGCGCCGGCGGCGGCGAAAGCGCGCGCGTAAGCCAATCCGATGCCGCTGGTCGAGCCGGTCACGACGGCGGTCTTGCCTTTCAAAATACCCATTCTGGTCACTCCTGTTTTTTGCTTTCGGGGGCGCTGGAAACGTCCCTCGTGAGATCGTAGGTCACCATGGTCTCCCCGGACTGCGGCCGTTCTAGCCATTCTTTGTGACGCATCGACAAATGCACGTCCCGGGCGCCCGCATTCCAGTGCTCGACCACCCCGACATGCGAGAAATCGTAATCCTTGGACGAGGATTCGTAGTTCTTGCTGCGGTAGATCAGGTGCACCACCGTGACGGTGTTTTCCTTGACCGCATTGCACAGTATCGCCACCGACGGATCGCTCTTGAGATCATCGGGCAATTTGGCGATCAATTCACGGAGCGCCTTGCGTGTGTTGTGCACCTGCTTGTTCTTGTCGGTGTTCATCCGGGTACGGCTGGAAAAGCGGATGTCTTTTTCACGCTCGGCGGCCTCCAGCAGCGTGGCCGGCAGATCGCCGCGCGCGCTGAACAGGTCGACCTGGAAGATCAGGAGATCGCGGTCGCTTTCCTCATCCAGCACGAAATCGAGCGGCGTGTTGGAGGCGATGCCGCCGTCCCAGTAATGCTCACCGTCGATGAGGATGGAAGGAAAACCCGGCGGCAGCGCGCCGGACGCCATGATGTGCTCCGGCCCGATCTTCTTGCCGAGCTTCTTGAATTCCACATTGTCGAAATATTTGAAATTGCCCGAGGTGACGCCGACGGCGCCGACGGAAAGCCGCATCTTCAGGTCGTTGATGCGGTCGAAGTCGACCAGGTTTTCCAGCGTCTTCTTCAGTGGTGCGGTATCGTAATAGCTCAGCGATTGCGCGCTGCCGGGCGGCCACAGCGGCGCCGGCGGAAGCCGCGGCGTGAAGAATCCGGGCACGCCGAAGGTCGCGATCAAGGCGGCGCTGGTCTCGTTGAACAGCGACCGCGCGCGGTCACCCGGCGTAATCGGATTCCACGACACCGGGGACGACACCATGTCCCAGAATTCCTTCAGGCGATCGACGCGCGTCGCAGGGTCGTTGCCGGCAATGATCGCGGCATTGATCGCACCGATCGAGATGCCCGCCACCCATTCCGGCTCGAACCCGGAACGGCATAGCGCCTGAAAGGCGCCGGCCTGGTAGGAGCCGAGCGCACCGCCGCCTTGCAGCACCAGCACGCGTTGCGCTTTGGCGGGCGTCGTTGCGGGCGCGGAGCCGGAACTGTCCATCGTGACCGCCAACTAGAGGGCAATAGCGTTGGTACCGTGGCGGCAGTTCGCGACGGCGTCAATCGGCGAGACCCAAGCAAAGATCACGCCTAATTTATCAGGTTCTAGGTTGACGCCAGAATGAGCGTCCAGAACACCTTGTACTTGGTGTTGGGAGCATAAATCGCCGCGATGCCCAATTTTGTGACACCGTTCTTGAGCATGTTGGCCTTGTGCGGCGGCGAGTCGCGCCAGCCCGAAAACGCTTCCGCCAGCGTGTGATAGCCGGCCGACACGTTTTCAACCGCCAGCTTGGCCGGATATCCGGAAGCGCCGAGGCGCTTTTCCAGCGGGCCCTTGACGTCATGATCGAGCTTGTTGCGTTTCGCCATGGCCTGAGATTGCGCTTCGGCGAGTTTCATCAGGTCAGGGTCAACAGCCACGGCGGCAAGGCCGTTGTTCTGGCGGTAGAGCGAAATAATCGAAGCCGCGGCCTGCGGATCCAGCGTGGCGCCGCCATTGGCCATGCTGAGATACATGGTCGGCTGGTCCGGCGCCCTGGCGGTGTCGGCCATGCAGCCGCCCAGCAACAAAAGTCCAGCTATCGCGGCCGCGGCGCGCATGAATCAACCCCCGTGATGTCACGCAGTTGTTGCATACCAACCGTGGCTGAATGGTGAACGCGGGGCTAATTCTAGCCGTCATTCCGGGGCGTGAGCGAAGCGAACGAACCCGGAATCTCGAGATTCCGGGTTCGCTTCGCGCCCCGGAATGACGATTTCGTCCTCAATCCTGGGCCGCAAAAATACGGTAGCGGCGGGGCTGCAGGCTGACGATTTCGCCGGCCTGGAGTTCCCGGTCACGGGGGGCGTCGATCTCGATGATGGTCTTGCCCTCGCCGCCGGACAGCGCCACCTCGGCCCGCTGGATCGGACCAAACGAACGGACATGGCGCACCGCGCCCTCCAGCGATCCGGAACCGGCCGGCCCGATCTGCATGTCATGGCGCCGGACGAACAGTTTCGAGGCCCCGGAAGCCGCGCCATTGGCGGCGATATTGAGCGGCCGCCCGCCGAGCCGCACCGAACCGCCGCTGACATCCACCGGCAGCACGATCGACTCGCCGATGAAGCCATGCACGAACGCGGTCGCCGGGTGATCATAGACCTCGCCGGGCGTGCCGATCTGCTCGATCCGGCCCTTGTCCATGACCACCACGCGGTTGGCGACTTCGAGCGCCTCTTCCTGATCGTGGGTGACGAAGATCGAGGTGACGTGGATTTCCGAATGCAGCGAGCGCAGCCATTGCCGCAATTCCTTGCGCACCTTGGCGTCGAGCGCGCCGAACGGCTCGTCGAGCAGCAGGATGCGCGGCTCGATCGCAAGTGCACGCGCCAGAGCAATGCGCTGGCGCTGGCCGCCGGACAATTGGCTGGGGTAGCGGTCGGACAGCCAGTCGAGCTGCACCAGATCCAGCAATTCCTTGACGCGGGCGCGGATGGTGGCTTCGTCCTTGCGGATGGCGCGCGGCTGCACCCGCAGGCCGAAGGCGACGTTTTCGAACACCGTCATGTGGCGGAACAGCGCGTAATGCTGGAACACGAAACCGACGTGGCGCTCGCTGGCGCCGCGCGCCAGCGCGTTCTCGCCGTCGATCAACACCTCGCCGGCATCCGGCCAGTCGAGCCCGGCGATGATCCGCAGCAGCGTGGTCTTGCCCGAGCCGGAGGGGCCGAGCAGCGCCAGCAATTCGCCCTGGTCGACTTTCAGGTCGACATTGTCGAGCGCAGCGAAGCTGCCGAACTTCTTGACGATGTTTTTGACTTCAATGGTCACGCGGTTCCTGTCCTTCGTCCAGACGTCGCTCGAGAACGGTCTTCACGACCAGCGTGATCAACGCCAGCATCGCCAGCAATGACGCAATCGCGAACGACGCCACGAATTGATATTCATTATAGAGGATTTCGACCAGCAGCGGCATGGTGTTGGTCTCGCCGCGGATATGGCCGGACACGACCGACACCGCGCCGAACTCGCCCATGGCGCGCGCGTTGCACAGCAATACGCCGTACAGCAGGCCCCACTTGATATTGGGCAGGGTGACGCGGAAGAAGGTCTGCAGGCCTGACGCACCGAGCGAGATCGCCGCCTCCTCCTCCTGGGTGCCCTGCTCCTGCATCAGCGGGATCAGCGACCGCGCCACGAAGGGAAACGTCACGAAGATGGTCGCCAGTGCGATGCCGGGCACGGCGAACAGGATGTGAATGTCATGCGCCTGCAGCCATGTGCCGAAAAAGCCCTGCGCGCCGAACAGCAGCACGAAAACGAGACCCGAGATCACGGGGCTGACCGAGAAAGGCAGATCGATCAGCGTGATCAGGAAGGTCTTGCCGGTGAAATCGAACTTGGCGATCGCCCAGGCCGCAATCACGCCGAACACCAGATTGAGGGTGACGGAGATCGCCGCCACCAGCAGCGTCAGCTTGATCGCGGAAAGCGCCTCCGGTTCGGCCAGCGCCGCCAGGTAGGCGCCGATGCCTTTGGAAAAGGCGCTTGCGAACACCACGACCAGCGGCAGCACGACGAACACCGACAGGAAGGTAACCGCAAGGGTGATGATGATGAAACGGACCGGCCCAGGCTCGGTACGCAGATTGTCCGGCGATGTCCCGGTGCGCGGGCGCGCACGCTCGATGCGCGAAGGCGGCGGGGAAACGGTGAGGTCCGCCGTCGGGGCATAGGCCCGTAACTCGGTCGCTGACGTCACCACACTCGATTGCGTCGACATCAGTCCCTCAATGCGCCGGAATACGGGTTTGGGCCCAGCGCTGCAGGCGATTGACCGCGAAGATGATCAGGAACGACGCCAGCAGCATGACAACCGCAATCGCGGTCGCATCGGCGTAGCGGAACTCGGAGAGCCGGATCACGATCAGAAGAGGCGCGATTTCCGACACGTTCGGCAGATTGCCGGCAATGAAGATGACGGAGCCGTATTCGCCGACCGCGCGCGCGAACGCCAGCGCAAATCCGGTCAACAGCGCCGGAATCAAACTCGGCAGGATCACCCTGAACACGGTGTGCCAGCGGTTGGCCCCGAGGCTTGCCGCCGCCTCCTCGATTTCGACGTCGAGATCGATCAGGACAGGCTGCACGGTCCGGACCACAAAGGGAATGCCGATGAACACCATCGCGATGAAGATCCCGATCGGCGTGAACGCGACCTTGATGCCGAGTTCGGCCAGCGGCGCACCGAGCCAGCCTTTTTGCGCAAACAGTTGCGTGAGCGCGACGCCGGCGACCGCGGTCGGCAGCGCAAAGGGGATGTCGACGATGGCGTCGAACAGCCGGCGGCCGGGAAAGCGATAACGCACCAGCGCCCAGACGATGATGGTCCCCATCACCAGATTGACCAGGGCGGCGAGAAACGAAAGCCCGAACGAGATCTTCAGCGCATTGAGCGTGCGGCGGCTGGTGATGATGCCCCAGAACTGATCGAGGCTGAGCTCGAACGTCTTAAGGAACAGGCCGGCCAGCGGCAACAGGATAATAATGGAGAGCCATGTCAGGGTCAGTCCCATGGTGAGACCAAACCCCGGCAAGCTGCTCCGCCGTGCCACCGCTATGCTCACAAGTCCCCCTGATTGCTCGGTAAATCGTCCCAGATCAGTTCTTGTAGATCTGGTCGAAGATACCGCCTTCGGCGAAATGTTCCTTCTGCGCCTTTGCCCAACCACCGAAAACGTCGTCGATGGTGAAAAGTTCGACCTTGGCGAAAGATTTTTCGTATTCCTTGGCGATCTCCGAATCGCGCGGACGGTAGGAGTTGCGTGCGGCGATTTCCTGACCTTCCTTGGTATACCAGTATTTCAGGTAGGCTTCAGCCGCCGCGCGGGTGCCTTTCTTGTCGGCCACCTTGTCGACCACGGAGACCGGCGGCTCGGCCAGGATCGACAGCGGCGGCGAGACGATCTCGAACTTGTCCTTGCCGAATTCGCGCTGCGCCAGGAAAGCCTCGTTCTCCCACGCCAGTAGCACGTCGCCGACACCGCGCTCGACGAAGGTCACGGTCGAGCCCCGTGCGCCGGTATCGAGTACCGGCACGTTCTTGAAGAGATCGCCGACGAATTTTTTGGCCTTGTCGGACGAGCCAAATTTTTTCTCGGCATAGCCCCATGCCGCCAGATAGTTCCAGCGCGCTCCGCCCGACGTTTTCGGGTTCGGCGTGATGACGCTGACGCCGGGTTTAATCAAATCGTCCCAATCCTTGATGGCCTTGGGATTGCCCTTGCGCACCAGAAACACGATCGTCGACGTGTAGGGCGAGGCGTTGAGCGGCAGGCGCTTCTGCCAATCCGGCGCCACCAGGCCCTTGCCGGCGATCGCATCGATATCATAGGCCAGCGCCAGCGTGACCACATCCGCCTGCAACCCGTCGATCACAGAACGCGCCTGCGAGCCGGAGCCGCCGTGCGACTGCTTGATCTCGACGCTCTTGCCGGTTTCCTTACTGTAAGCGGCAATGAACGCCTTGTTGAAATCGGCATAGAGCTCGCGCGTCGGATCGTAGGACACGTTGAGCAGCGACACATCGGCGGCGAGCGCAGAACCTGCCCAGAGCAGTCCCGCGACGAGGGGCAGAATACGACGGAACATCTCAATCTCCATTCGGCCTGATGAAGGATATCATCGCAGCACACCGGACATAACTCGCGGCGAAGTGGCCTTTAGTCAACGAAACCGCATTTCATTGTTTGCGGCGGTGCAGCGTCATTGTCCTATGAAGTCTTGATCGTGTGGATGCCGCATTCTGTCTTGGCTCTTCCGCGCCAGCGACCGGCACGCGCGTCTTCATCAGGCGAGGTCCGGCTGCTGCACGGCATGCATCCGACCGACAGGTAGCCCGACGCCACCAGCGGATGCGGCGGCAATTTCGAAAGCTGGTAGATCGCCTCGATGTCTTCGCGCGCGACATTGGCGAACGGGTTGAATTTCAGCCTGGCGCCGTCGTCTTCGACAACCGCCATCTCGGCGCGCTGGCCGCCCTGGAAGCGCTTGCGGCCGTTGATCCAGGCCGAGAACGGCGCCAACGCCCGCGCCAGCGGCTCGACTTTACGGATACGGCAGCAGGCGTCGGGATCGGAGAACCACAATTCGCGGTCCGGATCCGCGCGCGACAAAGTTTCTTCCAGCGGCTTGATCGAGCGGACGTCGCGCAGGCCGAGCGTTGCGATCAACGTGTCGCGATAGGCCAGCGTCTCCTCGAACAGCCAGCCGGTGTCGAGGAAGATCACGGGAATCGCCGGATCGACGTCTGCCATCACCTTGAGCAGTGCCGCCGATTCGGTGCCGAACGACGAGACCACCGCCAACTTCTCGCGGCCGACGGTCTTCAACGCCGCTTCAATGACTTCCGCTGATGAGGCGCTGCGGAGCGCACGATCGAGCGCCTGCGCCGGCGGCAGGTCCAAAGCTTTCTCTATCACTGACTGAGGTACGAGCGCGTTCACTGGCCGGCACTCTCCGAATGACGCAACTGCATCCGCCGATGCAGCGCGGTGAGGCGGCCGTCGCCGGTCGGCTGGTAGAACACCGAATAGCTTTTTGCGGTAGAGGCAAACGCCTCGGCGTCGCTGTCCTTCCTGACCTCGAACGTGTCGAAGCCGGCGCGCAGCATGAACACGAACTGGTCGCGCAGCACCTGGCCGGTGGCACGCAATTCGCCGTCGAAGCCGTGACGCTCGCGCAGCAGGCGCGCCTGGCTGTAGGCGCGGCCGTCGCGAAACGAGGGAAACACCAGCGCCACCGCGGCCAGCCGGCCGAGATACGGCACGAGCTCGTCGAGGTCGCGGTTGTTCGGCCAGATCACGCCGACCTTGCCGGCGCGCTTGAGAAGGGTTTCCGGATCCTCCAGGAACCGCGCCGCCGGAATGAGGATCGCGCCATCGCCCGGCAACTCGGCGCCGTCGGCAACATGGGCGAACAGATCGGTGGTGATTCTACCCTGCTTAACGAGTGGCATAGACCCGCTCCTTGAATGGCTCGACACCCAGGCGCTTCACCGCATCCACGAACAACTCCTCGGGGCGGTCGCGCAGTGCGAGATAGGCTTCGACAATATCCTCGATCACGTCGGCGACTTCCGCATAGGGAATCGCCGGGCCGATCAGCGTACCCATCTGCGCGCCCTCGTCGGCGCGCCCGCCGATCGTGATCTGGTAATACTCCTCGCCGTTCTTCTCGACGCCGAGAATGCCGATATGGCCGACGTGGTGATGTCCGCAGGCGTTGATGCAGCCGGAAATGTTGATGTGCAGCCGGCCGATCATCTCGGCGGTGTCGTGATTGGCGAAGCGACGGGTCAGCTCCTGCGCGATCGGGATCGAGCGCGCATTGGCCAGCGAGCAATAATCCAGCCCGGGGCAGGCGATGATGTCGGTGACCAGATTGACGTTCGGCGTGGCGAGCCCAATGCGGTCGAGCGCCTTCCATAGCTGCGGCAGGTCGCGCTTGGCGACATGCGGCAGGCACAGATTCTGTTCGTGGCCGACGCGGATTTCGCCGAAGGAATATCGGTCGGCGAGATCGGCGACCGCGTCCATCTGGTCGGAGGTGGCGTCGCCGGGCGGTGCGCCCACCGGCTTCAGCGACAGCGTCACGATCGAATAGCCCTGGACCTTGTGCGGGAACACCGAGTTCCTGCGCCAGCGCTCGAACAGCGGATCATGTGCGGCCTGTTTCAGCTCGTCCGGCATGTGCGGCAGCTTCTCATAGGCCGGATAGGAGAAGCGCGAACGCACCTCCTCGATGACGGAATGGTCGAGCGTCAATCCGACGTCGCCCATCTGCTTCCATTCGTCGTCGACCTCGCGCGCGAACTTCTCGATGCCGAGCTCGTGCACCAGAATCTTGATGCGGGCCTTGTAGATGTTGTCGCGGCGGCCGTACTGGTTGTAGACGCGCAGGATCGCCTCGACATAGCTCAGGATGTCGCGGCCGTGCACGAACGGCTTGATGGTCTTGCCGATGAACGGCGTGCGGCCGAGACCGCCGCCGACCAGCACCTCGAAGCCGGTTTCGCCTTCCGCGTTCTTGTACAGGCGGAGCCCGATGTCGTGCACCTTGATCGCGGCGCGGTCGTGCTCGGATGCCGTGATGGCGATTTTGAACTTGCGCGGCAGGAACGAGAATTCCGGATGCAGCGTGGTGTGCTGGCGCAGGATTTCCGACCAGATGCGGGGATCCTCGACCTCGCCCGGCGCGACGCCGGCCCACTGGTCCGAGGTGACGTTGCGCATGTTGTTGCCGGACGTCTGCATCGCATGGATGCCGACCTCGGCAAGGTCCGCCAGCGCGTCCGGCAATTCGGCCAGCTTGATCCAGTTGAACTGGATGTTCTGCCTTGTGGTGAAATGGCCATAGCCGCGGTCGTAGCGGCGTCCGACGCGGGCCAGCGCGCGCAACTGCTTGGACGACAGCGTGCCGTAGGGAATCGCGACGCGGAACATGTAGGCGTGCAGTTGCAGATAGACGCCGTTCTGCAGGCGCAGCATCTTGAATTCGTCCTCGGTGAGTTCGCCGGAGAGACGGCGCTTCACCTGGTCGCGGAATTCAGACACGCGTTCGTTGATCAGCGTGCGATCGAGTTCGTCATATGCGTACATGATGGATGCGCCTTACGCCGGAACCGGAAGCAGATCGATGGTGAGGCCTTCCGACCGGATATGTTCGCGGAGATTGCCGGGCTTGATTTCGCCGCCGTCCTTGAGCTCGACCGGCGCGATATAGGGGCCGATCGCGCCGACGTCATCGGCGGTGGCTTCACCAAGCAGTGTCCGCGCCTCATCCGAGGTGCGCACGATCGCGGCGTCCGACAGGTTCGCCGACCAGCCTTGCTGCGCGGTGCGATAGATCACGACGCCATCCCAGGTACGGTTGGCGGTGACCATCGAAGGCCCCGTGATCTTGATCTTTTGTTGTAACGGAGAAGTCATTCTGCAGCATCCCTCAATTCGGAGATCACTTGATCGAGATCGGCAAGGTTTGAACTAGCAAGGCGCCACGGTGCGGAATGCGCAACCACGTCGCCGATGATGAGGACGGCGGGACCGCCGTCGATTTGTTCGACCAGCGCCGGCAAATGTTCGAGCGTGCCGACCACCGCCTGGGCGTCCGGCCGTGTCACCCGCGCGAACACGCCGACCGGCGTTTGCGGCAAGCGTCCGGCGGCGAGCAGGCCCGCACGGATCGCGGGTGCCGCGGTCATGCCCATATAGACCACGATGGTCATCTTCTTGTCTGTCAGCACCGACCAGTCGACGGTTTCGGCGTCCCTCGCCTTGTGCGCGGTGAGGAAGGTGATGCGCAGCGCCTCGTGGCGATAGGTCAGCGGCGCTTCGAATTGCGCCGCGGCGCCCAATCCAGCGGTGATGCCCGGCACCACCGAATAGGCGACGCCGGCCGCGCGCAACACTTCGATTTCCTCGCCGCCGCGGCCGAAGATGAAGGGATCGCCGCCCTTCAGCCGCACCGCGCGTTGTCCTGATCTCGCTGCCTCGATCAGCAATTTGTTAATCGCATCCTGGCCGATACCGGGCTTGCCGACGCGGCGGCCGACCGGAATGCGCGAGGCATCACGGCGCACGCGATCGAGAATCTCCGGCGATACCAGTTCGTCGTAGAACACGACGTCGGCGTCCTGCAGCGCGCGCAGCGCCTTGATGGTGAGCAGGTCCGGATCGCCCGGCCCGGCGCCGACCAGCGTCACCCGGCCATCGGCCTTGCCCTGATCATTGGCGCCGGCGAAAGCGGAAGGGTTCGCGATCGCCTGCAGTTCCTTTTCGGCTTCGTCCTTGCGCCCGGCCAAGACCAGCGCGCCGATCGGTCCGTCGATCACGCGTTCCCAGAAACGGCGGCGCAACGAAAATTCGGGGATGCGCGCATGCATCGCTTTGCGAAAGCCGCCGATGAAGCTGGCGAGGTCGCCGATCCGCGCCGGCAGGACAGCCTCGATAGACTCGCGCACGCGGCGCGCCACGACCGGCGAGGTGCCGCCGGTGCCGACGGCAACGACGACGTCGCCGCGATCGACAATGGCGGGAAAGATGAAAGTCGAATGGACGAGGTCGTCCATCACATTGACGGGCAGTCCGACCGCCTTGGCGCGTGCCGACATCGCCACGCCAATGTCGCCGGCGCCGGCGCAGAGGATCGCGATCACCCCGGACAGATCGGCCGTGAGCGGATCGCCGGCATCAGGCTCGATCCGCGCCACGTCCTCAGCGGCAATGCCGGAGAGATCATGATCGCCGTCGGTCGCGAACCAGCGGACCTGCGCACCGGCAGCGGCGAGCAACCGCAATTTGGCGCGTGCGAGGTCGCCCGCTCCAACGAGCAGCACCTTGCCGCTTTGCAGATCAAGAAACACAGGCAGATAGCGCATCAGATACTCGCTTCCCCAAATTTGGGGTTGACTGAAATTATTTTCTATTTATCTCTGGATCAAGGCCAAAAAAGAGAAAATTATTCCTTCTCTTTTGCAGCGCAACTTTAGAATTTTTCCACTCTCAAGTCCAAGGCCAAGAGATGCATCTTCTCAACAAGGAATCCGGCGGACACGGGTTACAGCCCGCGGCCTTCAACCAGGCCTCATCCGCGCCCAAAGTTCTGGCCCATGGGCAGCTGCCGCCGCCCTCGATGGACCATCTCGACGAACTCGAGGCGCAGAGCATCTACATCCTGCGCGAAGCCTTCGCGCGGTTGAAGAAGCTGGCGCTGCTGTGGTCGCTGGGCAAGGATTCCAACGTCATGATCTGGTTGGCGCGCAAGGCCTTCTTCGGCCGCGTGCCGTTCCCGGCCCTGCATGTCGACACCGGCAAGAAATTTGCCGAGATGTATGCGTTCCGCGATCGCTTCGGCAAGGAATGGGAACTCGATCTCAAGATCGAGCCCTGCCCGTCGATCGACGCCGTCGATCCGACACTGCCGCCGGCCGCGCGTTCCGCCGCCCGCAAGACCGAAGGCCTGAAATGGGCGCTGACCAAATACGGTTTTGACGGATTGATCGCCGGCATTCGCCGCGACGAGGAAGCCACCCGCGCCAAGGAGCGTGTGTTCTCGCCGCGCGGCCTCGAAGGCGGCTGGGATGTGCGCGATCAGCCCCCGGAATTCTGGGACCATTTCAACGCCTCGCCGCCGCAAGGCGCGCATTTGCGCATCCACCCGATCCTGCATTGGACCGAGGCCGACATCTGGGCCTACACCAAGCGCGAGAACATTCCGATCATCCCGCTGTACCTGTCGAAGGACGGCAAGCGTTATCGCTCGCTGGGCGATCAGGACATCACCAATCCGGTGGCGTCGACCGCTTCCAGCATCGATGAGATCCTGACCGAACTCGACGGCACCAAGGTGCCGGAACGTGCGGGCCGCGCGCTCGATCACGAAACCGAAGATGCATTCGAGCGGCTGCGTGTCGCCGGCTATCTCTGACGGACATTAGGTGTGAGTGCTGCGATGAACATGATCCTCCCCTCAAGCGTATTGGCGACACCCAACGGCACGACGCGGCCACAGATTCGCATCGTCATCGTCGGCCATGTCGACCATGGCAAATCCACCCTCGTCGGCCGCCTGCTGCATGAAACCGGCAGCCTGCCCGAGGGCAAGCTGGAAATGCTCAAAGCCGTCAGCGCGCGGCGCGGCATGCCGTTCGAATGGTCGTTTCTGCTGGATGCGCTGCAAACCGAACGCGACCAGGGCATCACCATCGACACCACGCAGATCCGCTTTCGCACCATGTCGCGCGACGTCGTGCTGATCGATGCGCCCGGCCACGCCGAATTCCTGCGCAACATGATCACCGGCGCCTCGCAGGCCGACGGCGCGGTGCTGATCATCGACGCGCTGGAAGGCGTGCGCGACCAGACCCGCCGGCACGGCTATCTGTTGCATCTGCTCGGCATCAAGCAGGTCGCCATCGTCGTCAACAAGATGGACCGGGTCGACTTCAGCGCGGAACGTTTCAAGGAGATCAGCGACGAGATTTCGGCGCATCTGATCGGCCTCGGCGTGACGCCATCGGCGGTGATTCCGATTTCCGCGCGCGACGGCGACGGCGTTGCCGAACGCACGCCACGGATCTCCTGGTACCAGGGGCCGAGCGTGGTCGAGGCGCTCGATGCGCTCGAGCCGGCCCGGCCGCTGGAGCAGCTCGCGCTGCGGCTGCCGGTGCAGGCGATCTACAAATTCGACGATCGCCGCATCGTCGCCGGCCGCATCGAATCCGGCAGCCTCAGCGCCGGCGATGAGATCGTCATCATGCCCGCCGGCAAGATCGCGAAGATCAAAACCGTCGAGAGCTGGCCGGTGACCCCGGTCAACGGCAGCCACGGCGCCGGCCGCTCGGTCGGCATCACGCTCGACCGCGAATTGTTCATCGAACGCGGCGACGTGATCGCACATGCCGGCGCGACCCCGCGCGACACGCGGCGGATTCGCGCCCGGATTTTCTGGCTGCACGACAAGCCGCTCGCCAAGGGCGAGCAGATCCTGATCCGCCTCGGCACCCGCGAAAGCCGCGCCCAGGTGGTCGCGATCGAGAAGGCGGTGGATCCCGGCGAACTCTCCAATGCGGAGACCAAGTCGATCGCGCGCAATCACGTTGGCGAAATCGACATCTCGCTGGCGCAGCCGGTTGCGGCCGACCCCTATCAGGACAATCCGCGCACCGGACGGCTGGTGATCGAGGTCAATGGCCGCATTGCCGGCGGCGGCCTCGTGCTGTCGGTCGACGCCGGACAACGCGCTGTCCCGATCGACATCGTTCCCGTTGAGTCCGCGCTGCGTCCCGAGGAGCGTTCGGCGCGCTATCACCATAACGGCGCGGTAATCTGGCTGACGGGCCTGCCCGGCTCCGGAAAATCGACGCTGGCCCGCGCGTTGGAGCGCCGGCTGTTCTCTCGCGGCGGTTCACCGATCCTGCTTGATGGCGACACCCTGCGTGCCGGCCTCAACAACGATCTCGGCTTTTCGCCGCAGGACCGCAGCGAAAACATTCGCCGCCTCGCGGAAGTCGCCACCCATCTGGCGCGCAACGGCCACGTCGCGATCGTCGCCGCGGTTTCGCCCGCGATTGCGGATCGCGCAGTGGCGCGCCGCATCGCCGATACCGCCTTCCGCGAAATCCACGTCGCCGCTCCTGCCGAGGTGTGCGAGAGCCGCGATCCCAAAGGCCACTATGCCAAGGCCCGTGCTGGCACGCTCCCCTCGTTCACCGGGATCACCAACGACTATCAGCCGCCGGCTAGTTGCGAGTTGACGATCGACACCTCAACCCGGACGGTGGCCGATGCCACCGACGCGATTGAACGGATGCTGGCCGAGACCGGCGTTTTGTTCGACGAACTGGTGGACCTGGCGGCCAATATCTAGGCTTTTTGGGGCCTTCTCATCGACCCGGCTTTAGCGCTAAAAGGGCGGCCGACGCCGCCCCTTTTGGCGCGCTTTTTGCTGTTTTCACACTGAAAACGCCTTCCTGTTCGCCGTTTCTACCCCGAGAAAGCCCATCATGAATCGTGTCGATGCCCACGGATTGAAGATCGCCCCTGAACTGTTCGATTTCATCGCCAAGGAGGCGACCCCCAAAACCGGGATTTCCCCCGACGCATTCTGGGCCGGGCTTGCCGCCATCATCGCCAAATTGGGACCGAAAAACCGCGAACTGCTCGCCGTCCGCGACGCACTGCAGGCCAAGATCGACGGCTGGCACCGCGCCAACAAGGGCAAGGCGTTCGACATGAACGCCTATACGTCCTTCCTCAAGGAGATCGGCTACCTCTTGCCGGAGCCCGCGACCCACAAGGTCGAAACCGCTGATGTCGACGAGGAAATCGGCAAGATCTGCGGACCGCAGCTCGTCGTCCCCCTCACCAACGCCCGCTATGCCTTGAACGCGGCGAATGCCCGCTGGGGCAGCCTGTATGATGCTTTCTACGGCACGGATGCGATCCCGCACGAGGCGAGCGAGGCTGGCCGCGGCTACAACAAGGCGCGCGGCGACAAGGTGATCGCCAAGGCCAAGGCGTTCCTCGACGCCGCCGCGCCGCTCGCGACCGGCAGCCACACCGACGTGACGTCTTACAGCGTGATCGCCGGCCAGCTCGCGGTCAAACTGAAGAGCGGCAACGCCACCGCGCTGAAGTCGGCCGAACAGTTCGCCGGCTATCTGGGCGACGCTGCCGAGCCGACCGCGATCCTGCTGGTCAACAACGGCATGCATGTCGAAATCAAAATCGATCGCAGCAGCACCATCGGCAAGGACGATCCTGCCGGTGTCGCCGACATGATCCTGGAATCGGCGGTCTCGACCATCCTCGACATGGAAGACAGCGTCGCCGCCGTCGATGCCGAGGACAAGGTGCTGGTCTATCGCAACACGCTCGGCCTGATGGACGGCACGCTGTCGGCGGATTTCGACAAGGGCGGCAAGACGCTCAAGCGTTCGCTCAACCCCGACCGCGTCTACAAGACGGCCGACGGCAAGGACCTCACGCTGCACGGCCGCAGCCTGCTATTGATGCGCAATGTCGGCCATCACATGTTCACCGACGCCGTGCTGGACTCAAAGGGCGAGGAGATTCCCGAAGGCCTGCTCGATGCCGCCGTCGCCGGCCTGCTGGCGATCCACGATCTCAAGGGCGGCTCGAAGACCAAGAACAGCCGCACCGGCTCGGTCTACATCGTCAAGCCGAAGATGCACGGCCCCGACGAGGTCGCGCTGACCTGCGAATTGTTCGGCGAGGTCGAGAAGATGCTGTCGCTGCCCGAGAACACCATGAAGGTCGGCATCATGGACGAGGAGCGCCGCACCACGGTCAACCTCAAGGCCTGCATCCAGAACGCCTCGAAGCGGATCTGCTTCATCAACACCGGCTTCCTCGACCGCACCGGCGACGAGATCCATACCTCGATGGAAGCGGGTCCGATGATCCGCAAGAACGACATGAAGGCGCAGCCCTGGATCAAGGCCTATGAAGACTGGAACGTCGACATGGGCCTGATCGACGGCCTGCCCGGCCATGCCCAGATCGGCAAGGGCATGTGGGCAGCCCCCGACAAGATGGCCGACATGCTGACGCAGAAGCTCGGCCATCCGCAGGCCGGCGCCACCACCGCCTGGGTGCCGTCACCGACCGCCGCCACGCTGCACGCGCTGCATTATCATCAGATCAACGTACAGGCGCGCCAGCAGGAGCTCGCCAAGGGCGGCCAGCGCGCGAAACTTTCCGACATCCTCACCATTCCGGTGTCGCAGTCGAACTGGGCCCCCGACGACGTGAAGCAGGAGATCGACAACAACTGCCAGGGCATTTTGGGCTATGTGGTGCGCTGGATCGACCAGGGCGTCGGCTGCTCCAAGGTGCCTGATATCCACGACGTCGGCCTGATGGAAGACCGCGCGACCTTGCGCATTTCCAGCCAGCATCTGGCGAACTGGCTGCATCAGGGCGTCATCACCAAGGATCAGGTGATGGAGTCGCTGAAGCGCATGGCGGTCGTCGTCGACGGCCAGAACAAGGGCGATGCGCTGTACAAGCCGATGGCGCCCGGCTTCGACGGCATCGCCTTCAAGGCGGCGTGCGACCTGGTGTTCAAGGGCCGCGAGCAGCCGAACGGCTACACCGAATACATCCTCACCGCCCGCCGCCGCGAAGCCAAGGCGGCCGGCTGACCGGCCGGCCTGAGCTCCATCCGGATATCAGGCCGCGCGTATCGTATGCAGGAATTTCCCGACTTCGAGCTTGAGGGAATGGCCTTCCTGCGAGAGCGAACGGGCGGAACCATGAACCTGTTCGGCCGCCGCCTGCGTGTCGGCCGAACCTCGGCTGACATCGGCGAGGCAACCGCCAACTTCGATGGCGCCCTGAGCGGCTTGCTGGACGTTTCGCGCGATCTCCTGCGTCGCGGTGCCCTGCTGTTCGACGGCGGCGGCGATCGCCGTTGAAATCTGGGAGATCTGCCCGATCGTGCCGCCGATCGCCTTGATCGCGGACACTGACTGCTCCGTTGCCGACTGCATCTGCGTGATCTGGGCGCCGATTTCCTCGGTCGCCTTGGCGGTTTGGGCGGCAAGCGCTTTGACCTCGGAAGCCACCACCGCAAAGCCGCGACCCGCCTCGCCGGCGCGCGCCGCTTCGATGGTCGCATTGAGCGCCAGCAGGTTGGTCTGCTCGGCCACCGCCGCGATCAGCTTGACGACTTCGCCGATGCGGCCGGCCGCCTGCGACAGTTCCGCGATCCGCTCATTGGTCTGTTCGGCCTGACGCACGGCTGCATGGGTGATGTCGTCCGATTGCTTCACCTGGCGGCCGATTTCGGTCACCGAGGAAGCCATCTGCTCCGAAGCGGCAGCCGCCGATTGCGCATTGGCCGATGAACGGTCGGAAGCGGATGCCGCCTCTGCCGTATGCTTATGGCTGGTTTCGGCCGTCCTGGTCAGGCTGCCGGCGGCGAGTTCGATTTCGGAAGAGGCCGTTGATACGGCCTCGATGATCTTGCCGATCGCCTGCTCGAAGCCGTCGGCGACCTGGCTCATCGCCAGCTTGCGTTCTTCCTCCGCCCTGAGCTTGAGGCCGGCCTTCTCGGATTCCATGGCCTGAACGCGCAGCGCGTTTTCCCTGAACACCTGGACGGCGCGGGCAATGGCGCCGACTTCATCCGTTCGTTTGAGGGACGGTATTTCAATGTCCAATCCGCCGCCGGCGAGCCGTGCCATCACGCCGGTCATGCGGGTCATCGGCCGGATCACACCGAGGCCAACGCCGACAAGGCCGCCGCCAATGATCAGGAAGACCAGGGCCGAGATGCCCCACAGAATAACGTTGAACGTGCCGACACGCTGGGTCGCGGCAGTTTCGATGGCCGCGTTGTCGTCAGTGGTCTTCTTGACGATTTCGTCGATCAGGGCGCGGTGCGCCAGATAGGCGGCCGAGATTTCCGAATACGCCTTTGCCGCGGCGGCGGCATCTGCCTTGGCCAGAGCCGGCAGGAACGCCTGCTCGATGGCGTTCCAGAAACGCTGCACCTCGCGATGCGAATCCATGACGAACTTGGCCTTGACCCCAGGCTCGAGGTCCGCCTTCACCCAGAACTCGTGGCGCTCGTCATATTCCTTTTTCAATTGCTTCAGCCGCTCGCGACGGTTGGCGAGTTCAGCCGGATTGTTCAGGGCAAGAGTGGCTTCGAGATAGGATTCGATCACATATTCCGGCGGCGGCAGGATGTCGGCGATCAGATCGTTGCCGAGCTTGAGCTTGTTGTAGAGGGGTCCGCCGACCTTGACCTCGCTGAGCGCGAAGATGCCGGTGAACACCACGGCTCCAAGACCGATTGCCGTGACAAGGCCGAACAGGACTATGGCGCGCGTAATCGTCAAACGAAGCTTCATTGCCAACGTTTCCTAAAAATCGATCCGGTTCCGCTCTTGGCGAGCCGAACTTAAATTCGCTTGAAACGCGAGGACTATTGACTATTCGCGTTAACGTTCAGTTTGTCTTCGCATGCAACCTCGGTTCCGCAGCCGGTCGGACGCCCCGTTTAAATACGGGAGGCGGCGCGCGATCTGTCGCAGGGCTGGTGCCGCTTTGCCGCATCACAGGAACGTTTGGATCGTGCGCCCGTTGAGAATTCATCTCAACTCACAGGGAGAAATGACGATGGATTGGAACCGGGTTGAAGGAAACTGGAAACAGTTCAAGGGCGCCGCCAAGGAGAAATGGGGCAAGCTCACTGACGACGATCTCAATGTGATCGAAGGCCGTCGTGAACAACTCGAAGGCAAGCTGCAGCAACGCTATGGCTTCGCCAAGGACCAGATCCGCAAGGACGTGGACGACTGGTTCGGGACACTGAAATAGAATCCTCAAAATGAAAAGCCCCGGCAGCGCCGGGGCTTTTTGTTTGGGCGGTCGCTAGATCACCGCGATGTATTTCAACAGCGAGATCACGCCGAGGATGATCACGACGACTCGCGCGATCTGTTTGGCGCGGCCATCAAGCGGCAGCAGGTTGATGAGATAGAGAACGAGGATAACGACAAGAAACGTGACGAGTACGCTGACGAGCATGCGGGCCCCCTCGGCTGAAATAGCGCGGTTAGTGTTTTGTTAACGTGGCACGTCAACTTGGGTTCCGGCCCGGGAACCTGCGGGCGGACATAAAAACCTCAAATATTTCAATGGTTCCGTAGTTTTACGGCGCGGGCGCTGTCTAAGTATTTACCCTTTTCCCCCCAAATGCCCCGCAGCTTGGGGGAGCATCATGTTGAACCGTCTGACCGTATCCACGCTGCTGAAGACCGTCATCCTCGCCACCGCCTTCTGCATCGTGGTGGGATTCTCGCTCAACGCCTGGGATGCCTGGGGCCGCCTGCAGGTGGCAAACCGCATCTCGGTGGTCACCGACGCATCCGCCAATATGTTCAAGGCGATGCATAATCTGCGCACCGACCGCTCCACGACCAACCGGCTGTTGAATGCCGATGCGCCGATGGACAGCGATATCGAAAAATATCTGCGCAACATCCGCGATACGCAGATGCCCGCCTTGAGCAACGCGCTGACGCTGCTCCCGTCCATCGAATTCGCGCAAGCCCAGACACTGGTGCCTGAGCTCGATCGTCTGTTCAAGAAGCTGAGCACGCAGCAGAAGGAATTCTGGGACGAGGTGAACAAGCCGAAGGCCTCCCGCCGTCCGACGCAAGGCAAGGAATACATGGAGACCGCGACCGCGCTGCTGGAGACGCTCGACAAATTGTCCGCAGCGCTTTCCACCGTGGTCAACCATCAGGACCCGATGATCGACCAATTGCTGGCGATCAAGCAGGTCGCCTGGCTGCTCCGCAACACCGCGGGCGAAGCATCGCTGCTGGTTTCCAACGGGCTCTCCGCAGGAAAGGCGGCGCCGGAAACACAGCTCAAATATCTGAAATTTTCTGGCGGCATCGACGCCGCATGGAACGCGCTGGAACTGACCGCCTCGGGAATGCAGTTGCCGCCGGCGCTCGTCGCCGCGATAGCCGCGACCAAGACCGCCTATTTCGAACCGGACTACATCACTTTGCGCGATCGCCTGATGACGACGATGGTCGCCGGCGGGCAGCCCGAACTGACCGCAAACCAGTGGACGCCGATTACGGTCGGGCGCCTCGGCAGCGCGGTCAAGGTCGCCGAAACGGCGCTCGACGCCGCCCGGGACCACACCGTGGTGCAGTATTCCTCGGCCCGCCGCGCGCTGGTGGTGCAACTGGTGCTGCTCGTCGGCGCGTTGGTGTTGACGTGCGGCGCGTTGATTCTCGTCACCCGCCGCGTCATCAAGCCGCTGCACAATATGCGCGACGCCATGTTGAAAGTCGCCGCCGGCGACCTGACGGTCGACACCGGCTATGCGGTGCGCAAGGACGAAATCGGTGCGCTCGCCGGCGCGCTGGAGACGTTCAAGCAGCAGGCCGAAGACAAGGTCCGGATCGAGGCGCAGGAGCGCGAACGCAATGCCGGCGCTACCACGCGCCAGCAGGCGATCGAAAGCTATGTCGGCGAATTCGAGAGCATGGTTCGCCAGACGCTCGACCAGCTGGGCGACGCGTCCGGTCAGATGCGGATCACCTCGGACGGCCTGTCTGCGGTTTCCCGCCAGACCAACGCGCGGGTTGAGGTGGCCGAAAAGGCCTCCAGCGAAGCCTCGATGAGCGTCGAGACGGTCGCGGCCGCGTCGGAAGAATTGAGCGCCTCGATAAACGACATCAGCCAGCAGGCGGCACACGCCGCCGGCATTGCCAGCCGCGCGGTGAGCCAGGCGCGTGAGACCGACGGCACCGTGCAGGGCCTTGCCACATCGGCAGGCCGGATCGGCGAAGTCGTCGGGCTGATCAACTCGATCGCCGCCCAGACCAATTTGCTGGCGCTGAACGCGACCATCGAGGCCGCCCGCGCCGGTGAAGCCGGCCGCGGCTTTGCGGTGGTGGCTTCCGAAGTCAAATCGCTGGCAAGCCAGACCGCGAAGGCGACCGAGGAAATCTCGGAGCAGATCTCCGACATTCAGAAAGTCGCGAATGAGGCCATCGAGGCCATCAAGGGCATCGGCGGCATCATCGGCGAGGTCAACGAGGTCGCGACCGCGATTGCGGCCGCCGTGCAGGAACAGGGCGCCGCGACGCAGGAGATCACGCGCAGCACGCAATTCGCCGCCCAGGGCACCAAGAACGTCTCCGACAACATCTCGGGCGTGAAGACCGACGCCGACGCGGCAGCGGCCGCCGCCGACGACGTCAAGCACGCCTCCGAGACGCTGGAAACGCAGAGCAAGCAATTGGGTACTCAGGTCACTCAGTTCCTCGGCAAGATCCGCGCGGCGTAGTCATCTCCACGATCTCGTCATGCCCGGCCTTGTGCCGGGCATCCACTACTTACTTTTCCACCCACACCAAAGACGTGGATGGCCGGGTCAAGCCCGGCCATGACGGACGTTGAAATATCACGCCCCAAAATGTAATTCCCTGCCATCACTCCCGCGCCACTACCGGCACGCGTTCATACTTCGCGCGCAGCTTGTCCGAGGCGGGTGAGAAGTTCAGCTCGGCGCCGCGCTTGTCGGCGCTGCGGCCGGCCACCAGCAAACCGTTTTCGCCGGCGACGATGTCGCCCTTGCGCAAGGTCGGATCGGCCTCGATCTTGACCGGCGCGAGCCCGGTCTGATCCTTGCCGTTGCAGGTGCACCCGGCCACCAGCTCATTGCGATAGCGGAACGCGTTCGGCAGTTCCGAATAGGGCTTTCCGTTCTCGGCGGCGGCGTTGTCGATGTTGCTGCCGTAGAACACTTTGGTCTCGCTGGCCGGGCAGAAGCTGTCGCAGGACGCCACACGGCTGGCATTGTCGGAGGCCGTCACGGGGAAATAGCGCCCGTCGCAGGTACGCACGCAAAACGCCTGACCGCCGCCGCCATAACGCCGCGTCTCGCCGCGCTGAAGGGGCATCGGTCCGCCGTCGTTCACAAACGGCAACGAAATATGGGGGCCCCTCGCCCGGCCCATGCCGCCGAACAGGGCCGAGAAGAAGTCCTGGGCCTGCGCCGCAGGCGCCAGCGCGGCAGCGCCTGCCAAAGCCGCCGCGCCCAGGATTGCCATTCTACTCACGGCCATTCGCGTCTCCCGTTACGTTCGGCCGCTCAGTTGAGCTGCGACGCCGTCAAATTCATTGCCTGCCGCCCCGACGGCGGCGGCGTCACCGCCGGACGCGCCGGCCGCACGCTGATGGTGGTGCGCGTTTCCATGCGCGGCGCATTCTTCGGCAGCACCACGACCCTGGTGCCGACGTCGACCCGGCTGAAGAGATCGCTGACGTCCTCATTGGTCAGGCGGATGCAGCCTGAGGAAACGAACTTGCCGATCGTCGAGGGATCGTTGGTGCCGTGGATGCGGTACTGGCTGGAGCCGAGATACATCGCCCGGGCGCCGAGCGGATTGCCGGGGCCTCCGGCCATGAAGCGCGGCAGATAGGGCTGGCGCGCGATCATCTCGGCCGGCGGATGCCAATCCGGCCACTCCGCCTTGCGGCTGATGGTCTGTACGCCGGACCAGGTAAAGCCTTCGCGGCCGACACCGACGCCGTAGCGAACGGCGCGGCCCTGACCGAGCACGTAATACAGCGCGGTGTTGCCGGTATCGATCACGATGGTGCCGGGCGCCTCCGACGTGTTGAAAGCGACGACGGCACGGCGCAGCCGCTCCGGCACGACGCCCGCGTCGGGCGTTACCGGCTCAACCATCATCTCATCGGAGGGAAACGAGTTTGGCTGGGTGGACGCGTAACCCAGCAGCTGTGCGCTCGCCGCGCTGGAAAATACCGAGGGGGCCAGCAGCATGGTGCTGATGAAGACGAGCGCGTGGGTTACGCGCGACTGACGCCGGCGATGAGAGGACTGTGTCATGGGACTGCCCCGGTTGGATGCGCATCGTGTGATGCTCTGAATTGGCAACGCGACCGGGGCTGTGCAGTTCCCTGCGACTCACGTTGACAGGCCTGCTGTCAAGCGCGCCCGTGCTCACGCTTCCGCGATGGAACTTCTGCTCCCGGCGCTCGTTAGGGCGGTTGAGAACGGTTCGCGGGGCGACGTCGCGGCTGCCATGTGAACACCGCCTCGCGCGGGGGAGAACCGTTGTGCGCGTATTGCCCCCCAAGCCTTTGCCTGAAGAACGCAGGGCGCCTGAAGATCGCAAGGCACCGTCCAAGGCACCGTCCGATGAAAACAAGCCGTCGGAACGAAAGCCGGCGCAAGGCGAGCACAAGACAACCGAACGCAAGCCATCCGACCGCAAGCCTTCTGACAACAAGTCCTCCGACCACAGGGCCTCTGACCAAAGGACTTCGCCGGGCGACCGCCAGAAAGCCAATGCGCCGGAAGGCAAACCGCTGCCCGACAGTAATGTCGAATTGCCTCCGCTGATCAGCCGCGCCGAAATCGTCGCCTTTTCGCTGGTATCGCTGCTGATCATCTGCATCGTCGCCGTGCTCTACGCCGCGAAAGCGTTCTTCCTGCCGATCACGATGGCATTCATCGTCGGCACGATGCTGTCGCCGGCGGCGAGTTTCCTCGAGCGCTATCGTATTCCCCGTGCGCTGGGCGCCGTCCTGATCGTGGCCGCCGTCGTCACCGGCGCAGCCTTCATGGTCGGCCTGATTGCATCGCCGGTAATGGAATGGAGCAACAAGCTTCCGGAACTGGGGGCGCAGCTGAAGGAAAAAATGCACGTCTTCGACAGGCCGCTGGCGCTGTGGCAGCAGCTGCAAGGCATGCTCGGCAGCTCCGACACGCTGGCGACCTTCCACATGCCGAAATTCGAATGGGTGCAGCCGACGCTTGAATTCCTGTCGCCGACCCTCGCCGAGTTCCTGCTGTTCGTCGCCACCCTGATCCTGTTCATCGCGAGCTGGAAGGACCTGCGCCGGGCAATGGTGATGAATTTCGGCGACCGGCCGGTGCGGTTGCGAACGCTGCGGATCCTCAATGAGATCGAGGAGCATCTGGGCAGCTATCTGCTGATGGTGACGATGATCAATGTCGGCGTCGGCATCGCAACCGGCATCATATGCGCGGTCACGGGCATGCCTAATCCGGCCGGCCTCGGTGCGCTGGCCGCGACCCTGAACTTCATTCCGATCATCGGACCGGTCGCGATGTTCGTCGTGCTGATCGTGGTCGGCCTTGTCGCCTTCCCGACGATCAGCGCGGGGCTGCTCGCGCCGCTGCTGTTTGCCGCGATGACCTTCCTCGAGGGCCATTTCGTCACCCCGACGATCGTCGGCCGCAGGCTCGAGCTCAACGCGCTGGCGGTGTTCATCGCGCTGGCATTCTGGACCTGGCTGTGGGGACCGATGGGCGCGTTCCTGGCGTCGCCGATCCTGATCGTCGCGCTGATCCTCAAGGAGCATCTGATGCCGGTCAATTCGCCGCAGTTGCCCTAGAATCAAAGGGTTTCGCAGCAGGAACTTCCGCTTCAGGCAGGCGTTTCCTCGGTACGCAAATTTAGTACCCGGGAGCTTTTGATGTCGATGACGAATGGCGACGCCGCAAAGAACCTGACGGATAAAGCGACCTACGAACGCCTGGAAAAGGATGTAACCGCCGTGAAAAACGATATCGCAGCCCTCACCGACCAGATCACCGATGCGCTCAACAGTTTTGCCGGCACCGCGGGCAAGCAGGCCCGCCGCGGCTACAAGCAGGCGCGCGCCAATGCGGAGCAGGCGGTGGACGACATGTCCGAGCGCGGCAGCGCCATGATGGACGCGGCTCAGGATGCGGCCTCCTCGATCGAGGAATCGCTGGAAGACGTCATCACGCAGCGGCCGCTGGCAACGGTAGGCCTTGCGCTGGGCGTGGGCTTCCTGCTCGG
The DNA here is from genome assembly GCF_018130185.1 of Bradyrhizobium sp. AUGA SZCCT0182. Classification (NCBI taxonomy): domain Bacteria; kingdom Pseudomonadati; phylum Pseudomonadota; class Alphaproteobacteria; order Hyphomicrobiales; family Nitrobacteraceae; genus Bradyrhizobium; species Bradyrhizobium sp. AUGA SZCCT0182. Next base: position 1,073 of record NZ_JAFCLY010000027.1, on the reverse strand, counting down.
CGCAATGTGGCGCCGATAATCGGCGATGATGGCAATGATGACCCGCGCCGGAAAGCCAGCCCTCATCTCCCGATCGCGGCGCTGGCGCGAGGTCGTTTCTTTTATTGATGTTCTTTTCAGATCGAGGCGGGCCCATGTTTCAGCGACTGATCGATGACTTCAAGGATTCGACCGGCACTGCGCTCCGGCTGACCTCGCTCGCGGCAGCAGCCGCAGTTGCTTTGCTCGTCACCACATCGTTTCTGTGCGCGGCCGCCTTCATCTTCGTGCTGGAGAAGTACGGCCCCGTTTATGCTTGCCTGACCGGCGCCGGCATCTTCTTCGTGGTGACGATGATCGCGGCGATCTCCTATATAGTGCGCAAGAAACAGATCGAGACGCGCGTCAAGGAGACGACAAAATCCGCCGCCCAAACCATGCTGGCCGATCCGATGCTGGTCGCGGCCGGCATCCAGGTGGTGCGCGCGATCGGCATCAAGAAGTTGATTCCGATTTTGGCGGTCGGGGGACTGGCGCTGGGATTCTTGGCGAGCCGCGGGCAAAGCCAGGCCGGTGGCGAGGCGCCGGCGGAGTGAAGTTCGTTCGTGAGCGTTGGCGCATCGCGCCCCGATGAAAGCTGTCATCCTCCGCGAAAGCGGGGGATTCAGTACGCCGCGGCTTCTCGGTTCTATCATAGGCTTCTCTGGAATACTGGATCGTCCGCCTTCGCGGACGATGACCCACTGAATATGAGTTTGCGATCTCGCGGCGCGTTGCGCCCGAGCTTTGCTGGAAACTTCCCGCCCTCTTCAAACAGAGGGCGCAGGGAAGACCGGGTGCGCGCTGCACCCGCGGTCTCGCGTGCGGTTTGCACAAAACAAAGTGCACACGAGCATACAGGGCAGCGGAGAACACCCGGCCTTCCCTGCGCAATGGCTTTACGGCTTATGCCGTGATCTCCCCGGAGACGAGTTCTTGGTTGACTCCGTCGCTGCCGTTCCCGCTTGCGCTTCTCCAACAGCTTGACGCCTGCAACGGGCGCCAGGACCACACGGTTTTGCCGTACGCTTATCCACGCCGTCGTCGAGGCGTAA